>JBATND010000034.1:0-19207 GCA_049290175.1 Flavobacteriales bacterium | reverse complement strand
CATGGCCGGCGCGAGGTGGAAGGACCCGGCGTGGTGGGCGAGACCCCTGTATTGGCTCCCGGCGAAGAGTTCACCTACAGCAGCGCGTGCGACTTGCGGGGGGCCTTCGGCCGCATGCAGGGCACCTACCTTATGCGGCGCGCGGCAGATGGCAGCGAATTCCGCGTGGACATCCCCGTGATCCAGCTCTCGAGCGATTGGGCGAGCAATTGAGTATCGGCGTTGTTAACTGGACAAAAGCTCCTTCGAGGCAAGGCCCGCGCTTCTACATTCGCCCCTGCCTGCCGCAAGGGCAGGACACGATGAACCTCAAGCGCATGATCAATGCCTCACGCGTGAACCTGCTGATGGCGGGTTTGAGCGTGTTGCTCGCTTCGGCGCTGATCTGCACCCCACAGACCGTGGGCTGGTTGTGCAACACAGCTTGGGTGGAACTGGGATTCGAGACGCCGCCTCTGCTTGAAGAGGAAGTAGTGAAGCACAACGAGCGCTGCTGCGACCATGGTAGCGCTCTGGTGGAAGCCGTGCACAGCTTCGAGCTTCGCATGCCTTGGCCAGCAGACGAACGAATCGTTGCTGGGCCCCTGGCCAAGGTGAGCGTGCCGCCTCCGAAAGCCTGCTGACCGTCCGACCTGCCCAGCAGGTTCCCTTCTCCGTCAGCAACGCTTTCAATCATCCTTCATGTTCTCGAGAATCAAGCAGGACCTGCCTGCATCCATCGTTGTTTTCCTTGTTGCCTTGCCGCTGTGCCTGGGCATCGCGGTCGCTTCTGGCGCGCCGCCCGTTGCGGGCATCATCGCCGGTGTCATCGGCGGTATCGTCGTGGGCGCATTGAGCGGTTCGCCTCTGGGCGTTAGCGGCCCTGCGGCGGGCCTTACGGCCATTGTGGCCATGGGCATCGCGGAGCTGGGCAGCTTCGAGGCACTGCTGGCGGCGACCGTTGTTGCTGGCTTGATCCAATTGGGCCTGGGCATCGCGCGCGCAGGCATCATCGCCTACTACTTCCCCAGCAGCGTAATCAAGGGCATGCTGGCGGGCATCGGCATCATCATCATCCTGAAGCAGATCCCGCATGCGCTCGGCGACGATAAGGACCCCATGGGCGATGAGAGCTTCGACCAGCCGGACAAGCTGAACACGTTCCAGGAAATCGCCGTCGCAATGGAATCGCCCAACTGGGGCGCGGTGCTCATCGTCCTTGCATGCGTCGTGCTGATGGTGCTCTGGGAGCGGCCTTTCATTCAACGCAATCAGCTTTTGCGCTATGTGCCCGGCCCGCTGCTGGCTGTGGCGCTGGGTATCGTGATGGCCCTTGGATTCGATGGGCATCCGCTGCTCACCATCGGTGCTGGCCACTACGTGCAGTTGCCCGACCTCATGGACACGGGCTCGTATAAGCTTCCATCGTGGTCGGCGGTCGATAATCCTGCCTTCTGGCGCATCGCTTTCACGTTGGCGGTGGTCGCCAGCATCGAGACCTTGCTCTGCGTTGAAGCGACGGATAAGATGGACCCGCGCAAGCGCAATACACCGGCCAACCGCGAACTATATGCGCAAGGCGCTGGCAATGTGCTGAGCGGGTTGCTTGGTGGTTTGCCCCTCACCCAGGTAGTGGTGCGCAGCTCGGCCAACATCCTTAGTGGCGGGCAATCCAAGCTGTCATCCATCCTTCATGGCGGCTGGCTCATGGTATCGGTGCTTACGGTTGCGAGCGTGCTGCGCATGGTTCCGTTGGCGAGCCTGGCAGCTGTGCTGCTGATGGTTGGCTACAAGCTCACGAAGCCAGCCCTGTACTCGGGCATGTGGAAGCAGGGCTTGCCGCAGTTCATTCCTTTCATCGTCACCGTCGGCTTCATGGCCGTAACCAATGACCTGTTGCGCGGTGTGATCTTGGGCCTGGTGGTGGCCTTCATCCACATTCTTTGGAAGAACTTCAAGGTGCCCTACCACTATGACCGAACCCGCTACAAGCCGGGCATGCCCATCTACATCGAACTCAGCGAGGACGTGACCTTCTTGAACAAGGCGGGCATCAAGCGCACCCTGAGCGAGGTGCCCGATGGGGCGCGCGTGGTCATCGATGGCGGGCGCTCGTATGACCTGGACCCGGATGTGCGCGAGATCATCGACGATTTCGCGATCACTGCGGTCGATCGGGGGATCCGCGTGCAATTGATGAATATGCCGATACGGCCTGGCGAAAAGCCTCCGGTTCCACGCTCGATGCTCGCTGATGCACCAAAAACGCACTAAACCTTCAACACATGGACAGTTACCACAAGCTCCTGCTGAACAATAAGGCCTGGGCCGAGAACAGCGTCGCGCACGACCAAGAGTTCTTCCATCGCTTGGAGAAGATCCAGCGCCCAGAGTTCCTCTGGATCGGTTGCAGCGACAGCCGCGTGCCCGCCAACGAGATCACGGGCACGCAGCCCGGCGAGATCTTCGTGCATCGCAACATCGCCAACATGGTGGTGCACACGGACCTGAACCTCTTGAGCGTGCTTCAATACGCAGTTGAATACCTGCACGTGAAGCATGTGATCGTGTGCGGCCATTACGGATGCGGAGGCGTGCAGGCCGCCATGACGCACCAATCACTCGGCCTCATCAACAAGTGGTTGCGCAACATCAAGGATGTGTACCGGCTCCACAAAGCCGAAGTGGACTCGCAGCCCACGGAGCAGGCCCGCTTGGACCGCATGGTGGAGCTGAACGTGAAGGAGCAGGTCCTCGACCTGATGAAGACCAGCATCATCCAACAAGCGTGGAAGACCCGCGGCGGCCCGCATCTGCATGGCTGGGTGTATCGCTTGAACGATGGCCTTGTTCACCCGGTATGCGACATGCCTGCGGGTACTCCGGTGGACGACATCTACCGCTTCGACAACCTGGAGTGATCGGCTAAGGTTTGCCATGGCCGCAATGCTGGGGATCCTCCTCCAGATTATCGCTAGGCCGCACCTCGAAAGCGACATGGCCGCATCGCCAGCGGCAATGCCCTGCCTATCGCGCTCCTTGCCGTGCGCGGCAGCCACGCCTAGCGCGCGCCCGGCGAAGCGGTCCAAGCCAACAGCAGTATCACCTGATTGTCTGTCAACTGACCATACAACCGGCTATTCACCTTGCCCCAGCGAGAAGCCCCTCACGCGGTCGAAGAGGTAGAGGTTCTCGGTTTTGATGATATCAATGCGCGCATCGTTCAACAGATGCAGCATCTGGATGATCTGCCGCTGGCCGATGGGCATGTAGGTGGCCTTGTCGTTGTCGATCACCACATCAGGGCCCACAAAGCGGCAGCGCCAATGATCGGTGCAGAAGGTCTCGGGGAATCCTTCAGGCCACACCTTCACCCCTCGGTTGGTGATGAGCTTGAGCTTCAGCATGCCGTGCGAGGCTTTGAGCAGCTTGGCGGCGAGTTCATCCGGCGTGCTCGTCGCATCGCACACGAATACGTCCACGCCGCAGAGCTCGCGCTTCACTACGGGCCGGTCGTACACGAAGTCGAGTGCGTTGCCGTGCTTCATCTCCACACTGGTGAGCTGCTGCGGCTTCCTGCCCAATCGCTCGATCACGGCATCGGCGAACTCCGCCGTGCCGACGCGCTTCTTCGACACGCCCTCGCGGAAGACATCGCCTGGATGCAAGCCATCCTCCAAGGCGCAGAGCCAGGCATTCTGGATCGCTTCGGCCTTTTCAGGCAGCCCGAGGTGTACCAGCATCATGCACGCGGCATTGAGCATGGCGCTAGGGTTGGCGATGCCCATGCCAGCGATATCGGGCGCGCTGCCGTGGATGGCCTCGAACATGCTGATGCGGTCGCCGATGTTGGCGCTGCCCGCCATGCCCACGCTGCCGGTGAGCTCGGCGGTCACGTCGCTGATGATGTCGCCGTAGAGGTTCAGCGTCACGATCACATCATAGCGCTCGGGCTGCGTGGCCACGCGCGCGGTGCCGATGTCGATGATCTGGATCTCCTGCTGCAGGCCGGGATACTCCTTGCCCACGCGGCGGAACATATCTGCGAACATGCCGTCGGTTAGCTTCATGATGTTGTCCTTCACCAGGCAGGTCACCTTCTTGCGGCCGTTGGCGTGCGCATACTCGAATGCATAACGGATAATCTTCTCCGTGCCAGGTAGGCTGAGGACCTTGAGGCATTGGAACACATCGGTGGTCTGCCGATGCTCGATACCCGCGTAGAGGTCCTCTTCGTTCTCGCGCACCACCACCACGTCCATGCCCGGATGCTGCGTACGCACGAATGGATGGTAGCTGCGGCAAGGGCGCACGTTGGCGTAGAGGCCGAGCGTCTTGCGGATGGTGACGTTGAGGCTCTTGTAACCCGAGCCTTGCGGCGTGGTAATGGGGCCTTTGAGGAATACGGGGTTGCGCCGCAGCGTGGCCCAAGACTCGGCAGGAATGCCACTGCTGTTGCCGGAGAGATAAACCTTCTCGCCTACTTCGATGTGTTCATAGGTCAGACCGCATTGCGCGGCGTCGAGGATGCGGAGCACAGCGTCGGTGATTTCCGGGCCGATGCCATCGCCCTTGGCGACGGTGATGGTTTGGCTCATTTCTTCTTCAGGGGTTGTGCGTGATCCAGATATGTGATGGTCCGGTGCATCAGGTGCTGCGCCAGCTGTTTCAGGTCCTTGCGGCTGCTGAGTTCGGTGAGCGAGGGCAGGTGCTCCATGGCGAAGGGGAGCGAATGCGCCATCTCAATCACGGTGGTGGCGAAGGAGCGGGGCCAAGGGACATCGGCACGGCAAGCCACCAGGCGCTCAGCCAAGAACGCGCTCAGCTCCTTGTAAGGGAGGAAGAGGCGACGCGCGTTGTCCTGATCAACATTCTTGTGCAGGTAGCTCTTCATGCCTTCCTCGATCACGAGGGTTCGCAGCGCCTGCGGGTCGAGCTGCACCTGTGGCAGTTCCTTGGGCCACACCCCGCAGATGGCCTCCACCACATCCTCCAGCGATTCGCGCGGGTCGTTCGCACGCTCGGCCAAGCGGCCGCACACTTGCCTTAACCATAGCCAATAGAGCTGGAAATAGTACTGGAGCAGCCGCTGCTTGTTCGGGAAGTACTTATACAGGCTCACCTCCGTGCATCCGATATGGTCCGCAAGCTTCTTGAAGGTGAATGCCTCCAGGCCCAGCTCGTTCATGAGCTCCAGGCCGCCGATGAGCATGGAACGGCCCAGCTCCGTGGCTTCGGGATCCTTCAGGGAAAGGGATGTATCGGGCCGCAGGTGAAGATGGACGTTGTTCATCGGGGGGGCGAATATAGTATTACTACACTTATCAGATAGTTTCACTTACTTCGCACCCTCATCGACCAGGATGGACGATTTCTTGATCAATCATCGCGTCCAGATCATTGAATCAGCCGCGGCTGCAGCGACGTTCTTCGTCGTCATGGCCACATCCCGTTGGCTGGTGCGAGGCGCTGTGATGAGGCTGGCATACAAGGCCAAGGAGGAGCGGGAAGTGATGCGCCTGATCCGCCTCCTGCTCCTGATGCTGATCACCATCGTGCTTACCGCCATTTGGGGCGTAAAGCAGAACGAGATCCTCCTGTTCGCTGCCTCCGCGATCACGGTACTCGGCGTGGCCTTCTTCGCCGAGATGTCGATCCTTTCGAACATCACCGCCTTCCTTGTCCTGTTCTTCCAGCATCCGGTTAAGATCAACGACCGCATCCGGCTGAAGGACGGGGATCAGGAGGTGGAAGGCGAACTCGTGGACATCACCTACTTCTTCACCTTCATCCGGCAGGATAACGGAGCAATGACCACGGTGCCGAACTCAGCCCTGCTCAAGAGCACCTTCACCATCCTGGCATCGAAAGCCCGCTAGCACGAACACATGGACTTCTCCCTCCTGCTCTCGAACCTCACCAACCCGACGCTGCTCTTCTTCTTGCTGGGCATTGTCGCCTATCTGGTGAAGAGCGACCTGGAGATACCGCCAACCACCATCAAGTTCATCTCACTATATCTGCTCTTCGCCATCGGCTTCAAGGGCGGACAGGAACTGGCGCACGAGCATCTGAACGCCCAATTCACCAGCGAGCTGCTCTTCGGAATGGCGATCGCCAGCGCGATCCCGCTCTATGCCTTCTTCCTGCTGAAGAACAAGCTCGGTGTGCAGAACGCTGGTGCCATCGCTGCGGCTTACGGCTCGGTGAGCGCGGTAACCTTCGTTGCAGCAAGCGGATTCCTCGAAGCCAAGGAGATGCCTTTCAGCGGGCACATGGTGGCCATCATGGCGCTGATGGAAAGCCCCGCTATCATCGTGGGCATGGTGCTGCTGATGCGCTATGACAAGGAGAGCACCGAGCGCCCCTCGCTGGGCCACATGCTCAAGCACAGCTTCACCAATGGCAGCGTGCTCATGCTCATCGGCAGTTTGGTGATCGGGCTTGTAGCAGACAGCAAACAAGCAGAAGGCATCAGGCCCTTCACCACCGACATCTTCAAGGGCTTCCTCGCTGTGTTCCTGCTTGAGATGGGCATGGTCACGGCAGCACGCTTCGGTGCTTTTCGGAAATACGGCCTCTTCGTATCGGCCATGGCCGTGCTTATCCCGCTACTCAATGGCTGCATGGTGGCCTGGCTCAGCGGCTTCATCACCCCCGGCATTGGCGACCGGTTCATGTTCGCCACGCTGGCGGCCAGTGCGAGCTACATCGCGGTTCCTGCGGCCATGCGCCTTGCCGCGCCGAAAGCGGACCCCGGCCTGTACATCCCCATGGCCCTGGGCGTCACCTTCCCGCTGAACATCACCCTAGGGATGCCGCTTTACATGGCAATCGTCGAGGCTGTGTGATGCGTTGCACATGGCCTATCAGCTCCGGGGCCGGGTATCTTCGCCGCGGCGCAAAGCCCCCTCCGCACCATGAGCCACTTCGCGATTCCAGAGCCCAAGAACGAGCCCGTCCTCTCCTACGCCCCCAGCACCCCTGAGCGCGCAGCCCTACAGGCCGAGATGGACCGCCGCCTCCGCGCCCGCATCGATGCCCCCATGTGGATCATGGGCCACGCCATCGAAACCAAGGACCTGCGGAAGATGAGCCCGCCGCACAAGCATGCGCACCACTTGGGCAACGCGCATTTCGGTGAGGCCAAGCACGTGCGCGCCGCCATCGACGCCGCCCTGAAGGCCAAACGCGATTGGGAGCACATGCCCTTCGCGGAGCGAGCCGCCATCATGCTGAAGGCCGCCGACCTGATTGCCGGTCCGTACCGCGCCAGCATCAATGCCGCCACTATGTTGGGCCAAGGCAAGAACGCCTTCCAAGCCGAGATCGATGCCGCGTGCGAACTCATCGACTTCCTGCGCTTCAACGTGGCATACGCGCAGCAGATCTACCGCGATCAGCCCATCTCCTCCCCCGGCGTTTGGAACCGATTGGATTACCGTCCGCTCGAAGGCTTCGTGTTCGCGCTCACGCCCTTCAACTTCACGGCCATCGCCGGCAACCTGCCCACCAGTTGCGCCCTCATGGGCAACACCGTGGTGTGGAAGTGCGCCGACACGCAAGCCTACAGCGCGCAGGTGCTCATGGAAGTCTTCATGGCCGCTGGCCTGCCGCCAGGCGTGATCAACCTGGTGCATGTGAACGGCCCTGTAGCGGGCGAGCAGATCTTCGCGCACAAGGATTTCGCGGGCATCCACTTCACCGGCAGCACCGGCGTGTTCCGCCACATCTGGCAGACAATCGGCAACAACCTGCCCAAGTACCGCAGTTACCCGCGCATCGTGGGCGAGACCGGCGGCAAGGACTTCGTGATCGCGCATCCCAGCGCCGATGCCAAGGTGGTGGCCACGGCACTCTCACGCGGCGCATTCGAGTTCCAAGGGCAGAAATGCAGCGCCGCCAGCCGTGCCTACATCCCCGCCAACCTCTGGCCCGATGTGAAGAAGGAATTGCTCGCCGACCTCGCCGACATGAAGATGGGCGACCCGCGCGACTTCTCGAACTTCATCGGCGCGGTAATCGATGAGAAGGCCTTCGACAAGATCAGCGGCTACATCGATGCACTGAAGCACGACAAGAAGAACATCAAGATCCACGCGGGTGGCAAGTGCGACAAGAAGGACGGCTACTTCATTCAACCCACCGTTGCGGAAACGAAGGACCCGAAGAGCGTGACCATGTGCGAAGAGATCTTCGGGCCGGTGCTCACAATCTACGTGTATCCCGAAGCGAAGTGGAGCGAGACGCTGAAGCTCGTTGATTCAACCGGCGAATACGCGCTCACCGGCGCTGTGATCAGCAACGACCGCAAGAGCATCATCGAAGCGCAAGACGTGCTGCGCAACGCGGCGGGCAACTTCTACATCAACGACAAGCCCACCGGCGCGGTGGTGGGCCAGCAGCCCTTCGGCGGCGCGCGCGGCAGCGGCACCAACGACAAGGCCGGCAGCTACCTGAACCTGATCCGCTGGGTGAGCCCGCGCACCATCAAAGAGACTTTCGTTCCGCCTACGGAGCACAGGTATCCGTTCTTGGGGTGAGAGGGGCGTCCGAGCGGTCCAGCCAAGCTGCCTTCTTCACTCAACGCTCGATCAGAAGAACGTCGATCTCGTCCGACAAGAGAGCGAAGCGCTTGTCTGCTGTTACCAGCCGTGCATTGAGGAATGATGCTGTAGCTGCAATCACGGCATCGGGCAACTTGATCCTATGCTTCCGTCGCAGCCTGATGGTTCGTTCCTGTATGACCGAAGTGAGTTCCATCAGCTTCGCATGGCCCAACAAGTCTTGAATGATCTTCTCGCCACGTTCATCAATGTCCTTTCGGCTCAACAACCCAATCTTCGAGATGACCGACACGAAAACCGTGGTGCCTTGAAGCAATTCGGCCAGTTCATCATCACCATTCAGCAGGTACTGGATGATGTTGGTGTCCAGCAATAGGCTAGGCCCACTCATCGCGCTGCTTGCGTTGCTCCTTGACCGGATTGCCTTTCATGGGCAATGCGCCGTTGAAGCGCTTCGCGTCGAAGCCTTCAACATGCTTCGCCTTGGAGGCCTTGAGCGCAGCCCTCAACTTCTTGCGCGGCGTCCGCTTCTTCAGAACTATGACCATGATGCCAAATATAGACTGGCCGATGGCATGCTTCTAGTCCATTGGCACGTGTGCCAAGGGAGAACTTCGTTCCACCAACGGAGCATAGGTATCCGTTCTTGGGGTGATGGGGCGTGGAGCCCGATGCTCGATCACCGCGCAATCACCACCCGCCTCACATCCTTCAGCGCTGCACCTTCCACCGAAACGGCATACACGCCCGTCGGCAGCATGCTTACATCGATTGTGCTTTGGCCTGCGGTGTTCACGTCGCGCGATAGCACCACTCGACCGCTCGCATCGCGCACATTGATGCTCGCCATCGCTGGCAGATTGATGAGCAACTGGTCTTGCGCCGGGTTGGGGCCGATGCGCAAGCTCAAGGCATGGCGCGCTTGCACACGCTGCGGCCCGCAGGGTTCCGCCGCACAGAAGGTGACCGAGCCCGCCACTGTTCCTGTATTCACGTCGATGAACGGCGGCGAGCTCACTGTGGGCGTGCCATCGCAGAAGTCGATGAGCCCGTGGATGGTGCCGGTGTTCTCCGAGAAGCCCGATACGCAGATGCGTCCCTCGCCCTCGATCGTATCGTAGTTGCCGATATCGTCAGTTGTGAGCAGCGCATCGGGGCCGCCCATCACGAGCAGACCATCGTTGTGGATCACGCCAGCAATTCGGATGGTGCCGTTGTTGAAGAGCGCCCAGTCCACATCGAAATCGGCCACGAGGTCCATGAGGCCATCGTTGATCACGGTGTCCATGATCACCACGGAGTAATAGGTGTCCATGACCAGGCTGCCCACTGGTGTGACATGCACGTTCTGCATGAGGAAAGTGTTGGTGGCGATGCGCACCTCGTGGATGACGACGGCGTTCACCACTTCTGGAACGCAGTTGCAGTCCCAAGTGGAAGGGTCGCCCCAATCGCCATCTTGAACAGAAGTGGTGGTGCCCTGCGCCAAAGCGCCTAGTGCAAACAACAAGGCGAAGACGAGTGTCGGGATTCTCATGGCAGCATGACGATTGGGAATCGAAGGTAGGCGCCCGTTGCGCCGTGGCCCTCAAAGCTCTTCGGCCACCACCTCACGAACACCGGGCACCTCGTGCTTCAGCAGGTTCTCGATTCCTTGCTTCAAGGTGACCATGCTGCTAGGGCAGCCGCTGCACGATCCGCGCAGGGACACCGTGACCACGCCATCGGTGAAATCGCGGAATGCGATGTGGCCGCCGTCGCCTTCCACAGCAGGACGGATGTACTCTTCCAGTACGCGGATGATCTTCTCATCATCGGGGCCTTTCGCTTCGGCGTGCGAGCTGGCGCGCTCGTTGGCGTCTGCTAAGGCTTGCGCGGGCGCATCGTCATACACCACACGGCCATCGGTGTTGAGGTATTCCTGGATGTACTCGCGCAACTCCAATTGCACGAGGTCCCAATCGACCGAGTTGTTCTTGGTAACACTGATGAAGTTGCTGCTCAGCAGCACGCCAGTGACGAAGGGCAGGTTGAAGACCTTCTCGGCGAGCGGCGATACGCCCTTCGGTTCGTCGTAGTGGCGGAACTCGAGGATGCGGCTATCGGGCACCAACAATCGGCTGCTCACGAACCGCATGGTGGTCGGGTTCGGCGTTGACTCTGCGTAAACGGTAACCGGCGGTCGCTTGCTGGCGGTCATTGGCTCTGTGGCTTCCATGGCGAGCGCGAAAGTAGAACCGGTGGCCTCCCAAGCCGTCGTTAGGAATGTTGGCATACGTCTGCGGGTGGCCGTCCTACTTTCGCCACCGATGCGCAAGCTCAAGAAGAACCGTTGGATGCTAGCCTCGCTAGCCATGCTGTTGCTGCTGGCCACCAGCGGGCTAACGGTATCGCGCATGAGCTGCCTCATCAGCGGGCACAGCGTGCTCAGCTTGGGCCTTGCCGAAGATTGCTGCCCCGAAGAGGAGCACGGCGATGGCGCCACGATCACAGCCACTTGTTGCGAACTTCTGCAGGCCGGCGCCGAACGTTTGGAATTGTTGCCCTCGACCACCTTCGACCTGATCGCACTGCCTGTCACCGATGCTGCGCCGACTTTGGCTGCAGTTGCATTGGAGCGCCATCCGTTGCGCTGGCTCGATAGCCGTCCGCCGCCCTTGATCGGGAAGGACAGATTGGCCCAGATGCGTCGTTTCCTGATTTGAGCGAGCTGTGGCGCACCAGCCTGCTGAAGGCGTGGGATGCGCAATGGCTGAGGCCTGTGGTCGCTCTCGTTCAACCTTTCAGGAAGTCAGAATGCGGTTTAGCAGTGGAGGTAGCTTCTTCTCACCGGGTCCTCTTAGCGGGCGCATGGTATTGCACTGGGCCTTTGCCCTAGCGGTGCTGTTGGCCAGCAGCACACTCTCCGCCCAGCAGATCACCGGCAGGGTGATGGATTCGCAAACGAACGAGGGCATGCCGGCCAACATTCTCTGGCTTGGAACATCAACGGGCATAACAGCCGATGTAAATGGCGCCTTCCAGCTGGATGCACCGGCCAAATGGCCAGCTAGCCTTGTAGCCTCATTCGTCGGATACCAGCCGGATACGCTTCTGCTGATGCAGGCGCCTTCTGCAGCCATCGTCTTCAAACTGCGTTCGGGCGTAACAATTGGAACAGTTGAAGTGGTGGAGCGCGCGCAAGGCGTGCAACTGAGCACACGCAGCACCATGGCCACCGAGCAGATCGGCCAGAAGGAACTCAAGCGTGCAGCCTGCTGCGACCTCAGCGAGAGCTTCGAGACCAACGCAACGGTTGATGTGAGTTACAGCGATGCGGTGAGCGGCACCAAGACCATCCGCATGCTCGGCCTCGATGGCAAGTACGCGCAGATGAGCTTGGAGAACATCCCCTTCGTGCGTGGCCTTAGCGCCAGCAGCGGACTCACGCTCATCCCCGGCACGTGGATCAAGGACATCAATCTCAGCAAAGGCGCGGGCACGGCGGTGAATGGCCCGAATGCCATGACGGGCCAAATCGACTTCTGCCTGTTGAATCCGCTGGACGAACCGCCGCTCTTCGTGAACCTCTACGGCAACAATCAGGGGCGCATGGAAGCGAACATCCACGCGGCGCAGCGAACCGGCGCGAACAGCGCCAACCTGCTGCTGCTGCACGGCAACTGGTTCGATCAGGCGATGGACCAGAACAGCGATGGCCTGCTCGACCAGCCACGCACCAAGCGCATCAACGTGATGAACCGCTGGATGCACCTCGAGGAGAAGCGCAGCGGGCAATTCACCGTGCGCGCCGTGCACGATGAGCGCATCGGCGGCATGGACGCGATGCATGCTGATCATGGCAATCACGAGCACAATGGACTCGGGCTCTATCGTATCGACGTGACCAATCGCATGCTCGATGGCATTGCGAAACACGGCTGGATGTTCAAGGGCGATGCGAGCAAGAGCATCGGTCTGATCGCGAGCGGGCGTTGGCACGAATCCACTTCCACCTACGGCCTGCGCAGCTATGCCGGCGAGCAGCGCAGCGCTTACGTGAGCGGCGTGTACCAGCAATTGCTGCGCGATGGCAACGACCAAATCAAAGCGGGGCTCAGCTTCCAATACGATGACTACGAGGAGCGCTTCGTGAGCCGACGATTCGATGCACCGAGCGACACGCTGCAACACTTGGACTTGGGCCGCACGGAACGCATGCCGGGCGCCTTCGCGGAGCACACCTTGAAACGCGATCGATTCACGCTGGTGAGCGGCTTGCGCTTCGACATGAACGACCGTTTCGGCAATGTGCTGAGCCCGCGACTGCACGCCAAGTACGATGTGAACCCGCTCACCATCCTGCGCGCCAGCATCGGCCATGGCTTCCGCACGGCGAACCCCTTAGTGGAGAATGCCGCCGTGATGGCCAGCTCGCGCTACATCGCGCTTGAAGGAACGCTGGGCATGGAGCGTGCCTGGAACTTCGGTGCCAGCGCACTGCGCAAATTCAAATGGCTCGATCGCAAATGGGCCATCGGCATCGATGCCTACCACACGCGCTTCACGCAACAGGTGATCGCCGATATGGACCGCGACCCGCAGACGCTGGCCCTGTACATGCTCGATGGCTCATCGTATGCCAACAGCCTGCTCACCGATGTGCAAGTGGATCTCTCGCGCGCTTTCCAACTGAAGCTGAGCCACCGATTCTATGAGGTGCGCACAACGTATGATGGCCGTGTGCTCGAACGCCCCTTCACGCCGAGCCATCGCGGCCTCATCGACCTGGCGTACACCAGCCCCGAGGAGCATTGGCGCTTCGACATCAATCTCAACCTCTTCGGCGAGGGTCGCATCCCGGCCACGCAGCTTAATCCAACCTCTGAACTGCAGTTCGCGGAGCGCTCGCCCAGCTTCGCCGCCTTGCATGCGCAGATCACCTATTCCACCGGCGCGTGGGAGTTCTACCTCGGCGGCGAGAACCTCACCAGCACATTGCAACAGCAACAGGTGATCGCGCCCAATGATCCATACGGCCCGTACTTTGACGCCAGCTTGATCTGGGGCCCCACGAACAAAGCCATGATCTACGGCGGCCTCCGCTATACGTTGAAAAGAAACACCAAGCCACCTACCGAATGAGACTCATCACCATCCTGCTCGCCTTCTTCATTGGAAGCAGCGTGAGCGCACAGAAGAACATCGAACAACTTGACATCCTGAGCAGCACCGTCTGCGACATGTGCAAGGAGACCATCGAGAAAGAGCTGATCTACGAAAAGGGCGTGAAGAAGGTGAACGTTGACCTTGCCACGTCAACCGTGCATGTGGAGTATGACGCGAAGAAGAACACTCCGGAGAATCTGCGCGCCGCACTGATCAAGCTCGGCTATGCGGCCGATGGAACACCGGGCGATGCGAAGGCATTCGCGAAACTGCCCGCCTGTTGCCAGAAAGAAGGATGCGGGAAACTGCCGTAAATCGGTGGTTGGGGGTTGAATGTTACCTGGGTTGCGGGTTGAATACCGTCCCATCACCCCTCATCTTCACAACCTCTCAACCTCCACGGGCGACGCATGCGTCGCCGCTACGGCGGCTACGGGTGACGATCATCACGCAACCCTCAACCACACAACACCTCAACCCCCAACCATGGCATTGATCAGATCCGTACGCGGCTTCACCCCGAAACTGGGCGCCGATTGTTTCCTCGCCGAGACCGCGGTGGTCATCGGCGATACCGTGATGGGCGCTGGCTGCAGCGTGTGGTACAACGCCGTGGTGCGCGGCGACGTGAACAGCATCCGCATTGGCGAACGCGTGAACATCCAGGATGGCGCAGTGCTGCACTGCACCTATGAGAAATGCGGACTCACCATCGGCAACGATGTGAGCATCGGGCACAACGCCATCGTGCACGGCTGCACGGTGCATGACAAAGTGCTCATCGGCATGGGCGCGATCGTGATGGACCAGACGGTGATCGGCGAGGGCAGCGTGATCGCGGCAGGAGCAGTGATCACGCAAGGAACCGTGGTGGAGCCCGGCAGCCTCATGGCCGGTGTTCCGGCCAAGCGCATCGGTCCTGTCAGCGCTGATCTTTCCCGTAACGAGATCGAGCGCATCGCGAGCAACTACGGCATGTACGCCAGTTGGTTCAAGGAGAGCTGAGCCTACCCGCTACTCCGCAGATCCAAGCCCCAATTGAGCTTCTCGCGCAGGGTGCGGAGGAAGTCGTGGCCCTCGAGCTGCGCCATCTTCACGGTGAAGGGCGCGCGACGGATGGTGACGGTGGCGCGACCGTCGATGGTGTGGCCGCGCGCATCCAGGTTCAACAAGCAGCGATCGCCGCGCGCTTCCACCTCCAAGCGGATGGCGTAGTGATCGGGCACCACGAAGGGACGCACATTGAGGTTGTGCGGCGAGATGGGATTGATCACCAGCGCATCGCTCGTGGGATAGAGGATAGGTCCGCCGCAACTGAGCGAGTACGCCGTGCTGCCCGTGGGCGTGGCGATGATGAGGCCATCGCTCCAATAGGTATTCAGATAATCGTCGCCGAGGAAGACGCGCACGCTGATCATGCTGCTGGTGTCGCGTTTGTGCAGGCTCACTTCATTCAGGGCGAAATCGTTCGTTCCGAGCAGCTCGCCATGGCCGACCACTTGCAATAGCGCGCGATCCTGCAAGGCGTACCGACCAGCCTTCAGCGCAGACAGCGCAGCGTCCATGTCCTCGTGCCGCACATTGCTCAAGAAGCCCAGGCGGCCCAGGTTGATCCCGATCACGGGGATGCCCGCGCGCCCGAGCAGCGCCACGGTATCGAGCAAGGTGCCGTCGCCGCCCAGGCTGATGCAGAGATCGATCTCCTGCCGCGCGGGATCGGCCTCGGTGAGCACCGCATCGGTCACCGGCACATCACAGGCCGTGAGCCATTCAGCCAATGGCCGCGTGAGCACCGGCGTGATGCCTGCGCGATGCATGGCGTTGATCGCATCGGCCAGCACCTGCGCCATGCCGCGATCCATGTCGCGTCCGTGTACTGCTGCGCGCATCGTTCAGAAGGGTTGCGAGAAATGTAGGAAGAAGCCGTGCTCGCCGAGCGCATTGAACGTGTATTCCGTGCGCAGCACCTGATCGTAGCTGGTTACCAGGTCGAGTCCGGCGCCATAGCCGCTCATCCATTGGCCAGCGAGGAAGTTCGCATCGGCATAGCGGCTGTCCCACACGCGGCCCGCATCGGCGAAGATGTTGAGGTACACCGCGAAGTAGAGCGACCGGAAGGCTTCGGCGGGCATGAACTCCGCACGTTGGTTGCGCGGACGGACCAGCTGGAAGATGGCGTTGGCCTTGCCCAGCGTGAAGTGCTCGCCGTCGATCACGTAGTACTCGTAGCCGCGCACGTAGTGGCCGTAGCCCAATGCTTCCTGCGCGTAGTAGGGCGGCGCGCCCCACGTGTACTTGCCGCGTGCGCCCAATGAAAGCGAGACCGGCTCGCTGAGCTTCCACCACTTCTTCACGGTGGCGTAAGCCGTAGTGATATCGGGCGCATTGTCGCTGAGCAGGCCAAGACCCAACCGGTCGATGCGCGCTTCGGCGTAATGGCCAGCACGGGGGAAGATGCGCATGTCGCGACGGTCCCACATGATGCCATAGCCCACCGTGAGGTAGCGAGCAGTGGAAGCATCGCCGTTGAAATAATCGGCGGCTGTTGCGATCACCGTATCGCTGACGCTGGCCTGCACGAAGGCGGCGCGCACGAAATGGCGGACATCGTGGCTGCGGCGCAGGCTCAACTCCAGATCGGCCTTCTGCTCATCGCGATTGGGCCCATCCATGCGGCGCAGGAGCACACGACGGTTGCTGCGCGTGGCGGCGGTCACCTCGGCTTGTTCGGTGTAATGCGCACCTATGCTGAGCCCGAAGCGCCCTCGGCGATCGATGCCCGGCACCTTGTAGCGGAAGCCGAATTGGCGCGTGTAGCCGAACTGGGCCTTGATGTAAACGGTCTCGTTGCGCCCTCGGAAATTGTATTTGTACAAATAAGCGCCGTAGTTCACACGGTCAGGATCGCGATTGAAGGTGCGCCACCATGTATTGAAGTTGGGATCGGCGAGTTGGAAGATCGGCGAGGGCCAGATGGTCCATCGCTCATGCACCGTGACCTCGACCATGGCGTGCTGCAGGTCGATGTACAGCGGCAGCACGGTGACGGTGTTGAAGAGGCCGGTGTTCATCAGGTTCTGCCGGCTGCGCTCCAAGCGATCGTTGAGCGCTTCGGCCTCGAGGGTATCGCCCTCCAGTACCACCAACTCGCGCAGGATGATCCGGTCCTTGGTGGCGTGGTTGCCCGAAATGGCGATGCCGATGACAACGATCTTGGAAGATGCCGCGGATTGGGCCACTGTATGCGTGGCCACCATGCAGCATGCTGTCAGGAAAGCGAAGAAGCGCATCGCGCGGACGAAGGTCGGACGAATGCCGGAAGGCCAGCTATCATCACCCGACCGCATGCAACCAAGGTCGCTTCTCTTTGTGGACAGGCTGGGAACCTGTCTGACCCTCGACCTCACAGATTGATGTACCGCATCAGCTCATCGAAGCGGCCCCGGAGGTCGTCGTGCAGCTTGCTGCCCTGATAGGTGCTCTTCACGAAGTACTCGTAGCGCTCGAAGCTCCGCAGGATGTCGCTGATCTCCTCGCGGTTGATCTTGAGCGTGACCTCCAGGCGCGCTGAATCCGGCAGCTGGTGGGTATAGACGCTCAGCACCTTGGCATCGTTCGATTCAACCAAACGAGCGATCTCGAAGAGGCTGTAATCCTGCTGGTTCATCTCGAGCACCAGAATGCTGCCGGGCTCTTGGATGTTGGTGACCTGCGCCAGACGCTTGAGCGCCTCATGCTCCGTGATGGAGCCTTGGTAAACGCCCATTTCGTCGAGCACGGGCACCACGCTGAGGCCGCGCTCGCTGAAGAGCTTCATCACCTCATAGATATGCTGACCGCCACGCGCGTACGGGATCTCCACGCTGTCCATCACGCTCGCCACCGCTGCCCGCGCATCGTTGCGATCAACCAGGTCCTGGTCCTTCACGATGCCCACGAGGCGGCGCCCTTCCACCACAGGCAGATGGCTCACCTTGAACTCCTCCATCCAATCCATGGCGCGGTTCACGTCATCCTGCGGCCGAAGCGGCGGAATGTCGGCGGTGATGAGGTCGATGGCGTGCATGGGTTCCGTGGTCGTGCGTATGGGCCTCTACTTTTGCGCACCGCGAAATGCGCGGGCACTAAGTAACATCAGGCAAGTGACCCGACTGAGCGTGAACATCAACAAGCTGGCGACGCTTCGCAATGCGCGCGGGGGCAACAACCCCGACGTGCTGCAATGGGCCATTGACATTCAGCGCTTCGGCGCGCAGGGCATCACCGTGCATCCGCGTCCGGATGAGCGGCACATCAGGCGATCCGATGCGCACGCGCTGCGCGACGTGATCACCACCGAGTTCAACATCGAGGGCTATCCGTCGGCCGATTTCATTGCGTTGGTGCTGGAGGTGAAGCCCGAGCAGGTCACGCTCGTGCCCGATCCGCCGGGCGTGCTCACCAGCAATGCCGGTTGGGACGCGCGCATGCAGAAGGCTTTCCTCCGCGAGGTGATCGCGCGATTCAAGGACGAAGGCATCCGCACTTCGCTCTTCATGGAGACCGATCCGGAGCAAATCGTGCATGCCGCCGAAACGGGCACCGACCGCATCGAATTGTACACCGAGCCCTACGCGGCAGGATTCGCGCAGGACCGCGCTGCAGCGGTAGCGCCCTTCGCTTCGGCTGCGGTGCGCGCTCACGAACTGGGCCTGGGCGTGAATGCCGGTCATGACCTGAGCTTGCAGAACCTCGCCTATTTCGTGCAGAACACGCGGACGGTGCTGGAAGTCTCCATCGGCCACGCCCTTGTTTGCGATGCGCTCACCTTCGGGATGGAGAACACCGTTGCGCTTTACCTGCGTGAATTGCGATGAGCGCCATCGACCTGCACTACCGCCGCGTTGGCCCTATCGGTGCCACGCCCGTGATTATCCTGCACGGCCTGTTCGGCACCAGTGACAATTGGGGAAGCATCGGCAAGGAGCTCGCCGAGCCCACGGCTCCGGGCGCGATTCCGCTCGACGTGCTGCTCGTTGATCTCCGCGACCATGGCCGTTCGCCGCATGCCGAGGCCACATCGTATGCGTACATGGCAGCCGATGTGCATGCCCTGGCCGTGAATCTCGGCTTAAATGACATCGTGCTGGTGGGCCATAGCATGGGCGGCAAAACTGCGATGCTCTTCGCGCAGCGATGGCCGGAGCTTTTGAAGCAGCTCGTGGTCATCGATATAAGCCCGAAGGAGCACGCCAACAACCACGCGCACATCATCGAAGCGCTGCGCACTGCCGACCTCACACCCGGACGCACGCGCAAGGAGGTTGAAGCGCACATCAGCCAGCATGTGAAGGAACCCGGCGTGGTGCAGTTCCTCTTGAAGAACCTGTATTGGAAGGAGGAAGGAGCACTGGCTTGGCGCGTGAATGTGGAAGGCTTGCATCGCAACTTGGATAAGATCCTGGCAGCCATCGGCCCAGAAACGGTGCGCGTGCCCACCCTCTTCGTACGCGGCGGTCAGAGCGACTACATCC
>JBATND010000033.1:0-4971 GCA_049290175.1 Flavobacteriales bacterium | reverse complement strand
GTATCCATGTAGCGCTCGCCGTACATCACTTCGTAGAGGCTCCAATCGATCACCGGCCCGCCAGCCACGCCTGCTTTGAATACGCCGGGGTGCCTCGTGAGCATGGCCGTGGTCATGTGCCCGCCGTAGCTCCATCCGTGGACGGCTATGCGACTGCCATCGATCCATGCCTGCTGCTTGAGCCAGTCCACGCCGCGCATCTGGTCCTTCACCTCCACCACGCCGAGCTGCCGGTGAATTACCTGCTCGAATTCGCGCCCGCGATTAGGGGTGCCATGGCCATCAACGGTCCATACCACATAGCCGCGCTCGGCAGCTTGCAGCATCCATGGCGATGCGCTGCCGAGGAAGCTGTTGCTCACCAGTTGCACATGCGGGCCATTGTACACGTAGATGAGCACGGGGTAGCGCCGGCGTGAATCGAAGTTGCTCGGCTTGATGATGCGCGCGTTCAGCCGATCGCCTTGCTCGCCTTCAATCGTGAGCAGCTCGATTGATCCGACCTGATAGTCCGCGAATGGATTCTTCGCATCCACCAACGTCTTCATCACCGAGCCATCGCGCGTAGTGCGGATCACGCTGCGGTTCGATGTGCTCACGCTGCTCCATGTATCGAGCAGGTGATTGCCATCGCTGCTCAAGCGGCCTTGGTGAGTGCCCGGCTCTTGCGTAAGGCGGCTGGCTTTGCCGCTGGCGAGGTCGATCCGGTACAGGTGGGTTTCGGTGGCGCCGCGCGGATCCTTGGGGTCGATCACCGCAGTACCCGAGACGATGGCGAACGACTCCTTCGGATCGAGGCCGATGACCTCCTTCACCTCCCACGCGCCCTTTGTGAGCTGGCGGCTCGTGCCGGTGCGCAGGTCGTAGAGGTAGAGGTGCTGCCAGCCGTCGCGGTTGCTGCGCCAGATGAATTGCGTTGGGCGCGTTTTCAGGAAGCGCGCCGGTTGCAAGGGTTCCACGTAGCGTTCGTTGCGCTCTGTGAAAACGGTTTTCATCGCTTCGCCTGTGGCGGCATCGTAGCGCACCATGCGCAGGTTCTGCGTGGCTCGATCCAAATGCGCAACGAGCAGGTATTGCTCGTTCGGCTCCCATGTGATGTTGGTGAGGTATTGGTCCAGCGGCTCGCCGGTCTTCAGGAATACGGTGTTGCCCGTGGCCATGTCGTGCACGCCGATGGTGACATGGTGGCTCGTTTGCCCCGCCATCGGGTAGCGGATCGGCTCGAAGGTGCTTGGCTTGGTGCCGATGTCCTCCAGCATGTAGGTGGTCACCATCGATTCATCCATGCGGTAGCAAGCGAGCTTGCCGCCCTTCGGGCTCCAGAAGAGTCCTTTCTCCACGCCGTACTCTTGGCGGTGAACGCTCTGTCCATTCACGATGCCGTTGCCGCCATCGCTGGTGATGGGTGTGGCTTTGTTCTTTCCGATGCCGGGTCGCTTCACCAGAACATTGTCGTTCTCCACAAAGGCCACGGTACCGGTGCTCGGTTCGACCTCTTCGTTGCTCGCATCCGGAGCGATCATCGTGATCGGTTGCAGCTCCTGCTTCGCGATGTCGAAGTGGAGGAGTTGCTGATGGTGCAGGAATCGGAAGCTGTTCGGATCCTTCCAGGTGATCATGGGCCAGGCCCTCAACTGCGCGCTATCGGGCAATTGCTTGTTCAGCGTGGCCAACTCGGCGATCACGCGATCCGTGGTCTTTCCGATATCGCCGCGCATGAGCTGCTCGCCTTTCACGTAGCTGTAGCGCGGGGCGCCTTCGATCCATTGCAGTCCGCGCAGGCGCTCAGGCGCGAAGGTGGAACCCGCCTTCAGCACGGCATCGCTCAGCGTGAGTTGCTGCTGGCCGAGCGCAATAGAGGCGATCAGGAAAAGACTGGCAGGAAGAAGCGCCATGCCAACGGCAGGCAGGCTACGCAAGGGTCTCATGTGTTGTGCGAAATGAAGGGAGCGCGAAGATGTGCGCTTGAGTTGAACGGCGCTCAGTTCGGATCGCTGAACGCCGGGTTGGTGACGAAGCGCTGGTCGGTGAGCGCCTCCATGAAGGCCTTCAGGTCGGCGCGCTCCTGCGCGTCAAGGTCGATCTGGCCGCCGGTCCAGGGCCACATGTGGTTATCGAGGTTCGGCGTGCTCAGCACCACGCTGTCGGCGTAGAAGTCGATCACTTCTTCCAATGTGGCGAAGCGGCCATCGTGCATGTAGGGCGCGGTGAGCGCGATGTTGCGCATGCTGTTCACCTTGAAGCGTCCGCGGTCGCTGGTGACGCCAGTGATCTCGGCGCGCCCTTGGTCCGGCCCGGGCGGCAAGCCGATGTTGCGGAAGTCGTGATCCTGGAAGAGTGGCGCCATGTGGCAGAGCACGCATTGCGCTTCGCCGAAGAAGAGGTCCATGCCGCGGATTTGCTCTTCGGTCATGGCCGTCAAATCGCCGCTGTAGTAGTAACGATCGAAGGGCGAATCGAAGCTGAGCAAGGTGCGCTCGAATTGCGCGATGGCCTTCACCACGCGCACGCTGTCGATGCCCGGCGACCCGAAGGTGCGCGCGAACAGCTGCGGGTACTCGGGCAGTCGGCGCAAGCGCTCTTCCACAACAGGCCACGTGTTTCGCATCTCCAGGTGATTCGTCACCGGCCCGAAGGCCTGCTCTTCGAGCGATGCCGCGCGGCCATCCCAGAAGAAGAAGTGATCCCACACCATGTTCTGGATGGGCATCGATTGCCGCCGCCCCACGGAACCATCGGTGCCCAAGGAGAAGCGCCGTGGGTCACTGAAGGCGAACTCCTGCCGATGGCACGATCCGCAGCTGAGCGAGTAGTTATCGGAGAGCGCTTTCTCATAGAAGAGTTTGCGGCCAAGCGCCACGCCTTCAACCGTGAGCGGGTTGTTTGCCGGGAGCTGCAACGGATGCGGCTGATTCAGCGCCCATGCAGGTATGTCGAGCGCGAGCGGCGTTGGTCCTGTGAATGCATCGGCTTGCTCAATGGCCGGATCCTTTCGGCACGCGGCTAGGGCGAGCAATGCCAAGAGGACGAATGCATGGCGCCGCATGATGCGCGAAGATGGACGTTTGGATGCGTGTCCCACCATCAATCCAGCGGCCCGAATCGTTTGTCGGCGAGGAATGCTGAATCGGTGAGCGTATGCAGGAAGGCCACCAGGTCGTCGCGATCCTGCTTCGATAGGCGCACCTCGCCCTTCCGCCACGGCAGCATGTGCTCATCGAGCGTGGGCGATGCTGTGAACACATCATCCGCATAGAAGTCGATCACTTCTTCCAGCGTTGCGAATCGGCCATCGTGCATGTAAGACGCGGTCACGGCGATGTTACGGAGCGTTGGTGTCTTGAATCGGCCCATGTGCCACGGCATGCCGGTGCGACCGCCCATGCCAAGGTCAATTGGCACGCTGTCCAGCCCGATGTTGACGACATGATGCCCTTTGAACAACGGCGGCTCATGGCAATCGACGCAATGCGCGCTGGTGAAGAAGAGCTCCTTGCCTCGTCTTTCTTGCGCATTCAGTGCGTCCGTCTGCTTCAGGTAGAAGTAGCGATCGAAACGCGAGTTGAGCGAGACCATGGTGCGCTCGAATTGCGCCAGCGCGAAGGCGATTCGCAGGCTGTCGATTCGCGCATCGCCGAAGGCAGAGGTGAAGAGCGGCGGATATCGCTCGTCCTGCGCAAGACGACGGCCCACCTCACTCCATCGGCTGGCCATCTCGTGGTGCGCGGTCACCGGCTCGAAGGCCTGCAGCTCGAGGCTGAGTGCGCGGGCGTCCCAGAAGAAGAAGTGGTCCCAGGCGAGGTTCATCAGCGGCATGCTGTTGCGCGTGGTGCGCATGCCGTTCATGCCGGATGAGAAGCGCGCGCTATCGGCGAAGGCGAACTCCTGTTTGTGGCAACTGGCGCAGGCGAGCGAGCCATCGGCGCTCAGCGCTTTCTCGAAGAAGAGCATGCGGCCGAGCGCGGCGCCTTCAGCGGTGAGCGGATTGTCGTAGGGGAAGTCGAGGCGGAGCGCAGTATCGGCTAGCGCCCATGACGGCAGTTGGAGGCTGAGGGGTGTGGGGCGGGTGGGTGCGGCTTGCTTCGGTGGGCGATGGCAAGCCATCAGGATCGCGATGGCGGACAGTATGGAAAGGAACGAAAGTCGATTGGCGGCCATTGGTGTGGCTCAACTGCGACGCTTCTTCTTTACGCAGCAATCACCATGGCCTTCACCTCCTTCAGCGAATACCCCTTGCCCTTGCCTTGTCGCCGTGCTTCTCGCCGGTCTTCAAGCATAGACAGCTGCTCCTTAGTGAATCTGAATTCGCCCGCTTCAGCCTCCAGGGCCTTGCTCACCTTGGCCAGCACATGCTCATCGGTTGTTGCGATGATGCGTTCGATCAGGTCGAGCTTGGTGAACATGACTCTTTGTTTCCGCCAAATCTACGCGCCGTGCAATCGTATTGTGATGGGCAATTGCATTCAACCCTCAACCGATCGAATCAACCTGCAACCCTCAACCTTCTACACAACATTCACCTCCCTTTCCAGCTTCACGCCGAAACGATTGCGCACGCTGCGCAACACCTGATCGCTGAGGTCCCAGATCTCGGCACCGGTTGCGCCACCATGGTTCACCAGCACGAGCGCCTGTTTCTCATGCACGCCGCAGTGGCCCATGCGCTTGCCCTTCCAGCCGCATTGCTCAATGAGCCAGCCTGCGGCGAGCTTGCTATGGCCTTCGCTTGCGGGATAGATCGGCGCGTTGGGATGCGCGGCTTTGATTCGCTCGGCGATAGTTGTTTCCACCACCGGGTTCTTGAAGAAGCTGCCCGCGTTGCCGAGCACGGCAGGGTCTGGGAGCTTGCTGCTGCGGATGGCGATCACGGCATCGCTCACATCCTTGATGGTGGGTTGCGTAATGTATTGGCGCGCCAGCTCGTCGGCGATGTTGCCGTAGTCGGTGCGGATGCGGTGCGCGCGCTTGGTG
>JBATND010000032.1:0-3400 GCA_049290175.1 Flavobacteriales bacterium | reverse complement strand
GTACGGATCCTCGGGCTTGGGCACCATGTCCTCGCGCATGGGCGGAGGAAGCGCGCCATACACGGCGATGCTGCTCGTGAACACGAAGCACTTCACCCCATGCCGCACGCTGGCATTGATGAGGTTGACGCTGCCGATGAGGTTGTTGGTGTAGTTGAAGCGACGGATGAAGTGGCTGAGCCCTTCCGCAGCATAGGCGGCCAAGTGGTACACGTAATCGAAGCGGTGCTCGGCGAAGAGCCGTTCGACCAAATCGTGATCGGTGATGCTCCCTTTCACGAAAGTGGCGCGGGGATCCACTTGATCGGCGAAGCCGCCGCTGAGGTCGTCGAGCGCCACCACGGTGTGGCCCATGGCGAGCAGTTCCTTAACGACATGGGCGCCCATGAAGCCGGCGCCTCCGGTAACGAGTGATACAGGCATGCGAATGGATTGGTGCGAAGATGGCGAGTGAAGACGAAGCAATGCGCCTGCGGATGCCGAGCGGCCTATCCGAGGAAGGCATTCACGGCGTTTTGCACGCGTGCATTGATGTCGTCAGTGGGCGCTGGCGTGAAGTGCTCGCCGGTGATGCGCTCATAGAGCTCCACGTAGCGGTCGGTCACGCTCTGCACGAAGGCATCGTCCATGGGCGGAACCTGCTGGCCCTCCTTTCCCATGAAGCCGCCGGCGATGAGCCATTCGCGCACGAACTCCTTGCTGAGCTGCTTCTGGCGCTCGCCGGTGGCCTGGCGCTCGGCATAGCCCTCGGCGTAGAAGTAGCGCGAGCTATCGGGCGTATGCACCTCATCGATCAGCAGGATGCGGCCATCCGATGCGCGGCCGAACTCGTATTTGGTATCCACCAGCAGCAGGCCCCGCTCCTGCGCCATGCGCGATCCCTCCGCGAAGAGCGCGAGCGCGTAGCGGCACATGGTATCCCACTCCTCTTGGGTGCAAAGCCCACGCGCCATGATCTCCTCGGGCGTGATGTCCTCATCGTGCCCTTCATCGGCCTTGGTGCTCGGTGTGATGATCGGTTCGGGCAGGCGATCGCTCTCCTTCAAGCCTTCGGGCAATGCGGCTCCGCAAAGCGTGCGCTTGCCTTCGCTGTATGTGCGCCAGGCATGTCCGGCCAGATAGCCCCGCACCACCATCTCCACTTTCACCGTCTCGCAGGCATGACCGATCACCACGTTGGGGTCGGGCTGCGCGATGGCCCAGTTGGGCGCAACGTGGCGCGTGGCATTCAGCATGAACCAGCTGAGTTGGCTGAGCACTTGACCCTTGTGCGGGATGCCGCGCGGAAGCACCACATCGAAGGCGCTGATGCGATCGCTGGCGAGCAGGATGATGCGACCGTCGGCCAAGGTGTACACATCGCGCACCTTGCCGCGATAGACCTTGGTGATGAGCGGATGCCGGAGTTCGGAACGGACCAATGTGCCCGTGCTTTCGATGGTCATGACTGATTCTACTTGGTTGTTTGGCCTCCCTGCTCACGTTCCTTGAAGGCTCCCAGCACGCGGATAACGAGTTCGTGGCGGATCACATCCTTCTCATCGAGTTCCACCACGCTGATGCCGGGCACGCGCCGGAGCATCTCAACAGCGGGCATCAAGCCGCTCGGCTGGTGACCGGGAAGATCCACCTGGGTCACATCGCCGGTGATCACGAATTTGGCGTTGCGACCCATGCGCGTGAGGAACATCTTCATCTGCGGAAGCGTGGCGTTCTGCGCTTCGTCGAGGATCACGAAGGCATTGTCGAGCGTGCGGCCGCGCATGAAGGCCAAGGGCGCGATCTGGATAACGCCTTCCTCCAGATGCTCAGCTAGACGCGCAGCGGGGATCATGTCCTTGAGCGCATCGTAGAGCGGCTGCAGGTAAGGATCGAGCTTATCGCGCAGGTCGCCTGGAAGGAAACCGAGGCTCTCGCCCGCCTCCACCGCAGGTCGCGTGAGGATGATGCGCCGCACGTTCCGGTCCTTCAGCGCCTTCACCGCAAGTGCTACCGCCGTATAGGTCTTCCCTGTTCCTGCTGGGCCGATGGCGAAGACCATGTCACTGTCGCGCACGGCCTCCACCAGGCGCTGCTGGTTGGGCGTGCGTGCCTTCACGCGCAGGCCGGAGTTGCCGAAAACGAGCACATCATCCTCGCCCTCACCAGCGCTGCGCGGTGCATCGCCGCCGCCCATGATGTCGTCGAGCACCTTGCGCGGCAGTTCGTTGTAGCGCGCCACATGCCCGAGCAATTCAGCGAAGCGCGCATCGAACAGGGCGATGTCGTCGGGGGCGCCGCTCACCTTCAGGGTGTCGCCGCGCGCCACGAGGCTGAGCTTGGGGAACAGGCTGCGGATGATGCGCAGGTTGGCGTCGTTGGCGCCGAGGATGTCCACGGGATCAACGCCCGTGATGGTGATCAGCTTCTCGCTCAATGTTCAGCGGCGGTGTGTTGAGAACTTCCGGGAATGGCGTTGGGCAGCCCTCTAGTTTTGACCGCCCGAAGGTAGAAGCGCGATGGCGATCATCACCCTGACGACCGACATGGGCACCAAGGACCACTACGTGGCAGTGGTGAAGGCTGCGATCATGCAGCAGGAACCGAGCGCCATGGTGGTTGACATCACCCACGAGGTAAGGCCCTTCCACACGGCCATGGCGGCGCATGTGGCGCGTAACGCCTTCCCCGCTTTCCCGGCTGGCAGCATCCACATCATCGGCGTGAATCCCGAGGCCGATGC
This sequence comes from Flavobacteriales bacterium, assembly GCA_049290175.1. Classification (GTDB taxonomy): domain Bacteria; phylum Bacteroidota; class Bacteroidia; order Flavobacteriales_F; family PHOS-HE28; genus PHOS-HE28. The sequence goes on along the minus strand of JBATND010000032.1, from coordinate 678 downwards.
CATCACCGCGCATGTGGTGGCGCGGCACGAGGGCCACCATTTCATCACCGCCGACAACGGGATCCTGCCGCTCGTGTTCGAGGGCCGACCCTACGAGGCCTTCGAGCTCACCATGAAGCTCGACGACCATCACGCGGCCTTCCCGACGCGATCAGTATTCGTGAAGGCCGCCTGCCACCTGGCCCGGGGCGGCACCGCGGAGACCATCGGCCGCCGCATGCCGAACCTGCGCGAACTCATCGGCTTCGCGCCATCGATCCAAGAGAATGCGATCGTGGGCCGTGCCACCTACGTGGACCACTACGGCAATGTGATGACCAACATCAAGCGTTCGCTCTTCGATGAAATGGTGAGCGGCCGATCATTCCGCATCCGCTTCGGGCGAGCCGCCAACGACCTCACGAAGATCCACACCACGTATAGCGATGTCTCCAACGGCGTGTGCCTGGCCTTCTTCAACGCCAGCGGGCATTTGGAGATCGCCGTGAACAAGGGCAGCGACGGGAACGGCGGCGGTGCCTCACGCCTCTTGGGCCTGCACGAAGGTGATGCCGTGCGCGTGGAGTTCAGTGCGAAGCGCTAAGGCCACGTCTGCCCTCTGAGGGGCGTCCTGTTCTGCGAGCCTACTTTCGTCCGGGCACTAACGCGCATGCGCCGATACACAGCAACATCCTTCGC
>JBATND010000031.1:0-19599 GCA_049290175.1 Flavobacteriales bacterium | reverse complement strand
CAATTGAGTTACAGTGCCATCGCATCCTACATGGACTTGATCATGCACGACGAGGACGAGCCAAGCATCATGAGAGCGATAGACGAGAGCTTAGAGAGCGATTGGGGCGAGGGTCATGATGGTCTCGTGAAGGCCGAATTCGTCATGGAGTACCTCCGGCTCGCGATAAGCGGATTGCGCATCGTTCATTGCGTGCGGACCGCATCGCAGGCGATCCAGCCGGATGGGACGGTGAAGCTCAGTGGGCCGCAGAAGAGTTGTCCGCTCAATGGCGCGGCGCGCACGGCGATCAGCCTGATCGATCGGTCATTGGTGGCTGCGATGATGATTGCCGCACGGATGCCCGATCACGAGGCGGAATTGCTGGAGTACCATCGCAGGATGCTCACGCTGCGCGGGCGTTTGGAGCACCTCTTCCCCAAGGCCTTCCGCTTCAAGCGGCCCGGATTCGATTACCTGCCCCGCTGATCACGCCATCGCATACAGAACCGCGCCCACAAGCCAAGTGAGCAGGAAGGTGAAGTAGGCCAAGCGCAGCGGCACGTACTTCTGCTGCGCGATGAAGCGCCCGTGCGTGTGCAGTTCCTCCAGGATGGCATCGTGGCTGCGCGGAGGAGAAGAGAGCACTTGGTTCATGCGCGCTTTGTAATCGGGCAGCGAGAGTTGGATGTACGAGGTGAAGAAGAGCAGGTTGAAGCCCTTGGGCAATGGTCCGTTCTCCTTGATGGTGTTGCGCAAGAGCTTTCCCTTGGGCAAAGTGGCGTAGGCGCAGAGCAGGATGGTCACGAGTGCTCCGACGACCATCACCCAGTAGTGTGCCTTTGGGCCGTCGAGGGTATGGTCGCTCACCTTGCTCAGCGCGAATTGCAGCAGCACTGCCGAGAGCGTGAGCATCAGGTTCGCCTTCAGGTCGCTCATCTGGCTGATGGCCATCAGATTCACGCGGCTCTGGTTCAGCAGATAGTCGCGGTGGTCCGCAGTGTATGGATCGACATCCTCGTAGCGCGCAGGAGGAAGCTGCGGGTCCACGAGCGGCGTCGTCTCTTCTTCAGTCTGCTTGGTCGGCTCTTCCATGGTGGGCAAGGTATCACCCGCCCCGTAGCCCTTGTATGGCAGTACGCACCTCGGCGATCGTACTCGGCTTGAAGTCGAGCTTCGGCGATTGCCCGTTGCGCACATCAGTCTTGCTGAGCCATGCTTTGCCATCAACCACTTTGTAAGCGACGAGCGTCGCCGGTTCGTGGCGCGGCAATCCACCTTGATGGTAACGACCATCGGGGTATCGCGGCAGCTGCATCATGCTGTTGATCCGGTTGAACACGAGGTACACATGCTTCTTTGCGGTGTCGGGGTCCTGCACGATCATCTCGTACTGCTGCGCTTTCGGCACATCATAGAAACGGTCGCAGTTGATCCAGCCCATGGCGTTCGCTGCGAACACATAGCCCTGCAGCGCGCGGCCATCCTTCAAGCCGAGGCTGTCGAGGCAGCGGCCATAGAGCTGCACGCGATCCTCGTTGCCCGCACGCCAGGCCTCCACGCGTTTGGCGTGCAGCGCATGCGCGTGATCCAGTTGCTCCTTGAATCGCTCCTCAGCTTGCGGCATGGTCACCTTCCAGAAGTCCTCGTGGGCGCATGCCGTATCCGACTGCCATTCGGCAAAGGCTGACTTGTGAGCTGCGTAGCGTGCGGGCCATGTCCTGCATTCGTCGTGGTAGCGGTCCATCTTGCGCTGGTAGCCTTGCAGCTTCTCTTCGTACACCGTCATCGCATTATCGAAGCGGCGCTGGTCGTCAGCGGCTATGCGCGCTCGGCTGAGCGCTTGGTACCAGGCCACCTTGCTCGTGTAGCTCTCGCGGCGCGGCGGCTGCGGCTCGCGTGGACGGACCGGTTCAGTTGGCAGCACGGGGCGCGCGCTCAGATCGGGCTTATAGGTGGGTCGCTCGAAAACGGGCCAGGCCATGCGCGGCGCGCGGATCACGGGCATCTGGCATGGGTCGGCTGGTGGCTGGCCGGTATTGCTCCAATCGGTTCCGGTGGTTGAGGTGAAGAGGCTCATGCCTTCTTCGCGCATCGATGCGGGCAACGCGATGAGCATGCGTGCCGCGCTATCGAGCTGAAGCGAATTGCCTTTCGCATCGGTGGCTTCCACCTTCAGCATGCCGCCGGTGATCAGCAATTGGCCATCCGATACGGTGCTCAGTCCTTCAGCGAGCATGTCGGCCAGTTGCAGTGCTTCGGTCACGGTCACTTCCACAGCACCCTTCACCGGATTGCCCGCCGCATCGCGCAGCGCACCGCCGGGTATTCGTACCGCGCTGCCTTGCAGGCCCGCTACCCATTGCGCTTTCGTTGGATCGATGCGCGTGGTGGTGGTGCGCGCGTTGCCGATGCGCCGTTGCAGGTCATCGACACTGCTTAGCGCTTGTCGGCTGAAGTGGATCTCGACGCGGCGGTTGAGTTGCTTCTCCTCCGCACTGGCATTTGCGGCTACGGGCTTGCGCTCGCCAAAAGCCTTGGAGCCGATGCGGTCGGCCGCCACCCCCAGCGCGATGAGCCGCTCTCGCACGCTGGCCGCGCGGTGCTTCGCGAGCACTTCGTTGAAACCAGTGCCGCCATCACTGTCGGTATGCCCTGTGATGATGAACTCATGCTCCTCGCTGCGGTCCGTCGCGGCCACGAAGCGCTGCAGTTCGCTCAAAGCAGTCTCGTCCAATCGGAAGTCATTCACGGCGAATAGGAGGGTGGTGCGCGCTTCGGCAGAAGCGGGCGCTTGCGCGGCGATGCGCAAGTGGCATGAGAGGACAAGTGCAAGCAGGGCGATGATGCGTGTGACCATGGGGCTTGGGGTTCGTGGCACGTTCAATCAACAACGCGGACCATGCTCGTATTGCCCGCGCCTACCGTTAATGCGCGACCATTCGAAAAGTGACCAGCCTGAAGTCGAGACCCCATCCGTAGAATCCTTCAACCTGTTTCGCGACAACACTCAGCCGCCGCCCCCATCTTTGCCGCCCATGGCAATACACCTCGTTACCGGCGGCTGCGGATTCGTGGGCCGCAACATGGTCAAGCGGCTCTATGCACAAGGACATCGCGTGGTTTTCATCGACGACCTCAGTGTGGGCACGCATCCTGACACCTGGCTGGGAATGCAGGTGAGCTTCGAGCATCGGGAACTGAAGGTCTATGGCGACGATGAGCGGCTCTACTTCATCCATGCTGACCTGCGCGATGTGCTGCGCGAGCTGAACAAGGACCCGCAATACTTCCAGAAGCGCTACGGCCTTAACGTGGCGCTCTTCGACGACATCTTCCACTTCGCGGCCATCGTGGGCGGGCGCAGCAAGATCGATGGCGACCCCATGCTCGTTGCGCAGGACCTCAGCATCGATGCCGAGATGTTCCTCTATGTGTGCCGAAACAAGCCGCGCCGCTTCCTCTATCCCAGCAGCAGCGCCGCGTACCCCATCGACCTGCAGACCGAGAGCAACACGCTCAAGCTGAAGGAGAGCGACATCGACTTTAAGAAGATGGGCGAGCCCGACATGACCTATGGTTGGAGCAAGCTTACAGGTGAGTTCCTCGCCAAGATCGCGGCGAGCCACTACGGCGTGCATGTCACCTGCATCCGTCCGTTCAGCGGATACGGCGAGGATCAAGACTTGAGCTACCCTGTGCCCGCCATCGCCGCGCGCGCCGCCAAGAAGGAGAACCCCTTCGAGGTGTGGGGCACCGGCAAACAAGGCCGCGACTTCGTTCACATCGACGACGTGCTCGACCTCACGCTGCTGGCCATGGACAAGATCAGTGACGGCCGCGCCATCAACATCGGCATGGGCCGCCTCACCAGCTTCTTGGAGCTGATCGAGGTCTTCACTGGCTTTGCGGGATACAAGCCCACCATCAAACCGCTGCTCGACAAACCCGTGGGCGTACATAGCCGCTACTGCGACATGACGTGGGTGGAAGAGAATCTCAGGTGGAAGGCGAAGATCAGCATCGAGGAAGGGATGCGGAGGGTTTATGAGGCGGCGTTGAAGAAGATCTGAATGCAGGTGAATGGGAGCTGGCGAATGTTGAATGGGAAATGCAGAAGACTCGCTCATCGTTCCATTCACCAATGACCATTCGCCATTCACCTCAATGAGCTCCCACGTTGTCTGCTTCGGCCCCGGCCCCAAGTTCAAGGGCGGCATTGCCCAGTACAACACCGCGTTGGCGCGTGCGCTGAAGGATGAAGGGGCTCAGGTCACGATTGTCAGTTGGACGCAGCAGTACCCCGCGATCATCCCGCGCGAGTTCGTTGACAAGGCCAGTCGCAGCGACTTCCTCGAGGGCTACGACATCCCGGTGAAGTACCTCACCAACTGGAACGCTCCTGGCACATGGCGCAAGACCGCCAAGGCAATATCGGAGCTGAATCCAGACAAGGTGATCATCCAGTGGTACAACCCCACGCAGGGCATTCCGCTGAACATCATCGCCAAGTACCTCCGTAAGCATACGAAAGCAGAGATCCTCTTCGACCTGCACTTCGTGGCCGCCAAAGAACAAAGCTCATTAGATGCACGCCTAACGCGAATGGCATTGCGGCATGGGCACGGCTTCATCGTTCACGCATACAAGACCGCCGAGGAGCTGAAGGCCTTGATGCCGGAGCGGGAGTTCGAGGTGACGTTGGATGGGAAGCGGAGTGGTGAGTATCGAGTGGCGAGTAGTGAGTCTGGACGCGCGTTGTCGGCGCCAGACTCACCACTCACCACTCACCACTCCATCCTCAAGCTCTATCACCCAATCTACTCCCTCTTCAAGCCCGATCCTGCATTCGACAAGGAGGCATGGAAGGCGCAGCATGGATTACGCAAGCATGTCTTCCTCTTCTTCGGCTTCATCCGCAAGTACAAGGGGCTGCACTATTGCATCGCAGCCTTTGCTGAACTGGCCAAGCGGCGCGATGATGTGAGTCTGATGATCGTGGGCGAGCGCTTCTGGCAAACGGTTGATCAGCGCAAGCTCAGCACCAAGCTGAAGAATGCGGTCTTCGGAACGCTGAAGAAGCTCTTCCTGAAGAAGGCCGACGATGAGCGCAACTACGATCCGTTGGCGATGGTCGAAGCCCTCGGCATCAGCGATCGAACGATGGTCGTGGACCGTTTCATCCCGAACGAAGAGGTGCCGCCCTATTTCCAAGCGGCCGATACCATCGTGCTCTTCTATGAGACCGCGACCCCCAGCGGCGTGGAGAGCCTCAGCTACAACTTCAAGCTGCCCGCCGTGGCCACACGTGTGGGGCATTTCCCCGAGACCATCACCGACGGCTTCAATGGCTATCTGGCCAACCCGAAGGACATCGCCGACATGGTGCGCGTGATGAACGCCAGCATCGAGAAGCCCATCCCGCGCGAGAATGTGGCAGAGGCCACGAAGACGATGAGCTGGGCGAATTACGCGAAGGCGGTGCTGGCGGGGTGAACGTTGCAGGTGCGTGCCGCCGCAAACCGGCCTAGGCCCTTGACATCATCCCTGACCGAAGCGCCGCTCCCGTTGGTCGAAGGATCAGCACTTTGGAGATGCGGCTCCCGTTGCATGCCCAAACACCGCAACCATGGCCAGCCGTTTCCCATCCTGCCAACAGGCATCTGCAATAGCTGCTTTTCTTTTGGCGGGCGCCGCTTCTGCCGCAACGCCGCCCGCCAACCGCGCCGAGAAAGATGAGGTGGTCCTCACCGGCTGGATGCATGTGGAGGACCACACTTGGCGCGATGCCACCGTGAGCGTTGAAGTGGATGGCATGGTGCAGGTAGCTCACGTCAACGAATCAGGCCGTTTCGACATCCGCGTGCCTGCGAACAGCGAAGTGGTGCTGCGCTTCGAGAAGCCGGAGCACTTGGCCAAAGAAGTGGTGGTGAATACTGCGCATGCCGCCAATGGTCCTGCGGGCCGCCATAAGCGCCATGTGAAATTCGCTGTGATCCTGGAGTTGGAGCGGCACATGGCCGGTTTCGGCTACCACAGCCCGGTGGGCACCATCGGCTTCGACAAGGATGGTGGCTGCCTTGCGGTGACGCATCGTCGTGAGAAGATCCCGTCGGTCCGCAACAAGCCGATGGTGTTCTGATCCATGCAATACGCATGAACGAACGCAGGGCCTTCGATCGGAGGCCCTGCTGGCTTGGGAGCAACGAGCGTTCACTCCTTCAAGACTCGACCCAGCACGAGATGCCCTCCGTCATTCACGACTCGGGCGGTGTATAGACCAGGAGCGAGTTCGATGATGCTGATCGTGGAGGTGCCCGACGCATTGACCGTGTGTGTTTTCGCGATGCGCCCGCTAGCATCGAGCATTTCAACAACGCCAACCATTCCGTTAGGCAATCGAACATTCACGGCATCATGCGCCGGATTCGGCCAAACGGCTTGGCTGAAGGTCTCAACGCGCACAATGCCCGCACCTATATCGAGGTCGAAGCCCATGTCCTGCCAAGTGCTGCTGGTTGTGGTCCCGGTGGTCGTTCCACTGGTGCCCGAATAGAGCTTGCGGCCTTGATTCGGTGTGGTGCCATACGTGCCGAATGCTGCCGCAGTGGTGGTGGCGAACTCGATTTCGATGATGAGCGTGCGATTCGGGTTGTAGAGGAAGGGCGTCTGCAGGTCGATCGGGAACCAGTCACCTGTTGTTCCGGGCGGGATAGTGAACGATGCCGCTTGCAGCACCGGTGTTAGCCCCGTGAAGTAGGTATTGCCGTTCGCGAAGGCCACTTCGTTCGTGAGACCAAGCTTGATCTGCAGGTTGCCGAGCGTGACCCCGGTGGCCTGCGCGGTAGTGCCATAACGATAATAGAGCCTCGTGATCGCACCGCCGGTCGGATTCACGAGATCGCCGGACAGGTAGAGGCATTGCGTGCGCAGCGCGGAGAGATTGCCCAAGAGGAAGGTGCTGTTGCTTGTGCCGAAGCCCTTGTAAACCTGTTGGCCTTGCACAGCAGCAGGCGCGATGGCGATCACGCCTGCAAGGCTCAGTTGGGTGAGTGTCCGAATCATGGGGTGGGTTTTGGTACCACCAAAGCTAGGCGCCATGAGAAAACTCCGCTGACAGGTGCGAAACTCCCGCGTTGGTCAGAAACCGGAGATCGCAACGGCAATCCGGTGCATGGGAAGTCGCAGCCAACGCGATGGCCGATGCAGTGCCGTCACGATTGGCGCCTTGGCACGTTCCTTCTTTATCCGGACAATCAAGCAGCAGACGATGCGCTATTCCGCAGCTACCGCACTCGTCACCTTGCGCTGGGGATAGTTGCCCAGCAGGTGCCGACGCACGAAACGCGGCGTGGCATCGGTGCCCACGAACTTGTTGTAGGTCTTGGGCGGCACGCCATAGAAGGCATGGGTGCTGCCATCGCCGAAATGCAGGCGCAGGATCTGGCCCTTGTACTCCCAGTTGGCGATGCCGCTGACCATGGTCTGCTCGAATTCGCCGGCACGGGCCGAGAGCGTCTCCGGGTGCATGCCCTCCAGGAACTTGTAGGCTGCGATGATTCGCTGGCTCATGGCCTCGGCCTCGGCGCGCTCCGCCTCAACCTGGAAGCGGTCGGGGTGGTGCTGCTTCATCAGGCCCTTGTACAGGGTGTTCAGCTCTTTCAGGCTGATGCCCGCAGCGGCACCGAGCAGTTTGCGGCTTTCCAGGATCTCTTTCATGGCGTGCGTTTCAGGGAAACGGCCGCGAAGGTCGGCTTTTTCGGGCTACGGGGGAAGGGTGTCTTCCTCGGCGGGGCCATCGGATGCCCCATAGGCCAGCGGTTGTGGGTTCCATGTTGGAACGGGGCGTTTCCGCATCTTCACCGACAAACGGTTCCCATGCCCCGCATCTTCAACGCCATACGCCAGCGACTCCTGAAGGAGAACCGTCTTACCCGCTATCTGGTCTATGCCGTTGGCGAGATCGTGCTGGTGGTGATCGGGATACTCATCGCCCTGCAGATCAACGATTCCAGCGCGCAGCGGAAACTGGAGCGCACCAACGTGCGGCTCATGGAACGCATGAAGGACGAGCTTGTCATCAACATCGATCGGCTGCACTACCTGGATACCATGTATTCATTCAAGGGTGTGCGCTTGGGGTGGACGCCCATGCTGGGCCGTATCGACACGGCCATCGGCTACATCAAGGAGGGCCTCGACGAGGAGCGTTTGGTCTGGATGCTGGAAGCGGACAAATTGTATGACGGCAGCCTGTACAACACGAGCAATGCCGTCTACCGAGAAATGCTCAGTTCAGGCCGCTTTTATTCGCTGGGTCCGGATAGCCTGATGAAACGCATCCAGAAGTATTATCAGCTGCTGGACCGTGAGGAGCGCTACGTCATCGAGTGGAACGAAGAAGCCAACATCGCTTGGAAGGAATGCAAGTACGGATTCAACGACCTGGTCGACGACTACCGGCTTTATGGCCGTGACGCATTGAAGGATCACCCGTGGTACTTGGATCGCGAGTCCCGTGAATTCATCGACCTGAAGTCCGCGCTTCTCCGATCGCACCGGTCCACTGAGCGGAACCGCCGACATGCCTACACGATGATCCAGCATTCGGACACCTTGATGCAGGCATTGCAACACCAGATCCAAGCGCACCGATGATCCGCTTCTTCAGAAACCTCCGCCAAAGCCTATTGGCCCAGGGCCGCATCACGCGCTACCTCACCTATGCCGTTGGCGAGATCGTGCTGGTGGTGGTCGGGATCTTGATCGCTTTGCAGATCAACAACAACAACGACCTGCGCAAGGCCCGCGCAAGGGAGGTCAAGTACTTGGAGAACATCATGTCGGACCTGCTTGCGAACAAGGAGAAGGTGAACGCCTTCATTGCCGTGCGAACCAATTGCATCAGCGCCACCCAGCGCGTGATCGCCAAGATCGAGGGGGACACGATCACGGATTGGAAGGCCTTCAACGAGGATTGCATCTCCATCTATGCCTGGCAGCGGTACTACCCCATCAACTTCACGTTCAAGGAACTGATGAACACCGGCGGCATCGCCCAGCTGTCCAATGACAGTGTGAAGACCACCTTGCTGAAACTCGAGCAACTGTTCGAGAAGGTGAAGGCGGAGGAGGACCACTTCCGCTTCGACACGGAAGAGATCATTTACAAGCCGCTCTACGAGTTGAAGGATATGAGGCCGATGATCGACCTGCACATGAAGAAGGACGTGGCATTGCAACGTGCGGACTACGATCGCTACTTCGCCGATGTGCGAGTCAAGAACGGCTTCCTTATGGCCTTCTTGGAATTCAGCACCATGAACGGGCAGCTGAACCAAGTGCTGAAGCTGAGCGATCAGCTGGTCGCGATGATCGATAGGGAGCTGAAGCGCGATAGATGATCACTCGTCAGTGTTCGTGCGCGACTGATCAGCCTCCCGCTTCAGCATCCCCTCCAGCAGGTACAGCATTCCCACTGCCGCTGCGAGGATCCCCGTGAACACCCACCACGTGGCCGTGTAATCGAACCAGGCGATGAGATTGAGGCCGAGCGTGTGGCCGATGATGTGCGCCACGCTCCAACTGATGGTGAAGAGCGCCATGTAGGCGCCGGGCTTGCCGCGATCGGCGCGGTCGTAGGCGAAGCGGTTCATGAAGGGGAAGTTGAGCATCTCGCCCACGGTCATCAGCGCCATGCCTACCCAGAGGAAGGCCACGGAGGGCACCAGATTCAGCACGGCGAAGCTGGCGGCGATCAGCAGCACGCTGAAGCGCATGATGCCGTGGATGCCGTAACGGCGGTCCTCGCAATACTTGATCAGCGGCATCTCGATGAGGAAGATGAGCAGTCCGTTCGCGCCGAGCAGCAGGCCGATGTATTCCTCGCTGAGGCCATGCACCTCGCTGTAGAAGAGCGGCACGCTGCTGAAGTACTGCAGGAAGGCGATGCTGATGAGCGCCACGGTGAGCAGGAAGAAGAGGTAGGGCACATCGCGGTAGGGCGATCCGTTGGCTTCGGTCCGCGCGGCGTTGTTGTCGCGCTGTGCTTGTTTGCGCGCAAGACCAACCAGCAGGATGCACGCTGCAGCGATGCAGGTGAGCGCATCCACCCAGAATAGAGCGCCGTAGCTCCATGTGGCGATGATGAACCCCCCGATGGCAGGTCCCATGCTGAAGCCGAGGTTGATGGCCAAACGGATGAGCGTGACAGCGCGTGTGCGTTGCTCGGGTGTGGCATAACTCCGGATCGCCACGAACATGGCGGGGCGGAAGGCATCGCTGAGCGTCATGAGCGCGAACACGCCGATGCCGAAGGCCCAGAAGCCGCGCAAGTAGCCGAGGCCTATGAAGGCCAGACCCGAGGTGACCAGCGCGCCTACCATCACATCGTAGAAGCCGAGCTTGTCTGTGAGCTTGCCACCGAGCCACGAGCCCACCACCGAGCCCGCGCCGAAACAACTCATGATCCAGCCCACCTCTTCCAAGGTGAGGCCCATGTCCTTCGTGAGATAGAGCGACATGAATGGCACCACCATGGTGCCTGCGCGGTTCACGAAGGTGACGAGCGTGAGCAGCCAGATCTCGCGGCTGAAGCCGGAGAAGGAGGCGAAGTAGAAGTGGAAGGCTCGTGTTAGCGCACTCACAGGTTTCATCCGCTCCTGCGGGACGGCGAACCTACCTGCTGAATGGATCAGTGCTTCGGACCTTCGGATTCGCCGATCTTGCCGCGCCAGAGAGGCATCCGCCCATGCGCGCCACGTACATCTTGCTCCTCACCTGTGTCCTCTTCGCGACGAACAGAGTGATGGGTTCCGCGCATCTTTCGGCACAAACCCGCACCGACAGCCTTTTCGATGCCGGTGATTTCGCTGGCATGCTGCGAGAGAATCTGACCGCACTGGAGCATGCAGAACGCAGTGGACATGTGCTGCGGCGCGCTCAAGCCACCTTGGGTGTGGCCCGTTCGCATTACTACTTGCGCAACAAGGTTGAAGCGCTCGCTTGGCTGCGCAAATCGATTGTTCTGGCCAATGAGGCTGATGCGGACACGCTTGCCGCGAAATGCCAACGGAACATCGGTGCCATTCACTGGGAGCAAGGCGCCATCGATTCAGCAGCGCATTATTTGGCATTGGCCGAACCGGTGCTGCTCCGGCAGGATGATCCGGCTGAGCTAGCCACGCTCTATGGCATCCTCGTCGAACTGCACTTCCGAAGCTACACTGACACCGTGACTGGTGAGCGCTATGCCAAACTCGGCGAGGATTATGCGCGCCGGACCGGAGATCCCGAGCGCATCGCATTCGCACTGATGAAGCGCGGCATAGTCCTCATGGAGTCCGGACGCTGCCTGGAAAGCCTTGAAGTCTTCCACGAGGGGGAGCGCCTCTACAACGAAGCGGGGCACCTCGAGGGCCGCGCTTATGCCATGAGCAGCATCGCCACGGCATACGGCCATTGCGGCATGGCAGAGGAGTGCATGGTGATGTACCGCAAGCACAATTTGCTCCGCGATTCCATCTTCAACGTGCGCATGGCAGATCGTGCGGCGCATTACCAAGCGGCCTTCGATACGCAGCAGAAGGAGATCGAGAACCTCGCGCTGCGTCAGCGCAATCAGCGCATGCTGGCCATCGGTGCTGTCGCTGTCCTATTGGTCGCTTTCGTCTCTTTCGCGTTGAACAGGAGGCGGGCCCAACGCAAACAACGAGCTCATGATGAGCAGCTTCGCCAAGAACAATTGCAACGCTTCCGCGACGTGGTGGCCATGCAGGAGGCAGAGCGTTCTCGGATCGCGGCCGATCTGCACGACGGCATCGGTCATGTGCTCGGGGCGTTGAAGCTCAACGCATCCGTACTGCACGCGGTTGACGCCAACGAGCAAGTCATACTCGATCGGTCGCGGGCGATGATTGATGATGCAGCAAAGGATGTACGACAGGTCTCACACCGGTTGATGCCTCGATCATTGGAGGACCTTGGCTTGGTGCCGGCCCTGCGCGAGCTGGCTGCGCGCATCGGTGGAAGCGGGAGCGTAGCCGTTTCGGTTCAAAGCACCCAGGAGGACATTGATGTTCCGGAGCCTGTGCGCATCGCCTTGTACCGTATCGCGCAGGAAGTGCTGAGCAACATGTTGAAGCATGCCCAGGCCACTTCGATCAACTTGGAATTGCTCCACGAGCCTGGATGCTTGCGCATGGTGATCTCGGACAATGGACGAGGCTTTCAGGTGGAGGCGATGGAGCATTCAGAAGGAATCGGCTGGCGCAGTGTGCGGGCGCGGACTGAAATGATCCGGGGGCGGTTGATGGTGCAATCGGAGCCGGGGGCTGGAACACGTGTCGAGGTGGAACTGCCGGTGGAATAACGGTTCATTTGCTGCGCCATGAACGATAAGCCTGTGAGGATCTGGCTCGCCGACGATCACGCCCTCGTCTTGGATGGGATTGAGCTCGTGCTCTCGTTGCGCCCCGATCTTAAGATCATCGGCCGATCATTGAACGGCGATGATCTGATCGCCGCGCTCGGGTTGCATGACATCGACCTCGTGATCTCCGACTTGCGCATGCCCGGCGGCTTGGATGGCCTTACGCTCATGACGCGGATCAAGGAGCGGCACCCCGCAGTGAAACTGCTGGTGGTGAGCATGAGCGACGAATTGGAGATCGTCAATAGGCTCTTCGTGGCAGAGGTCGATGGCTACATCCTGAAAAACTCAGGGAAGGACGAGCTCCTTGCGGCCATCGATGATGTGCTCGATGATCGCGTCCATTTCGAACAAGCCTTGCTCACGCGCATACTCGCGCGGCAGCGTGAACTGGCGAAAGGAACCATCGCGCCGCAGAAGCCAATGAGTGATCGCGAGCGGGAGGTGCTCGAACTGATCCTGCAAGAGCATACGAGCAAGCAGATCGCTGAGAAGCTCTTCATCAGCAAGCAGACCGTCGATTCGCATCGCCTCCGCATCATGGAAAAGACCGGAGCGCGCACCCTCGTAGGGCTGATCAAGTACGCTGTGGCGAACGGGATGCTCTAGCGCATTCGTGCGCCTGTTGCGTGCGATTCCATACATGTATGGATCGACAAGGGTTGTTGGCGACCCTTGCTTTGCTCCCGCACAGAACCCAAAGCGAACAAGACCATGAGGAACACCCTATTCACTGCCATGCTGGTATGGATGCTGCCCATCGGCACAAACGCGCAGACCTCAGTTACACCGGATATAGCCTTGGGCGGCGCCATAGAGGTCAAGGATGTTCAAATGCTCCTCGACGCCATCAAGAACGGAGCTGATCTTAACCGCAAGTTCCCCTTGCTCCGCGCCATACCCGGCTACGGCATGTGGAACTTGGAGAAAGCCACACCGCTGCACTATGCGATCATGAATGATTGGTATGATGGCGCGCTTGAGCTCCTACGTGCCGGTGCGAAGCCGAATGTCGATTCTGAAGCGACCATCTCAGGCTACAATTGGAAGAGCGGCTGCACGGCCAAGAGCATGGATGCGGTGAGTCCGATCCTACTGGCGAGCCTGTACAATAACATCGACATCGCCAAGGTGCTGGTGATCGCCGGCTCCGATACGAAGGGTTTGACGAATCTGAATTTCGTGCGCAAGTGCAACGTGAACGGGGTTGAAGTGAAGCTCGTGATGTGGCACTTGCGGCAGAACTGCTCCGAGGCCTTCAAAGAGGTGCTGAAGGACGGCAAGAAATCAGCGTGGGCCGCGAATGGCTTGCCGGCGCCCGGCGCAAAGCCGTAGCCAAGAGATTCTAACAAGTCCGATTAAGGCAGCGATTCACTGCCACCTTGAATGCGTGGCGATCAAGCCTGTGGCATGTTCCACGATCACCTGAAGCGGCAGAACCCACGCCATGTGCCATGATTTGCCCTTGCGCACCTTGCGATCGCGCTTCGTGCGGTCAACGCGGAGGCCCAGGCCATCAGCGCGCGGCACCGCAATGGCGACTCTTCAACGAGAAGCGTGTCGCTTGGAGTTGTTCATTTTCGTTGGGCCCTTACCTGGTTCGTGCGACAAGCGATCACCGTGTGGGCAAGCAGTTGGTCAGGAAAGATGCGGTGAGTTGTCCAGCCAACTCCGTCCCATCTTCGCGCACCGTTTACTTGCCGAATGAAAAGCACAGCGCTCCTTTGGGCCGCACTCACATTCGCCGCGTGCAACACACCCACCCGCACCGACGACCCGAACGAGTTCCTCCGCCGCCACGTAGAGACCGGCCTGTGCAACCCCGTCTTCATTGAAGGCGACAGCACCTGGACGATCGAGGAGCGCATGAAGCACCACGGTGTGCATGGCATGAGCATCGCCATCATCGACGATTTCAAGATTGCCTGGGTGAAGAGCTACGGTGTGATGGACACCACCAGCAAACGCCCTGTCACGGACAGCACGCTGTTCCAAGCGGCGTCCATCAGCAAGCCGGTGTTCGCCATGGCCGTGCTGAAGCTTGCCGAGCAAGGCGCGCTGAACATCGATGAGGACGTGAACAGCATGCTTACTTCTTGGAAGATTCCCGATAACCCGTTCACGGCAAAAGAGAAGGTCT
This sequence comes from Flavobacteriales bacterium, assembly GCA_049290175.1. Lineage (GTDB taxonomy): Bacteria > Bacteroidota > Bacteroidia > Flavobacteriales_F > PHOS-HE28 > PHOS-HE28. The sequence continues at coordinate 5,050 of JBATND010000031.1, read as the reverse complement.
CGCTGAAGCGATTGCTTGGCCATGTCGCTGGAACCACTGTGCATGGCTTCCAAGGCTATCGTCATGGCGATTCGTTGCCCACGCTGTTGAGCATCCTCAACGGCGAAGCGCCCGCGAATTCGCCGCCGGTGGTGGTGGACCAAACACCGGGCACCGCTTGGCGCTACTCCGGCGGTGGATATTGCGTGGCTTCGCAAGTGATACTCGACAAGAAGGGCGGCACCATTCCGCAACACATGCACGACTTGGTGCTGAAGCCGCTCGGCATGTCGCGCAGCACATACGAGCAACCATTGCCCAAATCCGTGGAGCACAACGCTGCCAGCGGCTACGTGCCCGATGGTTCCATGACCGTGGGCATGTGGCACACCTACCCGGAGATCTCGCCCGATGGATTGTGGACCACCGCCACCGATCTCGCGCGTTTCGTGATCGACATGCAGAAGACCATCGCCAACGATAGCGGCCAGGTGCTGAGCCGCGCCACTGCCATGCAGATGGTGGAGCCCTTCGTTGATCCAAACGGCGCCGTGGGCTTTTCGTTGATGAACCGAATGGGCGAGCGCTACTTCGAGCACGGCGGTTGGAACGAAGGCTTCTGCGGACAGATCATCGGACATGTCAAGAACGGAAAGGGCGCGGTGGTCCTCATCAACGCGAACAAGCCAGCCATCATGGGCGAGGTGGTGCGCTCCATCGCGCGCGCGTACGATTGGCCTGAGTTCGTCCCGGAGCGCAAGGAGGTGCCGTTGGACACCGCTGCGACACACGCATTCACCGGTCGCTACAAAGGCAGCAACGATGACATGGTCACCATCGCGTTACGCGAAGGCAAGCTGTTCCGCGAGCCGCTGCGCGAACCAGCCACGGCGCTCGTTCACATCGGCGACATGGAATTCGTGGGCCGCACCGATGGCCGCTTGCGCCGATTCGTGAAAGGCTCTTCGGGCAACATGACCTTGCAGGTGCTCGACATGCGCTCCGGCGAATTGCTCGCCACGCTGCCGCGCATGACCGATGATGAATACGTTCCCTTCGAGCGCGTGCAACAGGGCCAACGCGACGCAGCGCTGAAAGCCTATGCAGCCTTGAAAACCGCCAACCCGGATGACGAGGCCGTGAACGAAGAAGCCTTGAACAACCTTGGCTACCAGTTGATGTACGAAGGCAAGGTGGAACAGGGCCGGGACATCTTCTTCATCAACATGCGCCTCTATCCGAAAAGCGCCAACGTGTACGATAGCTATGCGGAGGCATGCCTGAAGCTCGGCGACAAGAAGCAGGCGCTGGAATACTACAAACGCACCTTGGCGATGAACCCGCAGAATCCGAATGCAACGCGCATTGTGGCGGAATTGGAGAAAGAATTGGCAGGGTAGCGTTAGCTGTACGCTTTCGCTGAGCCACTTGAACGTCGCGCATACCTTTCCGCATGCTCCTGCTCTTCCGCCAGCCATCGGGACCGATCGCCCATGCGGTGGAGCACATCACTTTTCACCAAGGATATCGCCCTTCACATGCGCGTGAGGTCTTCGTGCCAGATGGCGGATGCGAGGTGGTGATCGACCTGAGCGATGCGCCCAAGCAGCGCTGGCACGATGAGCACGGCGAGCGATTCGACATGCACAAGCGCGGCTGGGTGAGCGGCATGCGCACTTCGCGGATCGTGATCGGCGTGGGAAGCGGTGCGCCAATGCTCATACTTCGGCTTCGCCCCGGCGTGCTGGCGGCTCTCATCGGCATGCCAGCGCACGAGTTGAATGATACCGTAGTAGATCTCGATCTTTTACTCGGTGCCCACTTCGCCGCCGTGCGCGACCGGTTGGGTGAGTGCTTGGAGCAACGCGGGGCGCAAGCCATGCTGGATGAAACCGAGGACGTGTTGGCCCCGCTCTTCCCGATGCGCGTCGTCGAACGCCGAGTAGGCATCGCCCTGCAAGCGCTCCATCGGCGTAGTGGGATCGGAACCGTGGGCGCGATCAGCGACGAGCTCGGTTGTTCGCAGAAACATTTGAACGATCTCTTCCAGCGCCATTGCGGCCTTGGCCCCAAACGCTACGCAAGCCTGGTGCGCTTCCAATCGTTGCTCCGTCGCTTGGAGCGCGAGCACGATCCGGATTGGACCCAGCTCGCCTTGGAACACGGCTTCTACGACCAGTCGCACATGGTGAACCAGTTCCAGGAGATGACCGGTCACTCGCCCACGCGCTACATGCAGGTGAAGGGACCATTCCTGAACTGGCTGCCGGTGGATGGCAGGTGAAATATTTCCAAGCCGAACTGCAGGACGACCGGTTCCTTCGCGCCATACATCTTCAACATGGACGCACACCTGAACCACCTGGCCATCATCGTGGCCGCGCTGAGCGACCTGCTCGTCGGCGCGCTCTGGTACTCACCGCTGCTCTTCTACAAACCCTGGCGCGATGCCAACGGTTTCACCGATGAGGGCATCAAGAAGGCCCTGAACCCGGCGAAGACCTACGGCCTCACCTGCCTCTTCGCGCTCATCATCAGCTACAACCTCGCCTTCTTCCTCAGCTCGCCGGGCATGAACGCTTCACAAGGCGCGCTCTACGGACTGCTCACCGGCGTGTGGGCCGCCCTGGCCTTCATGATCGTTGGGCTCTTCGAACAGCGCAAATGGGGTTACATGCTCATCAACGCAGGCTACATGCTCGTGGCCTTCACGCTGAAGGGACTTATCATCGGAGCATGGCGATGAAGAACACAATCCTGCTCGCGTCACTTGCGCTGGTCGCCTGCGGCGAGCACCCAGCCCAGGTCGAGGAAGCGAAGGCACCATCCGACCTCCGCATCGCCTTCAACGTGTTCACGAATTCGCCGGAGGACAACTACGAGGTCTTCGCGATGGACCTCGATGGCAGTAACCGCAAGAACATCACCAACACGCCCGGCGTGGACTGGGTGTACGCGGCCTACGGTGATCGGCTCCTCTTTCTCAGCGACCGCGATACCTGTCACCGCTGCTATTTCCTTTACGAGATGGACACCGACGGCAACAACGTCCGCCGCATCAGCGACCACCGCATGCAGGACAGTTGGATGGGCTCGCGCTTCAACGGCGCGGAGTTCATCGTGGACCCCAAGGGCATCAAGGACACGGCCTTCTTCCGCATCAGCGCGGGCGGCGCAATCCTGGACACGCTCTACCATGGCATGGCCTACGCGAACGATCCGTGTTTCTCACAAGATGGAAAGCAGATCGCCTTCCGAGGTGCCCACGCCAAGTTCGAACAGGATCAGGGTTACCGCGATGAACTCTACGTCATCAACACCGACGGCACGGGACTACGGCAATTGACGCACTACCCCGCGAGCGACACCACCGCCGAGTGGTGGGCCTACCACGCCGGTCCGCCACAGTGGATGACGAACGGCCACATCAGCTTTTGCTCCAAGCGCAACGGCAACCTCAGCATCTTCAGCATCAAGCCCGATGGCACCGATGAGCAGCAACTCACACCTGACGGCTTTGACGAGGACTGGCACACCTGGAGCCCCGATGGCAATTTGCTCGTGTACAGCGGCACCCCGATCGTGAGCGAGGAGGAGCGCCCGGCCTTCGACATCTTCCTGATGGACATGCGCACGAAGGAGGCCAAGCGGCTCACCACGGATACACTTACGGAACAGGCGCCGGTGTTCGTGCGGGTGTCAAAGTGATGCGCACGTCATGAAGTAGCGCATCGCGCATGCTGCTCTTCCAGTGTGACGAGAATTTCATTCGTGGCGAAACGGTTTCACCGGACCATGCCTACGGCAGGCAGGTCCATCTGTGCGGCTTCGTAGCGCCCGGAAACCTGCTGCACCTTTCTCGTGCCAACCAACCCCGCGCCAACATCGGTATGTGCCGCGTTCCGAATTGTCTCCGCACTGCGGAGACAATTCGCACAACGCGTCCAGATGCCGGTTTCCGCGCGATGAGCATCTTTGGGCATGGTCAAGAAGAGCAAGCCCGCACCATTGAAGCGACCGAAACGCAAGCTGCCTTCGCGCGCAACAACCGCATCCGTGAAGAAGGTGAAGCCCAAGGCGGCGAAACGGGCTGGGGCGCGAGTGTTGGTGAAGGACCTTAGCACCATGATCGAAGAAGCGCGCGGCAATGTGGCGCAGCAGGTGAACAGTGTGCTGGTGGCGCTGTACTGGCGGGTGGGCCAGCGCTTGCGCGCAGAGGTGCTCGGCGATGGCCGCGCGGAGTACGGCGAACGGATTGTCTCCGCAATGGGGAGACAATTGAGCCAGGCTTTCGGTGCGGGGTTCTCGGAGAAGGGATTGCGCCACATGCTGCGTTTCGTGGAGGCTTTCCCCGATGAACGAATTGTCTCCGCACTGGGGAGACAATTGTCGTGGACCCACTTCAGGCACTTGATCTACGTGGAGGATGCGCTGAAGCGGAGCTTCTACGCCGAACTGTGCCACACCCAACGCTGGAGCACGCGCACGCTGGCGAAGCAGATGGATGCCTTGGTGTACGAGCGCACCGCATTGAGCCGCAAGAGCGATAAGCTGGTGCGCACGGAGCTATCGCGCCTGAAGCAGGGTGACCGTACAACACCCGACCTGGTGTTCCGAGATCCCTACCTGCTCGACTTCCTGAACCTGCAGGACGGTTTCAGTGAGCACGATCTGGAGCAGGCCATCCTACGCGAGATGGAGCGCTTCCTGCTAGAGCTCGGCGAGGGCTTCACGTTCGTGGCGCGGCAGAAACGCATCACCATAGACAACGAGGACTTCCACTTGGACCTGCTGTTCTACCACCGGCATCTGCGGCGCTTGGTTGCCATCGAACTTAAGCTGGAGCCGTTCAAGGCGGCGCATAAGGGACAGATGGAATTGTACTTACGCTGGCTGAACAAGCACGAACGCGCGCGCAATGAAGAGGAACCCATCGGCTTGATCCTATGCTCGGGTAAGAAGCGTGAGCAGATCGAACTCCTCGAACTGGACAAGTCGGGCATACGCGTGGCGGAGTACCTCACGCAACTGCCCGATCAGCAGGTGCTGCGGAAGCGGCTGCACCAGGCCA
>JBATND010000030.1:0-29596 GCA_049290175.1 Flavobacteriales bacterium | reverse complement strand
ATCTTGCTCCTAAGCGCTTGTCAGCCGCCCGCTCCCATCAAGAACCTAAGGCCGAAAGAGATCCACACCCCCGCCTACGACCTCCTCCTCCCCGCTGAGCAGAAAGCCCTGCTGATCCTCTTCCCCTGCTTCCCCTGCGATGCGGCGGACACCCGGGCGGAGTCGCGCATTGCGGACACGGCCGCGGCGAACAGCATCGCGGTGCTGATGCTGAACTTCAACCAGCACATCCTGATGAGCGAGGCCGAGCAGCAGGAGGTGATAGGCACGATCGCGGGCGCGGTGCAGGAGCACGGCGTGGATGCGTCGAACACGGTCATCGGCGGTTTCTCCTCTGGCGGTAACGTGAGCGTGCTGCTGGCGAAGGCGCTGCTGCGGTCGGCCGAGCCGCCGGTTAAACTGAAAGGCGTGTTCGCCGTGGACAGTCCGCTGGACCTGGTGCACCTGTACGAATGCTCGCAGCGCGACCTGGCGAAGACCAGCTTCCCCGAATACAAGGACGAGGCGCGCTATGTGATCGCGTTCCTGGACAGCGCCCTCGGTTCGCCCACGGACAGCATGGCCAACTACGAACGCGCCGCTCCCCTGCTCAACTCGTCCGCGAGCGTGGCGCCGCTGAAGGACCTGCCCATCCGCTTCTATACCGAGCCGGACACGGCCTGGTGGCGCACCCACCGCGACGACCGCTATGAGGAGCTGAACGCCTACAGCATGAAGCGGATCCACGATACGCTGGTGGCGGTGGGGAATAAGCGGGCGGAGTACATCACCACCGAAGGGCGCGGGGTGCAGCATGGCAGCAGGCACCCGCATGCGTGGAGCATCGTGGATGAGCGGGAGCTGGTGAAGTGGGTCGAGGGGCTCGTGGAGTAGATCGATGCAGCATTCGCCTTCCCGTTGTATGTTGTGCAAAGCGAGTTGACGAAATAGCCGTCAACCACAACGACCATGAGTGCAATGCTTCCTTCCTCCACCCTTTTTGAACAGCACCAGATCCGTCGAGTCTACGATGATGCCACGGAGACCTGGTGGTTCTCGGTGATCGACATCATCCAAGTCCTCATTGAACAGCCGGACTACAAGGCCGCCCAGAACTACTGGAAGGTGCTGAAGAACAGGCTGGCCAAGGAAGGCAGTCAGTTGGTTACAGATTGTAACCAACTGAAAATGCAGGCCGCCGACGGCAAGATGTACATGACAACCGTGGCTAAGGCCGAAACGCTCCTGCGACTGGTCCAGTCGGTGCCCAGCCCGAAGGCCGAACCCATCAAACTCTGGCTGGCGAAGGTGGGCTACGAGCGCATGCAGGAAATGGCCGACCCGAGCCTGGGCCTCGACCGCGCCCGCGAACTCTGGCGCAAGCACGGCCGCAGCGAGAAGTGGATCCAGCAGCGCATGATGGGCCAGGAGACGCGCAACAAGCTCACGGATTACTGGAAGGAGCACGACATCAAGGAAGGTGAAGAGTTCGCGATACTCACGAACATCATCCATCAAGAGTGGAGCGGCGTGACGGTGAAGGACCACAAGGTCATCAAGGGCCTGAAGACCCAGAACCTTCGCGACCACATGACCGAGGCCGAACTGATCTTCACGGCGCTGGCGGAGATGAGTACGCGGCAGATCGCGGAGACCGAGCAGGCCGTGGGCATGCCGAAGAACAAGACCGCCGCGCGGAAGGGCGGTGGCATCGCGAAGAAGGCGCGGTTGGAATTGGAGCAGAAGACTGGTAAGTCGGTTGTGTCGGGGAGTAACTTCCTGCCGCCGAAGAAGAAGCAGCTCACAACAGGCAAGAACAAATGATGGGAACCCGATCGATCATTTACCAAGTTCTCAGTTCGCTGCTCCTCCTCTCCTGCAACGGCCAACCCGCGAGCAAGGCACCGGTGCTGATCATGAACGATACGGTGAAGATCCCGACCGAATGGTTCTTGAAACTCGACTACCCAGAGCAACTCTGTCACTGGGTACGCCACATGCGCGAGGACAGGAGCGGAACGCTGTGGTTCGGCACCAACCACTACGGACTGATCCGCTACGCGAGCGATACGCTGGAATACCTCGCCGATAGTGCAGGCATCACTAGTGGCCGCATCAACGGGATCGTGGAAGGCACGGACGGCATCCTATGGGTTGCCACCGAGGACGAAGGGCTGTTCAAGTACGATCCCTCGACGCGCTACTCCGCTCGACATGGCTTTAGTCGATTGACCACGAAGGATGGCCTGCTGCACAACGATGTCGGGAACATGGCCATGGGCCGCGATGGCGTGCTGTGGGTGGGGACGATGAACGGACTGTGCACATACGACGGCCGCACATTCACAGCGATCGACCTGCCGCCGAACACTGCGGTGGACTCTGTGAGCGGACTATCGGCCACACGGATCACCTGCGTCCTGGCGGACCGTCAAGGAAAGATCTGGTTCGGGCGCGAACGGGATGGGATCTTCCAATTCGATCCGAAGGAGACCGGACCGCGCAGGATACTCAAGCACTACACCGTGGAAGATGGCCTACCGGACAGCAGCGTCTCCGGCCTGATGGAGGACAGCAAGGGCAGGCTCTGGATCGGGAGCATGTTCGGCGGTGTGAGCCTCTTCGATCCTTCAGCAGTTGATGAAAAAGGGACCAAGGCGTTCACCAACTTCACGAAGGACGGCGTGATCCAAGGGGTTGAAACAGGTGCGTTCTATGAAGACCGGTCGGGCCACATCTGGTTCGCCGCGGAGCACCAGGGTGTTTTCCGCTATGATGGGACGAGGTTCACGAACTACGGCCCCAAGGACGGCTTGAGCTCAGGCGGGATCTTGGCCATCATGGAGGACCGCGAAGGTCGTTTCTGGTTCGGCGGATTCGGTGGGCTCTTCCGTTTCGATCGGAAGACGGCGCAGTTCACGCCGGTAGGGAAAGCCGGCCCCTGGGCGCCGCATTGAGCGCGTAAAGAGGCGGAGCGGCGTCGCTGGCACGGGCACGCCCGGAGCAAAGGCTCAAGCGTCAAGTGACAAGTGACCAAGGTGATCTTCCCCCCGAACCAAGTCGCTTGCAATTTTGTTATGCGCGCATACCTTTATCCCGGACCCGACGTAGAACCCTCAGAGGCATTTCGATCTTCTGGTCGTCTGATCCTCTGATCATCTGATTGACACCATGAGCACCGAAACGAAAAAGGCATTGCAAGGCGGCGAGTTCCTGATCCGCGAAAGCAACCCGCAGGACATCTTCATCCCCGAGGAATTCAACGAGGAGCAGCGCATGATGGCGCAGACCGCCACGGATTTCCTCGCGCAGGAAGTGTGGCCCATCCTCGATCGCATTGATGCGCTGGAAGAAGGACTGATGCCGAAGCTGGTGGAGAAGGCCGGCGAGTTGGGACTGCTTGGCATCTCGATCCCCGAGGAGTACGGCGGCTTCGGCAAGGACTTCGTGACGGGCATGCTGGTGACGGAGAAGACCGGCGCGGGCCACAGCTACAGCGTGGCGATGGCGGCGCACACGGGCATCGGCACATTGCCCACGCTCTACTACGGCAACGCGGAGCAGAAGAGCAAGTACATACCCAAGCTCGCCACCGGCGAATGGAAGGCGTGCTATTGCCTCACCGAGCCCGGAAGCGGCAGCGATGCGAACAGCGGCAAGACCAAGGCGGTGCTTTCGGCAGACGGCAAGCACTATGTGATCAACGGCCAGAAGATGTGGATCACCAACGGTGGCTTCGCGGACATCTTCACGGTATTCGCCAAGATCGAGACCGGGTCAAGCCCGGCCCAAGTTGACGAGAACCTCACGGCCTTCATCGTGGAGAAAGGCTTCGGTGGCATCACGCTGAACCCCGAGGAGAAGAAGATGGGGATCAAGGGCAGCAGCACGCGCCAGGTCTTCTTCAACGACTGCAAGGTGCCGGTGGAGAACATGCTGAGCGCGCGTCAGAACGGTTTCAAGATCGCGGTGAACATCCTGAACATCGGTCGCATCAAGCTCGCCGGCGCAGCCTTGGGCGGCGCGAAGGCGACCGTGGACCTCAGCGTGAAGTATGCCAACGAGCGCATCCAATTCGGCAAACCGATCAGCGCGTTCGGTGCGATCCGTCAGAAGCTCGCCGACCAAGCGACCTATTGCTACGTGGTGGAGAGCGCCACCTACCGCTGCAGCCAGGACATGGAGCGCGCGATCGAGGATCTGAAGGCAGGCGGCGCGGACCATGCGCAAGCGCTGTTGAAAGGCGTGGAGCAATACGCCGCCGAAGCCGCGATCCTGAAAGTGGCCGGCAGCGAATGCCTCGACTACGTGTGCGACGAAGGCGTGCAGATCTATGGCGGCATGGGCTACAGCGCCGAGAGCCCCGTGGAGCGCGCCTACCGCGACAGCCGCATCAACCGGATCTTCGAAGGCACGAACGAGATCAACCGCATGCTCACGGTGGACATGCTGCTGAAGCGCGCGATGAAAGGCCAGCTGGACCTGATGGGTCCGGCGATGGCGGTGGCGGGCGAGCTGATGGGCATCCCCGAATTCCCGGAGCCGGACGATTCATTGCTCGCCGATGAGAAACGCATGGTGGCCAACTTCAAGAAGGCCGTGCTGATGGCTGCCGGTGGCGCCGCGCAGAAGCTGGGCCTCGAGCTCGCGAAGCACCAAGAGACGCTGATGCACATCGCCGACATGGTGATCGACACCTACCTCGCTGAGAGTGTGCTGTTGCGCACTTTGAAGCTCGCGGACATGAAAGGCGCGGCGAACGTGCAAGAGCAGATCGCCATGTGCCAACTCTACATCCACGATGCTGCCGACCGCATTCACAAGTGGGCGAAGGAGGCCGTGAACAACTTCGCCGAGGGCGATGAGCGGCAAGCGATGCTGATGGGCGCTAAGCGCTTCGCAAAGAACACGAACCTCAATACCGCCGAGCTGCGAAAGGCGATCGCGAAGAAGATGATCGCGGAGGGGAAGTATTGCTACTGAGGGCGGATGGCTCCCATGATATGAAGGGCGCTCCGGTTGCGGGGCGCCCTTTCCCGTTCGCGCCGGGCCGCGCACTAGAGTCATACTAGTAAATTATGTTTAGTAGTACTACTTTAGCGCCATGATGATCGACAATCCCTTCATCGTCAACGGGTACCAATCGCCGCAGCTCTTCTGCGACCGCGATGCCGAGACGGCCCGGATCTCCTCGGCGCTGCGCAACGGCCGGCACGTGATGCTCTACAGCCCACGCCGGTACGGCAAGACCGGCCTCATCCACCACGTCTTCAATGGCCTGGCCAAGGTGCGGGGCGCGCGCACGGTGTTCGCCGATGTGTACGCCGCGCAGGACGCCCACGAGTACAATTCCATCCTGCTGAACGCTGTGCACGATGCCCTGAACCCAACGCCTGCGCAGTTCGTGAAGAATGCGTTGGCCTGGTTCGGCAGCCTCCGCCCAGTGATCTCAACCGACGAGCTCACCGGCCGCCCCAGCATCGCCCTGGAGCCCAGCGATCGCCGATCGCAGGCCGCCACCACGCGCGAGATCTTCCGCATCCTCAACGAGCAGGGCCGCACCATCTTCCTCGCCATCGACGAGTTCCAGCAGATCACCGCATTCAAGGATGTGCGCATGGATGCCGTGCTGCGCACCGAGCTGCAACGCAGCCCCAACGTGCGCTGCATCTTCTCCGGCAGCCAGCGCCACCTGCTGCTCGACCTCTTCAACGATGCGAAGAAGCCGTTCTACGGCAGCGCCGATCAGCTGGAGCTGCACCGCATTGACCGCAGCACCTACGCCGCCTTCGCAGTGGCAGTGATGAAACGCCACAAACGCGCCTTGAAGCTGGAGGACGCGCTCTTCTGCTACGACATCTGCCGTGGCCATACCTACTATGTGCAAGTGCTCTTCAATCGTTTGTTCGGCGATGCGCGCCCGCTCAATCGCGATACCATCGTTGATGCGCTGCTGGCGATCGTGCGCGAGCAGGACGCCATCATGGCCACGCTGCGCAGCGCGCTCACCAAAGGGCAATGGGACCTCTTCGCGGCGGTCTCGAAGGAAGGCGAGGTGGACACGCTCACCGGTGGGGCATTCATCCGCAAGCATGGCCTCGCCTCCTCTGCCGCCTTGGTGCATGCCATCCAGGCCTTGGTCGATCGTGAACTCATCTATGTGATCGGCCACACCGCCGATAGCGGCAAGCCGATCTACGCGGCATACAACCCGTTCCTTGGAGCGTGGTTCAAGTACCGGTAGAGCGCATTTGCACGCTGGTCGAGATCACTTGATGGAAGCGGTCTCGCGTTGTGGCGTTGGGGCACAAACCAGCATCGCGATCAGCCCGAGCACGATGAACGACTTCACCTTGTAGTGCGCATACACGTCTGCGAACTCGCCCAGCAGCATCTCAGCATTTAGGCCGAGAAACGCAATCACGAGCGCGACGGTCCAACGAGTTGTTGCGTTGGGGGAGATTAAGTGCAGCCGGGCATGGAGCAGGTACGCGATGGCAGGCGCGGCCAGCAGCATGCTGTAGTTGCGTTGATGCGGGAACAGCAGGATGGTGCAGAGGAGCAGGTATCCGACTTCGCGCAGCACGCGGTGCTCATCTAGCTCCCCTCGGAAGGGCGGCCAGCGCACGAAGGCGAGCGTGAGCGTGATGAGCGCCAATCGGCCAATGAGCAGTAAGAAGGCAATGTGCTCGATGGAGAGCGCGGCCAGGTTGCGCGGCAAGGACATGGTGTTGCTGCTGCCGCCCTCGGTGCTCAGGTAAGCGGAGAGCAGCGATCCCAATGCGATGAACGAGGGCTCTTCCTCATCGAGGATGTGGCGCGGGTCGGTGGGGTTGAGCAGCTCGGCGCGTGTGCGGTCCAATGCCAGCAACTGGTCCCAGCCAAGCACGAAGGCAGGCACGAATTGCATGGCCACGAAGAAGAGCAATGTGGCGATGGTGCCGCGCCAATGCTTGCGCCAGAGCAAGTAGGGCAGGAGCACGATCGGCAGCAACTTGATGTCCATGCCGAAGGCGATGAGCAGCCCGCCCCAAGCGCCACGGCCATTGCGGATGAGGCGAATACCTTCGAGCATGCACCACACCAGCAAGGGCGTGAGTTGATTGGAGTTGATGTTGTCGCGCACCGGCTGGAAGAGCAACAGGAGAAGCAGCGCATGGAAGCGCGCGCGTTCCGCAACTCGGCCTTCTTCCAATCGGAGCCAGCGATCAACAATGGCCATGCACCGCAGCACCAGCACGATGCTGAGAACGCCCCAGAGCAGCTTGGCACCGGATGGCCCTAGCCAGCCCAGAGGTGCCACTGCGAGGGCGAAGAGCGGGCTATAGAAGTAGCGGTACCATTCGTTGTAGCGCAGTTCGTAGGCGTTGCGACCTGCGAGGATGCCTTGCGAGGCCTGCAAGAAGATGTCCATGTCGTTGCGCTCACCGGAGGCAACCAGAACGGTGACCAACAAACCAAGGATCGCCATGGCAGCGGCACCAATCCATAGCCGGCCTCGGAGCCCACCGTTCTCCCAGCACGCGCGGATCCAATGGGGCAGCATCATCCGCCTGCTTTCTTCGCCTTGTAGCCTTTCTCAGTCAGCCAGGCCAGCACTTTGTCGCGGTGGTCGCCTTGCAGCAGGATCGCGCCGTCCTTGCTATTGCCGCCCACGCCGCATTTGCTCTTCAGCGCGCGCCCTAGGTCTTCCAGATCGGCGTCTTTCCCGACGAAGCCCACGATGCGCGTCACCTCCTTGTTGCCTTTCAGGCGATCGAGATGGATGCGGAGGCCCTGTTGCTGGGCGGGCAATGTGGCAGGCTCGCGGGCGGTGCTCAGGTTCTTGTTGGTGCTGTACACCAGGCCGCCAAGGCCGCTCGGGGGGCGCTTCTTCATGCGGTAAAGGAACCGATGCCTGCGCTACGGAGCAAGCGCGAGGCATGCCTTCATGTCCTAGTTTCGCCGCCCCCATACAACCCGTTCATGCGTTTCCTTCCCCTTGCGTTCTTGGCCTTGGCCTCTTCTGTCGCGATCAACACCGCAGCACAGGACTACACCCTCTCCGATAACTACACGGTAGAGTTGGGCAAGCCCTACCCGGTGATCGATGGCGTGAAGCGCTACTACGAAGTAGAGGATGGCGTGCTCTGCATCAAGGTCGATGGCAGGCGCTGGTTCGTGCAGAAGCTCGGCAGCGACGGCCTCACGCAGACCGGCATGCAGCAGTACGAGGACTTCGACAAGGATCTCGTGTTCGAGCACGTGACAATGGTCGGTGATCGCATGTACTTCTTCTATTCGCTCTGGGACAGGGACAAGGAGACCGAGCAGCTCTTCGCGCGCGAGATCGATTACAAGGCGGGCAAGTTCATGGGCAAGGGCAAGAAGGTGCTTTCCATCAAAGGCAAGGTGCGGGGCACCATGACCGCATCGGGCTTCTACCGCTTCGCTGTCACCGACAAGTTCGATTTCATCCTGAGTGCCGATGAGCAGAGCCTGGTGGTGCAGTACGAGCGTCGCAAGGACAAGAAGGAACTCAAGAACGACGAATTACGCAAAGTGAAAGAGCTCTCCGTCGCCGTGCTCAACCCCGATCTCACCATCAACTGGAGCGCCGACATCACGCTGCCCTATGGAACGGATGTGATGACGATGAAGGACTATACCATCGACTCGAAGGGCGACATCTGCATCATCGCCAGCGTTTACAAGGGCAGCGCCGAGAAGGTGAAGGAGCGCAAGGACGAGGATTTCCAGTACGAGTTCCTGCGCTGCACCGGAAAAGGCACCGCATGGGAGACCTCGCCGCTCGCGTTGGCCGGGCAGAAGCTCATGTCGTTGAGCTTCTTTGAGGATGTGAAAGGTGACCTGCGCGCGGCTGGCTTCTACAAGAAGAATTGGGAACAGAACGGCGCCGATGGCGTATTCGTTGGGGCCTTCGACTCCAGTGACGAATTGGCCAGCGTAGGATTCCACGAGATCCCCAAGGAGCTGATCAACATGTACACTCGCGCCAAAGAGGTGAAGCGCAATGAGAAGAAGGAGGATAAGGGCGAAGACCTCGGCCTTTGGGGCATGGACCTCAGCCGAGTTTACGTGAGCCAGGATGGGAGCCTGCTCGTGGTGGGCGAGAAGCGCTACACCACGGTAGAATGCGTGACCACGCAGAATGGCACCCGCTGCTACACGGTTTGGCATGCCGACGACCTGCTCGTTGCCAGCGTCGATCCCAACAACCGCCTGAAGTGGATGAGCCGCATCCCCAAGCGCGCAAGCTCACGGGCACCCATCGGCGCCAGCTACAAGTACATGAACGGCGCCGGCGCGCACCATTTCCTGCACTTCAGCCGCAGCAAGGACCTGGACATCCGCAGCGACGAACCGCCCAGCATGCGCGGTGATGTCCTTGTTGTAGCGGATGCCTTTGAAGAGGCCACGGGCCGCATGGAGCGCCACGCCGTGCTGAATCCCGATGAGGTGCGGGGTGTGAAACTCTACCAGCTCAGCATGGAGCGCCTCACGCGAACCGGCAATGGCGAGATCCTCATGGAGGCCTACAAGAAGGGCAAGGAGGATGTGCTCGTGCGGATCACGGTGAAGTAGTGTTCAGAACGAGCACCGCAGCCCAAGGCTCAGTACCAATGCGCGCGTAAGGCCATCGGGCCTCACTTGCCGCGTGACCATGGGAGTCCCCATGCTCGCCTCCAATGCCCAAGTCTTGCTGAAGGCATATCGCGCATCGGCGGTCAGGTTCAGTGTAAGGCCATCGGAGCCGGAGATCTCGCGGCGTTCGAGCATTGTTTGGCCGACTGATCCGCCAAGGCCGGCTTCTTCAAGGCGTGAATCTGTCGAGAGATGATAAATGGCCAACAGGCCTGGCTGAAGCACGAGACGCTTGATCGGGAAGGCATATTGGATTCGGGCAACGGCATCATTCGCGCGCTCCAACCCGAATGACTCGAAATAGCCCTGCGCCTCCGGAACGCCTTGCCAGAAGCGGTGCTGGAAGGTGCTCTGATTGTTCTGCTTGAGGATGTGCTGGTAGGCTAAAGCGCCGGTCCAGCGCTTATGCCGGTATTGCACACCGAGCAAGAGGTCCGTTGTGCCCAAGCCGAGTTGGTAAGGCATAGGCAGCGGATGAGCATCAGGTCCGTATGTCGCGTGGTTGATTGATTCGGGCTTGAATCGCCCTGTGGGCAGCCGCACACCCGCCACTACCGTGAGGTTCCGATCCCGCTCCTTCACCACCGCGTAATTCAGTGTGGTGATCAGATCGCCCACGCCACTGTTGCTGCCCAAATTGCCCTTGGCGCTGATATAGGGCAACTTCACTTGAAGCGAGAGCTTCTTCACCAGTCCCAAGCTGATCTCGGGCTGCACTTGCATGATCACCACGCCCTGCTCGCCGATGGCGTAGGAATAGCTCAGCCGTGCGAAGTGATTCAACTCGTTGGCCTCACTGCTGTCCGCAGTCGCAGCGATCGCGCCTATCGGCCCCGCCGTGCAAACGCCGGCATCGCTGCATCCTTGGGCGGCCACGTTTACTGTATGGAAGGCAGCGGCAAGCAGGAGGATGATGTTGCGCATGGTTCAAAGTTGCGATTGGAACGCTGCAGGCTTGGTCGCAGTATGGCTCGCCTCCTTACACCGCTACTTTCGCCGCACAAACGAAGCACCCCATGCCCGGCACAGAACTATTCGGAGAAGAGGAGAAGAAGGAAGTGATGGACGTCCTGAACACCGGAGTTCTGTTCCGGTACAACCACGACGCCCAGCGCAAGGGCCAGTGGAAGGCCAAGGAGTTCGAGGCGGAGATCGCCAAGTTCACAGGGGCGAAGCATGCCTTGGCGGTGAGCAGCGGGAGCACCGCAGTGAGCAGCATGCTGGCGGCTTGCGGCGTGGGCTATGGTGATCATGTCATCGTGCCGCCCTTCACCTTCGTAGCCACGATCGAAGCGGTGCTGCTGGCAGGTGCCATCCCCGTTTTCGGTGAGATCGACGAGACACTCTGCCTCAGCGCGGAGGGCATCCGCAATGCTTGCACGCCGCAGACCAAGGCCGTGCTGCTCGTTCACATGTGCGGCGCCGCGGCCGACATCGATGGCATCCTCGCCGTGTG
The DNA here is from genome assembly GCA_049290175.1 of Flavobacteriales bacterium. Classification (GTDB taxonomy): domain Bacteria; phylum Bacteroidota; class Bacteroidia; order Flavobacteriales_F; family PHOS-HE28; genus PHOS-HE28. The sequence continues at coordinate 18,516 of JBATND010000030.1, read as the reverse complement.
CAAGGAGAAGAACATCATGCTGATCGAGGATACCGCCCAAGCGCTCGGAGCCACATACAGCGGCAAGCACCTCGGTCTCTTCGGCAAGATGGGCAGCTTCAGCTTCGACTTCTTCAAGATCGCCACGTGCGGCGAAGGCGGCGTGATCATCAGCAACGATGAGCAACTCGTGAAGACCGCTGAGTACATGAGCGACCACGGCCACAACCACGAGGGCGACAATCGTGGCATGGAGCAGCACCCGATCATGGGCACCAACTTCCGCATCGGCGAGATCAACGCGGCCATCGGCTTAGCGCAATCGCGCAAGCTGCCTATGATGGTGGCGAAGCAACGCGCCAACAAAGCCGTGATCCAGGAGCGCCTCAGCAAGATCCCCGGCCTGTCCTTCCGCAAGCAATGCGACGATGCTGGCGACAGCGCCACCTTCTTCCACCTGCTGCTGCCCACAGCCGACGCGGCCTTCGCGCTGCACAAGGAGCTCGGTGCCCAGGGCATCGGCACCATGTACTGGTTCAACAATATGTACCACTACATCAAGCAGTGGGACCATATCAAGGACCTGCGGATGCCCTACAAGCTCGTCGCGCACGAGCTCGGCCTGCCGCAGGACCTCAAGACCCAGCAGTTCCCCAACAGCGATGCGGTCATCAGCCGTTTGGTCAGCTTCAACATCCGTGTGACATGGACCGAAGTAGAGTTGGATGCGTTCATCGGTAAGGTGGAGGCGGCGGTGAAGAAGGCAATGGTGGACGCGGTCGCGTAAGTCGATCGAGAAATTGAGATCAAGGCTCGCTCGAACCGCAGCAGTCACTATCCCGGCATAGGTCCTCCATGAGTCGAGACGTGCGCTCTCCACGGCCCCATGGCTTCAGGTGCCATGGCGTATCTAGGAACGCAGAATCCGGGAATACGTAACGCGTCGGGTCTCCGACCGGGTGAATGCCGAGTTCGGCTAGCGCAACGATCGTCCGCTGGTTGAATTGGGAATCGTCAGCACTATTGGCAACACTAGGCCAAACGAAGTGCAATTGAGCTCCGTGCCTAACAGTGATCCGGCTCAGCCGATCGATCTGTTGAAGCACGCTATGCTTGATGGTCTCATGCTCTGATTTCCGGCGCGACCACCGTCGGCTGCCGCTGGCAATGGCATCAGGGCTCAATCGAAGGTCGCCTCGTGCATCGAAACAATCCGCCCGGTAAACAGGATCGCCGTTGCGGTTGCCTTCGGTCATGGTACATGCGCGCCAAGCACCTTTGGCCCGAAGAACGAGGAAGGTAGCCGCAGTCTTGGGCAGTTTTGGCTTGGGCACGTATCGCCAACTCTCCATGGCACCATCCATGGCCATGGCCAATTCCAAGTCGCCGGATTCGCTGGTGAACATGCCTGGTTCCATGGTTAGCAGCACCATATCGCCCGGACCGATCGCTCCAGCCACTTGATTCACCATGAACTCGATCCCCAAGCTCGCATGCAATGCCATGTTCACGACCGGGCGGCAGAGCCTCTGCTCCAATGTCTCGCTATCCAAGCCGAAAACCCCATTGCTGCCGCCGATGACAATCGCCTTTGGCCCATCGAGCGAATCCAGCCGTGCATGTTTCAGGCGCAGCGCTTGGTAATAGTCGGAGTTGGAACGGCTCCCGGCCAAGCGTGCCACAGCGATCAGCAGGGTCAACAGCACGATAGAGAACATCAGCATGCGCTTCAGGATCCGGAGGGCATCGCGGTCCATCATCAGAACTGGAAATAGATGAATTCGTGCGTTCCGTGCAGATCAACCCGGATGAGGATAGCAGCGATGAGCAACACGTAAATGGTCCATCGGCCCGGAGCCGGGAAGGGCAGCGATTCCAGCGGATGCAGCTTGCGGCGGCTCCGCCATTCAACAGCAATAAGCAACACGATCAGGAGCATCTCCGGGCGCAACAGGTAGAGCAGCGCAGACCCGGGACTCCAATGCATGTGCATGGCCATGGCGCTCAAGTATGCACAGGCTTCCGATAAGCTCGGCGAGCGGAAGAAGACCCATGCCAGCGTAACCAGCAGGAAAGTGATGAGCATGGAAGGCAGGTCGCGGATGCCCGGCACATCGCGTGAGGGCTTGCGCTTCGATGCGATCGCAGGAGAATGAAGCAGCCCGTGCAAGGCGCCCCAGCTCACGAAAGTCCAATTGGCACCGTGCCATAGGCCGCTGACCACGAAGGTGAGCATGACATTGCGCAAGCGGCTCTTTGGGGATCGGCTTCCTCCCAACGGTATGTACACGTAGTCGCGGAACCAGGTGCTGAGCGTGATGTGCCATCTGCGCCAGAACTCGCCAATGGAGCGCGAGAAGTAGGGATAGGCGAAGTTGCGCGATAGGCGGAAGCCGAACAGCCGAGCCATGCCGATGGCCATGTCGGAGTAACCGCTGAAATCACCGTAGATCTGAAAAGCGAAGAAGAATGCGCCGAAGAAAAGTGTGGCACCTGATGCGCTGCCAGGGTCCAAATCGAAGATGCGGTCAACAATTGGGGCGCAACCATCGGCGATCACCACCTTCTTGAAGAGCCCCCACAGCATCTGGCGGAGACCATCGCGAGCGGCATCGGAATCGAAGAGCCTAGGCGAAGTGAATTGCCTCAGCAGGTTCGCTGCTCGCTCAATGGGGCCTGCCGCGAGCTGCGGGAAGAAACTCACGAAGGCCAGGAAGGCGACCAGGTCGCGGGTGGGCTGCAATTGCCCGCGCTTGATATCGATGGTGTAGCTGAGCGTTTGAAAGGTGTAGAAACTGATGCCCACTGGCAGGATGAGGCCCAAAGCCTCCATATGCGGCTCGAATCCGAAACCGCGGAGCAGGCCCGCGAACTCGACGATGAAGAAATCGAGGTACTTGAAAGCCCCGAGAATGCCGATGTTCACGGCGATGCTGAGCCACATGAGCATGGCGCGCGCACGATCGCTGCCCACAGAGGCCATGCGCAGGCCGATGATGAAATCGGTTAGCGAACTGATGAGTATGAGGCTGAGAAAGCGCCAGTCCCACCAAGTATAGAAGAACCAGCTCGTGGCCAGTAAGAAGAGGTTCTGTGCGCTGAGGCTGCGCCGAACCGGCCCCCAATAGATCGCGAAGACCAAGGGCAGGAAGATCAGGAAGGCGAAAGAGTTGAAAGGCATCGACGCCGCCTAATGTATCCTACGGGTCCCTGGAGATCGGTCTCCATTCCGCAGCATCACCAACCGAAGGGATCGTCGGCTTCACCCGTGAGGGTGTTTGCCCCTTGCACCTGCGGCGCATCAAAGCCAATGCAGATCAGTTCTGTTCTGTTCTGTGAGAGTTCGGTCGGCGCGTTCAAGTTGTTGCTGTCACATCCGCATCTGACCTATCTCTCGCATATCATGATTGCATCGATGGCGAAACCAGGTAAATGCGTCGGTCTTGTCATGCAGCACCGCACCGATTGACCATCATGCGCACAGCATACCCAGTTCGCCGAATGGCCCCGACGTTCGCGGAGGCTGAAGGCCATGTACATGCGCAGCTTGGAGCGTCGGCCAAGCGCAGCACCAGCTGGTTTCCTTGCCGGTTGTTAAGCTGCGGTCCATTGCTCAATGAGCAAACCGACCGGTTGCTGTCGCTTGGAGTGGGTGTGAATCAAACAAGGAGCTCAAGCACAAAGGGAGTAACGGCCTTCGTACAACCAAGACTTGGAAGCATGCAGCGAATCGTGCATGACAATCTTGGCCACCACGATGACAATTAACCCAGTTTGGGCAATTGCGCTCCCGATCGAATCACACCCACCAGACCCATGCGAGCCGAGGATCTTTTTGCGTCAGGCGCGCTGACGAATGGCTCACTTCTCGTTCAGCACCACTTTGTCCTTGTGCTCTTGGCGCAATTTGCCGTGGAAGAACCAATCCATTACGCCGTAGTGCAGGCCGCGTTGCTGGCCGCTGCGGTGCTTCCCGAGCACATTGCGCTTGCCACCGAGCTTCTGCAGGGTACGCGTGAGCTTCACCTCCACATTGGCTTTGCTTGTCTTGGGCTCGTTCTTCTTGGCCCAAGCAATGCTGTGGTCGAGCAGTTCCTGTTTGGTGAGCAGGCGCTTGGCGCTCGTGATCGCAGCCACGATCATGTTGTCCCATGCGTTCAGGCGGTAGCCTCCCTTAACCGTGCGCTTCTTCCGGCGCCCCGGTTTGCGGCGGTAACGGCGAACGCCCGATCCGCGCGGACGACCGGGGCCGCGCTTAGGTGCTTCTCCGTCGGCAGTAGCGCCCTCTTCATTCGCGGCCTTGCTGGCGCGAAGGCCCTTGAGTTCGGTGATCGCCTTGCGGACACGATCGAGCTTGTACATCAGCAAGCGGCGCTCGCCAAAGAGCTCAGCCAGCAATCGATCGAGTTCTTCCTTCTTCAGTCTTTCACGTGCCATGATTCAATAGGTTAAATGTTGAAGTGCCTGCGCTGCTAAGCTAGGCGCATGATCGGAATTGGAAAATGTCAATCCACCAGCACCCTAGGCCCGTCGCCCGCGCCCAGCATTCTGCCGATGAGCGCGGCTGGGGTGCCATGCTGCGCGCAGATGTCCATGATGGCCGCAGTGGAATCCTGAGCTGCCGCGATCAGCAGGCCGCCGCTGGTCTGCGGGTCGCTGAGCAGCAGCATGCGATCCATCGTGCTGGCCCCAGCGACTTTCGCGTTGATGGATTTCCAATTGCGGAATGCGCCATCGGGGTAGCAGCCCTGTTGCAGATAGGTGCGCGCTTCGGGGATGACAGGTACGGAGTTGAAATCGACTCGCGCGCGCAAGCCGCTGCCTTCGCATACCTCCAAGAGATGGCCGAGCAGTCCGAAGCCGGTCACATCCGTCAGCGCATGCACACCAGTAAGCTCACCGAGCATCGCGCCTGCGGTATTCAAGCGCGTCATCACATCCGTGCCGATGCCCGCATGGCTTGGGTCCATGACGCCGCGTTTCATGGCCGTGGCCAGTATGCCGAGACCGATGGGCTTGGTGAGCAGCAGCGCATCACCGGCTTGTGCAGTGTCGTTCCGCTTGATGTGCGCTGCTGGTGCTTCACCCGTTACAGCCAATCCGAAGAAGGGCTCGGGTGCATCGATGCTGTGGCCTCCGGCGAGCGCGATGCCGGCTTGATGGCAAATGCTTCTACCGCCGTCGAGCACACGCGCCGCCAATTCTGGAGGCAGTTTCTCCACGGGCCAGCCCAGGATGGCGATGGCCAGCAGTGGCTTGCCACCCATGGCGTACACATCGCTCAGCGAGTTGGTGGCGGCGATGCGCCCGAAATCGAAGGCATCATCGACAATGGGTGAGAAGAAGTCGGTGGTGCTGATCAGCGCGCGGCCCTGTCCGATGTCGAACACCGCTGCATCATCCTTCGAGCCGTAGCCCACCAGAAGCCGAGGGTCCGGGAAACTCCCGAGCTCCGATTGGAGCACTTGCTCGAGTACCGCTGGCGCGATCTTGCATCCACAGCCGGCGCCATGGCTGAATTGCGTGAGGCGGATGGGTTCAGTGGGCATCGGCAATGAGTCGCTGGGCAAGGCCGCGAAGGTCGTGCGCATAGGCTGCTACACGGCGAACGCGTGCAGGATCTCGTTGCGCAGCGCCTCGCGCGTAGGTCTTGTCGTAATAAGCAAGGGTGATTCTTGCCACCGTTCGGAGATCTCTTTGCGCAAGCGCTTCCAAAGCTGCTTTGCAATGCTGCGGTCCCAAGCGCTTCTCGATGCGCTTCACGGCATCGGCCAGGACGCTGGGCTCGAATAGGCCATAGTCCTGCACCAGCCGATCGGCGCGCTCCTCCTGCGGCATCTCAGCGAAATAGAGGATCGCCTCGCGCATGCGATTGAAGAAGGCATCGGGGATCTTGCACCGGCCGATCATCATGCTCTCGTCTTCGACCCAAATGCGTTTGCCTTGAGCGCGACCCTGAAGTGCATTCCAAAGCAGGTTCTCGAAGTGCTCTGTTGTGGGTTGCGGCAGCTGGCCCAACGCCCCGAACGATGAGCCTTTGTGATTCGCAAGCGCTTCGAGGTCGAGCACTTCCTCGCCCAGCTCGCGCAGATGGCGAAGTGTTTCTGTCTTTCCGGTTCCGGTGTAGCCGCCCAGCACGCGCAATTCAGCGCCAGCGGCGAACGAAGCCAGGACCCGGTTCCTGAACGACTTGTAACCGCCTCGCAACGTGCTCACCTCTTCGAATCCGGCTTTGTCGAGCAGCCATGCCACGCTGCCGCTGCGTTCGCCACCGCGCCAGCAATGCACGCGGATGCGCCCATCTGGAGCGATTGTCCGTGCCTGTTCAACCATGCCAGCCAGCTTCGGCCCAACGATGCGCAACCCTTCGAGCACGGCGGCATCGCGGCCCTGTTGCTTGTATAGCGTGCCAACGACTGCGCGTTCGTCATCGCTGAAGAGCGGCATCGAAACAGCACCAGGGATATGCCCTTGCGCGAATTCCTTGGGTGAGCGGACGTCGATCAGGGGGGCCACAAGCCCCAAGAAATCGTCGGGGCTCAGGGCGCGGATCATGGCTCAGGGATAGATGAAGACGGGAAGGAGCGACCTCAACGCGCAGTAGTGGTTGGCGCCAAATGCGACGCTCCGGCAATCACGTGATCGGATTCAGCATCACGCTGAACACGGTGATGCTGTTGGGGTCGCGATCGTAGAAGAGCTTGTCGAGGGCCTCAAGCACATTCTTCGCCCTGAAGTAGGAGGTCTGCAGGCCATTGTCGCCGCGAGCGCTCCATTGGATGGTATAGCTGCTCGTGCGTTCCTTGTAGGTCTTCACGTACTCGAGCATCTCGCGCAGTGCATCCAGCTTATCGCTGCCCGTGGTGGCGTGGAAGAGGAAGCTCTGGTTGTGGTTCGGGTTCACCGTGATCAGGTGCAGCTGTGCTTTCTTCCCCGTCGTCTCGAAGTTGAAGACAAGGCTGTCCTTGCCAAGTCCGATATAGTTCCCGATCTCTTTCTGAAGTCGGGCGGTCTCGAGGTTGCGGTCCTTCGTCATGGCCTCAGCTTTGGGGCGCCGAAGTTACCCGAGGCTGCGGTTGAAGGGGAGCGCTGATGCGGTGCGTCCGCAAGCCAATGGGCACCGGGAAAGTTCTTCTTGGTTGGGTGTGGTGCTTGGGGGCGGGTCACTCCACAACCACCACCAGGTACTTGCTCACGCTCCAGAAGGCATTCGGATCGGTGATCGTCAGCTTCGAGCCGGCTTCCATGCGGTAGCTCCCGGCCGGATGCGTGGTGGCCAAGCTGGCCTTCTTCGCGGCGAGGGTGATCTCTTGCGTACGCGTGATGTCGATGCGTGTGAAGTAGTCCTTCGGCAGGTTCTCCGCGTTGAGCTTGTTCACCGCGCCGATGCCCACCACGCCGCCTTCCTTGGCGAGCACGCCATTGGCGCGCAATTCCTTCACGGTGCCCACGGCATAGTATGCGGTGTTGAGGTCCATGCGCTGCATATCGCTCAGTTGGCTCTTATCGCGGTACATCTCGATCAAGGTGGCCAATGAGCTGTTGGAGCTGGCGAGCTGCTCCTTCAATGAACCGATCTCCTCATCCTTCTCGGCAATGCTGCCTTCGAGCCCGGCGATGGTCTTCTCCAGCTCGCCGATGCTGGCAGCTGACGCCTTCGCCTGCTTGCGCAGCTTGGCGATCAGTTCCTTGTTCTCGTTGATCAAGCCGTCGATGCTGCCGAGGTCGTCGAGGATGCGCTGTTCCATGTCGGCTTTTTCAATGCCGTCGCTCGGCTGTCCGATCTGGCCCTGTTTCGCGCGGATGGTGCGCAGGTTGTCGCCGATGCGGTTGATGGTGCCGAAGAGCGCATTGATGGTGCTGTCGCGCTCGGCCACTTGGGCCTGTGCTCGGCCCGCATCCTCGGCGAGCTGCTGGTACTGCGGGTTCTCCTTGGGGTCTCCTTGGCAGGCGGCCAGCAGGGCGATGAGCGGCAGCAGGCGGAAGGTGGTGCGCATGAGCATTCGATTGTTGGTGTGAACGTTGGTCGGAGGCGATTTCGTTCGTGGCCGCGAATGTATTCCGGTCGGGAGCAACAGGCGGGTGGGCGGATGCGTATCAACTGTCACCGGTGGGAACTGCGTGTGCTGTAACCAAGCCTGCACATTCATGCCGGGTACCTTCGGCCTCCGTTATGCGAATCACCCTGCTCACGCACTTCCTGCTTGCCGGTTGGGCAGTTCTGGCGCAGCCCGGGGAGAGCCTCACCCCCGAGTTCGCTGGCATGAGCTCGAAGGAACGAGCGCGTGTGGCCAAGCTCGAGCAGGAGGATGCCGCGAAGGATGCCGCTTTCCAAGCCGTCATGGCAGAGGCTGAAGCGTTGTTCCAAGGACAGCGATTCGATGATGCGCTGGCGAAATTCCAGCAGGCCCGTTCGATGCGCCCGCTGAACGTGTTCCCGAAGGTGAAGATCCAGGACCTTCAAGCATTGATTGCGAAGCGCGATGCGGAAAGGGCCATGGCAGAGAAGGAGTCGGCACCAGTGGAGCCGAAGGCCGGAACAATTGCTGAGCACGCTTCGCAGGTAACGGAAGCCGCCCCCGAACCCTCACAGGAGCAGGCTCCCGACGCGCGACCTGAACCAAAGGAACCGGTTGTTGAGAGGACCGAGCCGGTTCGCACGGCAGAGCCGAAGCCTCGGATAGAATCGCCGCGTCCTCAGGTTCTGGATCAGCCTGACGAAGAGGCTGTGCCCGATGGCATGCAAGAGCGGACCTTCGTTGAGGGTAGGGCGGTGGTGCTTGAGCGCCGCATCACGCGTGATGGCCTCACCACGATTTACCGCAAGGTCACGCACCCTTGGGGGCAGGTGGTGCATTTCCGCGATGGCATTGCCATCAGCGAGCGCGAGTGGACCGAGGCATTCCGCGACTAGATCAGGTCCTCGACCAGCTTCACCGGGAATTCCAACAGGCCCCGGTAATCGCCCCCTGCTTCTTTCATGTCCAGATCGCCCGGTGCATGCCGCCATTCCAGAACCACCTTGGTCTGGCCACCGGCGTGCAGGTCCTCGAAGCGCTTCAGCAGGTCGAGCAGGTACTTCGCCGTGCTCGAATTGAAGTAGGTAAGACCGATGCGGATCAAGGTGCGCGGAAGTGGCGCTTGTGCGTACGCCTCAACCGCATCGAACAGCGGGGCGTAAACACGGTCGGCATTCTCCGGTATGGAATAGCCGCTCAGCTCCAGCAGCCCAGCCGAAGGGTCCAGGAGAATGGCTGGGGCCTTGTCGGTTGGCTCCGACCGGTAAACTGGCGCGCTCGGCATCGGGGCGAATGTAAAAGGATGAGTTCTGGTAGCTTGCCGGATCTTTCGGCCTCCTACCTTTCAGCGGCCATCCCCATACCCCATGAGCATCCGAACAATCGTCGTCCCGTACGATTTCTCCGACTGCGCCACCGACGCCCTGCGCGTGGCAGCAACCATCGGCCGTGCCACTGGAGCATGCATCGATGTGGTGCATGTGTACGAGCAGATGACCGATTTCCATCCGGAGAACCAGAAGCTCCGGGAGGATATCGAATCGCGGCTCGATCGCCTGCCGGACCTCCCTTTCCTGCAAGGCGTAGAACTGAAGAAATTCATGCTCCGGCAGCTCGGGCTCACCGAGATGTTCAAGAACGATCGCCTCTCCGCAGCCGACCTGATCGTGATGGGGTCGCATGGCGCCACCGGCCTGCGCGGCATTGTTGGCTCCAATACACAGCGCATCGTGCGCACGGCCCCCATGCCCGTTCTGGTGATCAAGCAGCATGTCGATGAGATGCGCGTCGATGACCTCGTCTTTGCCAGCAACTTCAGCCCGGCGGATGTAGAGAAGTTCGATGCCTTCCGACCGGTGATCGATGTTTGGAACCCACGCATACATCTGCTCAAGGTGAACACGCCGAAGGCCTTTGAGCGGAGCGAGGATAGCACCAAAGCCATCGATGGTTTCCTGGAGCGCCACGAGCTGAGCAAGTACACCGCCACCATCTACAACGACCTGAGCATCGAGGAGGGCATCCTCAACTTCAGCCGCAGCATCGATGCGGACATGATTGCCATGGCCACCCACGGCCGAACCGGTTTCTTCCATGTAGTGAACGGCAGCCTCACCGAGGATATCGTGAACCACACCAACTTCCCGGTGCTCAGCGTGAAGCTCTGAGCGCCACTATATTCGACCCCGAACAACCCAGCGCCATGAAGTTCCTGCACAAGACGTTCGAACTGAAGAAGAAAGAGATCATCGAGGTGGACATAGATGTGGCCGCCAAGGTGAAGTTCATGACCGGCCGAGATTTCAAGAACTACAAATTGGGCAAGACCCATTCCTACTACGGGGGCATGTTCGATGAGTCTCCCGTGCGCTTCGTGATTCCCTTCGAGTCCGTTTGGAACGTGGTGGTGGAGAAAGGCACCTTCCACAACCCGGTAGAGGTGGTCGCCAAGTGCGGTGTGCTGCCGCCCAACAGCACGGCGCGTTCAACAGTAGCCATTGATGCACCGGAGCATGTTCGCTTGGCCGAAGCGGCAGAAGCCGGATCAAGTGCCGAACTGCCCGAGGCCGAGCAGGATATGTAGCACCTGCGAACGAATTCGATTTTCCCGGCGTTTTCCGATGGCAACCAACGCAAATCCCGATGGCCGCCAATAAAGAGCGCGAACGACTCGAGCAGGTCCTTTTGGGCCAAGCCCATATCATGCAAGAAGTGCATGAGCTATTGGCGGATGAGGCACACCGGGATGATCGGCTCAGGGCCTGCCTCCGTGGATCCCGAAGACCAGAGCCTGTGGCGCTGCCGGATGCAGAACCAGAGAGGGTCTATCACATCGATGGGATCAGGGGTCTATGCATCAAGTACCGGTTGCGCTTCCTTGAAGGGGCGTACTACAAAGGTCCCATTCCTGGTCCTGCGATCTATGGCATGAGGCAGATCGAGCGTCGGGTTGGTGATGTGTTGACCAACTATATGGTCATGGCTCCATCAGCGCATTTCAAGCTCTGCGATAGCGAGGTCGATCCCTTGTTGTTCGTTCCAATCGGTAACGACCGCTACTATCTGGTGGCCCGTTGGGGCAACGATCTTTCGCCGATCAGAGCTGCGGCCTTCTGGTTCGTGCGTAAGCCGGTCCATCTGGCAATTGCGGTTCTGCTTGCTGCCTTGCTCTTCACATTGTTCATTCCAGCGAGCGTTCTGGGCGATGCTCAATTGCCGCTCGTCAATGCACAGCGATTGCTCTTTCTGTTCTGGAGCATCATGGCGTTGAGCGGCTTCACCCTTTTCGGGTGGTTCGCCTTCTTCGGGCAGTTCAGCAAGGATTCCTGGAACAGCCGGTACTTCAACTGATCAGCTCTCTTTGGCCAACTTGGCCTGAAGGGCAGGGCGGCAAATGCATGCCGTACGGAACCACCGCTTCAATTCTTCACGCTCCTCGGGCAGCAGCCGCTTGAATGCCTTGCGAAGCTCCTTCCGGAAGGTGGAGCGGTCGGCATGGCTGATCTTCTCGAGGACCTCTTGGTAATAGCTCACGGGAGCGCGCATGGATTCGGGATTGATGACTCTTCGGCGGTTGTTCGGGTTCGGATGCTGAGTTGGAGCGAGGGCTGGATCCACGAGTCAATCAACGCTTTTTCCTCGGCGTTGGCTGCGACTCCACTACCCAGTTCTGCCCATTGCGGTGGTGTACCACGAAGCGGCGCACCCGGAACCCTTGGGGTGTGCAAGCACGCAAGGTCCATGTCCCTGGCCGCAGCTCGGACACGTCGAATTCCATGCGTTCAGCAGCTTCGTATTGATCAACCACACTGCCACCGCTGTTCAGGAGATCCACCCGATACGTGCCCGGCGGAAAGTGCAGCTGAACGATGCTCGGGTCGTCCGTATCCATCATGCTGATGCGCTCATCGTCTGCTGTTAATGCAGGAGCAGCCTTGGGCATATAGGCCAAGTCGCCTTGCCCCCACGCACTTGCCGATCCAATGGCCAGGGCGACTGTGAGGATGATGTGCCGTTTCATGCCCGGCTCATACGGTAAAAGGCGTCATGCGGTTCCCTGATCCTTCGCAACTTCGCGCACCCTTCGGGGCTGTAGCTCAGCTGGCCAGAGCGCGTCGTTCGCAATGACGAGGTCGTGGGTTCGACTCCCATCAGCTCCACCGGAAACCATCGTCAGACCTTAGTGCCATGAGTACCATCATCGATGTGCGCACCCCCGGTGAGTTCGCCGAAGGTCACGTGCCCGGCTCCGTGAACATCCCGCTCGACCAACTGCCGCACCGGCTGGAAGAAGTGCAGCGCATGGAAGCACCCATTGTCTTGTGCTGCCGCAGTGGCGCTCGTAGCGGTGTTGCCCTCGATCTGCTGCGCGCCGCTGGCATGGAGCAAGTGAGCAATGGCGGCCCTTGGACCCACCTGCTCGATTCTGCGAACCGGTGAGTTGCTGTAAGTGGAGTCCTGGCTTGGGCCCATGCCAAGCATGCCTTCACCAATGACCTGCTCTCAAAGAGCAACGCCCCCTGTTGGCAGGAGGCGTCGTTCTTGAATGGCTCGGCGATTACTTGTCGTCGTTGCCGAGGTTGATGCCGATGGTGAGTCCGTAGGTGAGGTAGCGAGAGCCGATGTCCTTCACCACGGGATTGTCGCTGAATACCCGGCTGAGGCCGAAGCTCACTCCCGGTTGCACGGTGAACAAACCCATGTCGAAGCCCAAGGCTGCGTCAAGGTTCAACGACCCCTTTCGGTAATCGCCACGGTTGTATCCGATCTCGTCGTTGCGATTATCAACGCTCAGCAGCACGTCATAGGTAGGGCCTATCATGAAGCGCAGGTCGAACTGGTAGCTGTCGATGATCCGATAACCCACCAGCGCGTTCAGCTTCAAGTTGGTGCGAACAAGGTCATTTTCATATTGGAGGGTGTCGTTGTTCACCAGCTTGTAGGCCGTTGAACTCCGGCCGAAGTGCGCACCCGGCTGAAAGAACAAGCGGTCGCCGAAGCGCAGGTCGGCACCAAGCTGCCAACCCACATTGGCCTTGTACTCCAGTCCGGGACCCGGATTCGTGATGTTCTGGAAATTGATGCCCGCTTGCGGGTTGACCTGGAACTGAGCGGCCGCGCTTACAGTGAGCAGCGCAGCGGCAAGGAAGGCGAGTTGCTTTTTCATGGTTGGCCTTATTTGGCGGGCCCGCATCGCCAAAGGTGTGCCATTCCGATTCCTTGTGCATCAGTTGGTGCTTGCGCGATCCGCGGAAGCTCCTACTTTGCAGCACCTTAACCCTGCACATGCGATGAAACACCTTTACACGGCCGGCCTTCTCCTTCTGTCCACTACCAGCTTCGGGCAAGAGTGCGCCGATGGCCGCTACGCAACCGCGAATTTCTTCCCGAATGTCACCGTGACCAATGCCGTTGTGTTCGGTAGCAATACCGGTGTGAGCGGGGGGACCCAGACCCTGCGCATGGATGTGTATGAACCCACGGGGGATGCGCTTGCGCTGCGGCCGGTGGTGGTCTGCGCCTTCGGCGGTTCGTTCGTGGGTGGGGCGCGAGCCGATGTGGCGCCCATCTGCAACGATTTCGCGAAGCGCGGCTTCGTTGCCGTAGCCAACGATTACCGCGTGGGTTTCTTCCTTCCTAACCAGACCACAACTATGCGCGCCGTGATGCGCGGTGCCCACGACATGAATGCATGCGTGCGTTACCTGCGCAAGAGCGTGGCAGAATTGGGCAATCCGTATGGCATCGATACCAACCGCATCTACATCGGCGGGGTTTCAGCCGGTGCGATCAGCGCGTTGCATGCCATGTACTTGGATCAGGACAGCGAGATCCCCTCGGCATTGGCTAGCGAACTGCCCGGCCTCGGTGGGTTAGAAGGAAATAGCGGCAACCCAGGGTACAGCAGCCGTGCCCATGGGGTTTACAGTTTCAGCGGGTGCTTAGGAGATTCCTCTTGGATCAATCCGGGTGACGCTCCGTTGGCCAGCATCCACGAAGTTGGTGATGGCGTGGTGCCGTACTACACGGCTCCCGTGTATGTTGTTGGACTGCCAACGGGCCTTACCGCTAGTGGCAGCCATGACTTGCATATGCGGGCCAACAATGTGGACCTGGTCAATTGCTTCAAGAGCTATCCGGGAAGCGGACACGTGGGCTACATGAGCAGCGATCAGGCGAATGCCTTGAATTGGACTTCGCTCTTCCTCAGCGAGCTCGCATGCGGTGAGACGGTAACCTGTGGCTTGAGCACCGAGGTGGCCGAAGCAAGCGTCAACGGCTTTAGTCCTTCACCCAACCCGACGGCTGGCCCGCTGCGTTTTCACATGCCAGTGAGCGGGCGAGTAGAGGTGTTGGATTTCGGCGGACGGGTGGTGATGAGCCATTGGCTGAGCAACGGAACAGCAAGCATCGATCTCGCCGCCTTAGCCGAAGGCGCCTATTTGGTGCGTGCTGCGGATTCGAGCATGCCTCCATTCAGGGTCATCCGCTCCAACTAGCGAATGAATCGCACCGCCCTTGGGTGCGTTCCGGTGCGCAGCAAGTAAACCCCTGCGGCGAATGAGAATGGGATGCTCACGCGTCCTGGTGACATCTTGAAGCGTGTGATCTCGCGACCCGATGCGTCGGTGATCGTAGCCGTTCCATTCGCCCATCCTTCCGGGAACGCAACGAGCAATTCATCATTCAGTACTTGCACGGTTACCGGGTTGTCGGAAACCTCGCGGATGCTCGCCTCCGGTCCCCAGATGTCGTTCACCCATTCCGGGTTATCGATGTAGGGGTTGCGATTGCCTTGGATCACGTACACCGAATCGTTGCGCGCGCGCTCCTTGTCGCTCACGGGATCCTGCTCGTTCCAAGCCAGCATCAGGCTCTTGGCCCAAGCCAGCAATTCGCCAGAAGCGAGGACCGGTGCAGGCCAGGTGGCTGATTCGTTCATGTAGCGTGTGAGCATGTAGAAATGCCCGCGGGCCAGGTCGCCTTTGTAGGCATCAATCGGCTCGAACACAGTGCCTGTGCAACCCGGCCATGAGCAAGGGCCGCGCTTTCCGCCATTGGCACTGGTCCATGCGGGAGAGGCCACCGTGGCATAGGGCCAGTTCGCCCGCTGCTGATTCACCCACGCATCGGCAGGGTAGATGTGATTCAGGTCGGTATTCATGGGCGGTTGGTCACCGAACCAACTTACCGGGAATGTGTGCTCCCGGTTGAAGCAATCCCCTTCGCTATTGTAGGTCCCGCACTGATTCACCACGAACTGGTAGGTATAGGGTGGGGTTCCGCCTGGCACGTCGCTGTAAATGTCCCACACGCTGCCATCGGGTTTGCTATCGGCCCTCGCAAAAGCAGCCCAGAGCTGGCTGTTGGCTAGAACAGTATGCGGCGAGATGATCTGTTGAAGCGCCGTTCGCAACGCTTCGCCGGTGAGTCCTTGCGCGCTGTCGTAGTAACCGGGTGGGGGCTGTGCCGCGCCGACCAAGGCCGGAGCCAACAACCAGAGCAGGTAACGGATCATGTTGTGCAAAGGAAGGTCGTTGCAAGCGAATCGGGATCCTACATTGCCTGCGGAACCCAAGCAACTGCAATGTCACAGAACCTTCACCGCCGCAAATTCATTCAACTCGGATTGGCTGGCACGGCCGCGTACATGGACGGATGCGCTAATCGACCTGAAGAAGGGAATGATGCCCCGTTGCTCACTGAAGGTGCTGAGGGGCCCATTGTGCTGAGCACATGGGATCACGGGTTGCCCGCCAATGAGCGTGCATGGGAAGTGCTGAATGCCGGTGGCAGCGTGCTCGATGCAGTGGAGCAAGGCGTCATGGTGGTAGAGAGCGATTTCTCGAACCGGAGCGTGGGCTTGGGCGGGAATCCCGATCGCGATGGCCATGTCACCTTGGATGCGTGCATCCAGGACCACGATGGCCGTGCTGGATCCGTTGCTTTCGTGCAGCGCTTCGAGCATCCCATCAGCATCGCTAGGGCGGTGATGGAGCGCACGCCGCATGTTATGCTGGTGGGATCCGGCGCTGAACGCTGGGCGTTGGAGAATGGCTTCGGCAGACGCGATGTTGACCTGCCGGAAGTGCGCGCCGCATGGCAGGAATGGCTGAAGACGGCTCAATATGCCCCGGTCGCCAACATCGAGAACCACGATACCATTGGGATGGTGGCCATGGATGCGCAAGGACGACTTGCGGGTTCATGCACCACAAGTGGCATGGCGTACAAGATCCATGGCCGCGTGGGCGATAGCCCAATCATAGGTGCCGGTCTTTTCGTTGATGGTGAGGCCGGAGCTGCATGTGCTACGGGTGTAGGTGAGTTGATGATCCGGACAGCCGGAAGCCATACCGTGGTGGAGCTGATGCGCCAAGGTCGTTCGCCCGAGGAGGCATGCCGGGAAGCCGTACAGCGCATCCGCCGCAAACACAAGGACTTATCCAATATGCAGGTCGGTTTCTTGGCTATCAGAGCCGATGGCTCTTATGGTGGCTACGGCTTGCTGGAGGGCTTCTCCTACGCCGTGCGAACGGGTGGGGGCGGTCGCTTGGTTCAGGCCAGTTTCGGATGATTCAACCATGCTCGGATTTGGATCTCAGCGGATTACCGCTACTTTCGCCTTCCCGATTCAAGCATGCGGCTCCGAAAAATCCTTCTTGCCATCTGCTTGTGCTCGCTATCCTTCTGGGCTGCGGGCGCAACCGGTGGCGATGGCGCTTCCCGCTTGCAGGTGCATTGCACCAAGGCGTCGGCTTTCGTGAGCATCTTAATTGAGCACGAGCATCGTATTGGTAAAGTGGTGCTGCAGATTCGTGATGGGCAAGGGAAAGTGATCTATCGCGAAGAGGGGAAGGCGCTTACCGGAGAGTTGGTTCGCCGGTTGGACAAGGGCCAACTGCCTCGGGGAACGCACACCTTGAGCGTTGAGACCCGAGACCTGACGTTGTCGCAGCAGTTCACCATCGAGTAGTTTTTCCAAGCATAATGCAGGCGTGGCCAGTGGCCATATCGCCAAAGCGGGTCCTGCTACTTTCGGCGCCGCATGAGCTTATCCCCCGATCAATGGATCGTAGCAGGCACCA
Source organism: Flavobacteriales bacterium (assembly GCA_049290175.1). Taxonomy (GTDB): domain Bacteria; phylum Bacteroidota; class Bacteroidia; order Flavobacteriales_F; family PHOS-HE28; genus PHOS-HE28. The sequence goes on along the minus strand of JBATND010000030.1, from coordinate 1,430 downwards.
TCGTGGTGGCATTGGTGCTGTTCATCAGTGAGAAGCTCAGCATCGATCTGGTTGCGCTGATGATCGCTGCCATTCTCGTTGCCACCGGGGTGATCTCGCCGGCCGAAGGGCTATCGGGCTTCAGCGATGCCGCCACCATAACCGTGGCTTTCATGTTCGTGCTCAGCGCGGCCATCATGAAATCCGGTGCGCTCAGTACCGTTGGACCTCGGCTCAGCGAGCGATTCCGAAAGAACAAGGCGTTGGGCTTGCTCTTGTTCATGCTGCTGGTCGGCTGCGTGAGTCCTTTCATCAACAACACGCCCATCGTTGCCGTCTTCATTCCGGTTGCGGTGCAGGTCGCTCGGTCATCGGGCATGCATCCTGGACAACTGCTCATACCGTTGAGCTTCGCGACCATTTTCGGTGGGACAATCACACTGATTGGCACGAGCACCAACATCGTGGTGAGCGGCCTCAGCATCAAGCTTGGCGAAAGCGGGATCAGCATGTTCCAGATGGCGCCCCTAGGCCTCGTTTTCCTGCTGGTTGGCGTTGCCTACATGGTTTTACTGGGCCGCAAGTTGCTGCCCGGCGGCAAGGGGCAGGATGACCTGAAAGAGAAATTCGGCATGGGCGGTTATCTCACCGAGGTTGAGATCCTGCCGGGAGCGCGCTTCGTGGGCAAGCGCATCATGGATAGCACCCTCGTGCGTGAACTCGAAATGGACATCATCGAGATCGTACGCGATGACCAACGCTTCACGTTGCCCCCGGGTGATATGGTGCTGGAAGCTGGCGATATGCTCAAGGTGCGTTGCGATGTTGAGCGCATCAAAGCGCTGAAGGATCGGGCGAACATCACGGTGAAGGCGACGATGCACCTGGCAGGTGATGACCTCCGCACACGCGGCACTAAGCTGGTCGAATTGGTGATTACGGCGAACAGCCCGCTCAATGGCATCACCCTGAGCGAGGCTGACATGATACGAACCTACCGTGCCGTGCCTTTGGCCGTTCGCCACCGCGAGGATGTGGTGCATGAACGATTGCACGATACGGTGCTGCGCAGCGGCGACGTGATTCTGGCTGAGGTGAAGACACACTATTTGGCCACACTCAAGGAGATGGAACGCCAGCCCGATGCGCCTTTCGCGATCCTCGCGGAGCAAGAAGGCATGGCCGAGTTCGACATAAAGCGCTTCTGGATGGCGGTCGCGGTGATCTTGGGCGTGGTACTGGTAAGCAGTCTCACGCCAGTACCGGTTGTGCTCGCCACCCTTGTGGGTGTGATCCTGGTCGTGCTCACGGGCTGTCTCACAATGAAGGAATTCTATGAGGCCATCGAATGGAAGGTGGTCTTCTTAATGGCAGGTGCTTTCAGCCTTGGAGCCGGTATGCATAAGAGCGGATTGGATCTGCTGATTGCAGGAAAGGCCGTGCACGTGCTC
>JBATND010000029.1:0-9582 GCA_049290175.1 Flavobacteriales bacterium | reverse complement strand
AGCCGGAGCAGAGCCGCATCGTGCTGGACCACCTGGCGCCGATCCGGGCCGACCTGCAAGGCAAAGGCGCGCTGATGGGCCCTGACATGAGCTTCGATGCATTCACTTGGGACAAGGGCCAATGGCAGTACCAGCGCGACATCGACCTGCGCGACCCGAACCCGAACAAGAAGCCATTCAAGGCACCGCCGAAGGCGCCCGGGCAATAAGCTCGTTGGTCTGCTTGCTTCTACTTTCTTTGCGCGCCTTTGAATAGGGCCTAATACATGACCAAGCAATCGAAGCCGTTGAAGATCGCGCGCAAGCGATCGAGCATCCACGGCAATGGCGTCTTCGCCACAGCACCCATCCGCAAGGGCGAGCGTATCATCGAGTACACCGGCAAACTGATCACGCACGACCAGGCCGATGAGTTGTACTACGGCGACATCTCCACCGGGCACACCTTCCTCTTCACCCTGAACGATGAATGGGTGATCGACGCCAACAAAGGCAGAAGCGTGGCGCGCTGGATAAATACGGGCTGTGAGCCGAACGCCGTAGCCTATGTGCATAGCGAGAAGAAGAAGCGCCCCGATCCGCGAAAGGACTTCGTGGTGATCGAAGCCCTGCGATCGATCAAGGCCGGTGAGGAGATCACCTACGACTACGGCTTCGACTTCGAGGTGCCGTACACCGTGAAGCTGCTGCGCACCTGGGCCTGCAAATGCGGATCGCCGAAATGCCGCGGCACCATGCTCAAGGGCAAGAAGGCCCGTGAGGTGATGAAGAAGCATCCGAATTGGCGAAAGGGGCTGTGAGCGCGGGCATCGGCTGCTTGGCCTGAATGCTTGCAGCCGTGGCCGGATAACTTCGCCGCCATGCGCGCCCTCGCCTTCATCGTATTCGCTGCTTCCCTGGCCGCTTGCCGTGGCCCGCAGGATAATGACCTCTGTGCGTCTTCGTTCACGCCCTACCAGGACCTGGTGAGCGACCGCGCGCGCACTTCGCGCAACGCCACTTACCTCGATGCCATGGCCCTGTATGCGCAAGGCGATTTCGAAGGCGCCGCCTCCGGGTTGGTCAGTTACTTGAGCGAGCCGGGCTCCGATAAGCGGGCATACCTCTACCTAGCCGTGAGTCAACTCGCCATCGGCAAGCCTTACGAGGCCGAACTGAGCATTGATCAGTTGAAAGCTGCGCCGGTGCCGGGCTACAAGGACCCCTGCGAATGGTACACGGTGCTCTGCTGGCTATGCAGCGAACAGCATGGTCGGGCACTGGAGGGCGCGCGTCGCATCGCGCAAGGGCCGCACGCATTCAAGCGCGAGGCACAACGCTTGGTCGAACGACTGGAGAAGCGGTGATGGAGCTGCAGGAGGCGGTTCAACGCTTGCGCGCATCACTCGCGAGGCCGTTGCCCGGCCACGATGCCTTCCTTGAACTCAGCGGCTACAAGCGACCCGACCTGGAGGCCGCGTTGCGCAGCGATCCACCGCCACGCGAGAGCGCTGTGCTCGCACTGATCTACGAGAAAGCCGAGGAGGCGCACGCCCTCTTGATGCTTCGACCCACATACGTCGGCGTTCACAGCGGACAGGTCTCCTTCCCTGGCGGCCGCCGCGAGCCGCAGGATGCCGACCTGCGCGAAACGGCCTTGCGCGAATTCGCTGAGGAGACCGGTGCTGCCACGGATGGCATAGATCTATTGGGCGCGCTAACGCCGGTGTACATCCCGCCGAGCCGCTCGCTGGTAACGCCCTTCATCGGCATTGCTGAACAGGCTGGCCCGTTCGCTCCGGATGCGCGCGAAGTGGCCGAACTCATCGAAGCGCCATTATCACTGCTGCTGCGCGACGACATCCTGAAGCGGCGCGAGCAGCACATCGCGATCATGGGACGCAGCGTCGAGATCCCATACTACGATGTGATGGGCCGCGTGGTCTGGGGCGCCACGGCCATGATGCTCGCCGAGCTACGCGAGCTCTTGCGTCAGTGACACCTTGCACAGGCTGAGCATGCGCTCGTTGGGCTTTGTGCCTTCTGCGTTCGCGCTGAATTCGGGCTTCAGGCGCATGACGAAGTACATGTCGATGGCGCCTTTGTTCTTAGCCTCCACTTGCCCACGATGCACGCACTCGAAGTGGTCCTTCACCAAACGGTACGTGGCGCCGCTGATGTTCACCTCCCCTACCTCGCCGCTGCTCTCCATGCGGCTAGCCGTGTTCACGGTATCGCCCCAGATGTCGTAAGCGAATTTGCGCTTGCCTACCACGCCGGCAACCACTGGACCGGTATGCACCCCGATGCGTAGTGCCCACGGCTCTTTGCCAATGGCGCGATGGTCCTTCTGCCAACGCGCCATCAGCTCACGCACTTCCAAGGCGGCCAGGATGCACTTGTGCGCATGCATGGCATCCTTAGTGGGAACACCGGCCGCGCACATGTAGCTATCGCCGATGGTCTTGATCTTCTCGATGCCATAGCGCCCCACGATCTCATCGAACTGCACGAAACAATCGTCCAGCTCGCTCACGAGTTCTTCGGGCGTCATTTTCTCGGCCGCGCGCGTGAAGCCTTTCATGTCGGTGAAGAGCACGGTGACCTCTTCGTGCCGTCGCGCGGTGGCCTTGCCCTTCTCCTTCAACTCGTCGCTGATCTCCTTCGGAAGGATGTTGAGCAGCAGGTCCTCGATGCGCTCCTTCTGCCCTTCGATCTCCTTGCTCTGCGCCACCACCTCGGCGGTGCGCTGCTCCACCTTCTGCTCCAGCACGATGTTGCGCAACCGCAGCTGCCGCTCGCGCACCTTGATGTAGCTGAAGAGGCTCATGCCGATGACCACCGCCAGCACAGTGTAGAACCACCAGCTGCGGTACCACGGCGGATGGATGGTGAAGCCCACTTCGGCGGGTTCGCTCCAGAGGCCGCTGCGGTCCATGGCTTTCACCTTGAAGGTGTAGGTGCCGGGCGGAAGCGCGGGATAAGCGGCCACGGTGCTCGATGTCATGGGCTGCCATTCGTCTTCCAGGCCGTCGAGCATGTACATGTAGCGCACGGCGTTGGGATCGCTCAGCGCCACGCAGCCGTAGCGTATGCGAATGCTGCGCTCGTCGTGACTGAGGCTGGCGTCAGTTGTGATCGCACGTTCCTCCAGGTTCACGGCCCAGCCGCGGATGGTGACCAAGGGCGCCACGTTCCGCTCTACGTCTCGCTTATTGCCAACGCGTGTAGCACCGTTCACCGTGCCGAAGAGCAGGCCGCCATCGCGCAGCGCGCACACGGCATTGGGCTTCACCTCGATGCCCGTGAACCCCGCTCGCTCGGTGAAGGCGATGAAGCCCTCTTGCTTGTGCCGCCATTTGTTCAGGCCCTTGGTGGTGCCGATCCACACATGACCGTTCTCATCAACCGCAAGTGCCTTGATCACATTGCTGAGCAAGCCCTGCTCTGTGGTGAAGCGCTGCGCTTCCTTGCCGTCCTTCAGCACCACGATGCCTTGTCCTTCGGTGCCCACCCAGATGCGGCCTTCGCCATCCTGCGTGAAGCATGATGCGGAGAATGAACGGCCCACATCGATGCGGTGCGCCTTGCCATTGTCGATGCGGGTGATGCCGTTGCTCTTGCTCCCTACCCAGATGGCGCCGTTGCGCTCGCGGAAGAGCGCGATCACATGCTTGCCCGCGAGGCCATCCGCCTCACCATACGGCGTGGGCACGGTGCCGCTGCCGGGCAGATAGCGCCAAAGGCCGTTCACACTGCCCACCCAAAGTTCGCCGGGCTGACCGATCTCCAAGGCGGTCACCCGCAGATCGGCCAAGCCGCCCGATACTTCAATGGCTTCTTGCGAGCGTCCTGATCGCGGATCGAAACGAAGAAGGCCACCACCTTCGGTTCCCACCCACACATAACCCTTGTCGTCCTCTTTGAGGCAGCGGATGAAGTTGCTGGTGAGCTGTCCCTTCTGCGCGTTGATCTGCTCCGAGAGCTTGCCGCTATTGTCGAGCACCACGATGCCCGCATTGGTGCCGAACCACGTGCGCTGCAAGCGATCCTCCATCACAGCGAAGACTTTGGGATCGTTGAGGCCCTCTGCTTCACCGTAAGAGATGAAGCGATCTCCTTTGAAAATGTCGAGGCCGCTCTCGTACATGCCGATGAGCATGTTGCCCTCGCGGTCGCGCACCAAACAGCGAATAGCACGGCCATGCAGGCCATTGTCCGGGCCGTAGGTGCGAACGCCCTCGTTGGTCACACAGCTCGCGCCTCCATCGGTGGTGCCGACCCACACTTGGCCATCGCCATCCTCACCGAAGCAATAGATGGTGTTGCTGCCCAATCCGTTCATGATATCGAAGCGGTCGCAGCGGCCATCGGTATTGCAACGGAAAGCGCCACCGCCTTGCGTGCCCACCCAGATACGTCGCTGAGAATCGACATAAAGCGCGGTTCGCTTGAAGCTGTCGGGCACACCGGTCATGAAGAACTCCGAAACGGTTCCCCCATCGATCACTTGCATATCACCGCTTCCGGTGACCAGCGCGATGCGGTTGTCGGGCAATTCAACGATGGTCCAGATGTGCTCCTGCAAGCCTTGGTCAGCACCTAAGCGTTGCGCATCCAGAGCACCGCTCTGATCCGGCTCGCCTTGTATCCGCCACAGGCCAGAACCCATCGTGCTAACCAGGATGCTGCCCGATTTCTCTTGCAGCCAACCCGTGATTGGGCTTTTGATTCCTTGGCCAAGCGTGCAGGCGCGGAAGAGGCGGCCATTGCTCCACGTGATACCACCATCGAGATGCCCCGCCCAGATGCTGCCGCCACGATCAACGAGCAACGAGAAAACACCACCCTCAGCGGTACCATCGGCAGGGCCGTGATCCACCACGCTGATGCCATCGTAGCTGGCCAGGCCCGATTCGGTGCCAACCCAGATGATGCCATCGGGGCTCTGCGCGGCGCAGTACACCTTCACCGCAGGCAAGCCCTGCTGGTTGCTGATGTTCTCGAAAAAGTAGCGCTGCGCTTGTGCCGTGAGTGAGACGAGCGCCAGCAATGAGAGGAATATCGATCGCATGCGTCTGATCTCAGCGGGTCAGGTCGAAGAAGGAAGCTTCACCGCTGGCAGCATCGGAGACCACCACCGTGTTGGAGACGCTCTCGCTGTAATTCTGCATCTGGGCCTTCAGCGCGCCGTAGTTGTAGAAGCTGTAGATATCATCCTTCTTCCCATCGATGGGGATCCAGTACGCCTTGCCGCCTGCGGTGCGGCCGTGACCGCTGTACCACACCAGGATCGTGCTCACCTTGCCGGTGCGCACCATATCGCGCAGTTCCACATTGAAGAAGCGCTCAAGCTGCTCCTTGGTAAGATTCTTCTTGTTGATGGTGCGCTGAATCTGGTAGCTCGCGAAGGCCTTCTGCAATTTGGCGGCATCGGCGGCCTGCATCGCGGGGAAGTTGCGGTAAGCGGTGTTCTCGATCTGCACCAGCCATGTGCCGCCCTTGGTCGCAGGTGTGGCGTTGGGCGCGCTCTCCGTTGGCACCGGCTTGGGCGTGACCACCGCCACCGGTTCAACTTGGCGCTTCACGCTCCATTGCTGCTCGCTGGTATTGCCGAACTGGTCCTCGGCACGCACCACGAAACGATCAAGGCCTTCAAGCACAACCTTGATGGAGAAATCGGGATTCACGCGGTCGGGCGCGTAGCTGGCGCCTTCGCCATTCACGGTGATCGAGCGGATCAGGCTGGCATCGCTCACGGTGCCTTCGATGAATACATCGTTCTTTCCTGCCGCCAAGGTGATCTCGCGATTGGCCGATTGCTTGGGTGAAGTGAGCGCGATCATCGGCGCTACGCCCTCGCTGCGCTCAACAGTGAGCACCTCGCTGGTGAAGTTGCCATAGGTGTCGGTGGCCTGCACAACGATCTCCTTCTCATCGGAGCCGAGCGCGATGGTGGTCACGAACATGGGGTCCTTCTCGTCCTTGCTGAAATCGGCGGGCTTGCCATTCACCGTCACGGACTTCAGCAGGCTCTTGTCGCGTACATAACCGCTCACCTCCACCACGGCCTCGGAACTGGACACCTTGGCCACTTCGCCCTGACGATAGGGCCGCACCACGGTGATTGACGGCGGATCGGACTCGCGGTTCTGCTCGAAGATGAGCCCGGCGATGCGTGTACGGCCTGCCTCGAACTCATTGCGTTGATCGCTGCTGAGCTTGCCATCGCCCTCCAACACCTTCTGCGCGGCATCCAGGTCCTTCAGCGCGCCATCGAGGTCCATGTTGGCCTCGCGGCAGGTGGCACGCAATTGCAGCGCTTGCACATCCTTCGCATCAGCGAGGATCACGCGATTGAGGTCGTTCACGGCATTCTGATGCTGGCCGAAGCCCTTGTAGTAGAGCGCGCGCTGCACATAAACGGCGCGGTCGGTGCGGCCCAGCGCGATGCAGCGGCTCACATCGTCGATGGCCTTCGAGAATTCCATCTGGTTGGCGAAGGCCTTGCTCCTTGTGAAGAGCGCATCGGTGCTTTGCGGATTCAGTTCCAACGCGCGCGTGCATTTCTCAATGGCCTTCTCCGTTGTGCGCGCCTTCATGGTGGGGCCGGTGTACACCTCATAGAGCGCGAGCTGTACTTCGCTCAACGCCACGTAGGCCGGCTCGTACAGATGGTTCCATTCGATCACCTTGTCCAGGTCGAACTCGGCGGTCTTGAGATCCTTGGTGGCAAAGCGCACCAGGCCGTGCAGGTAGTAGCTGTCGGTGGTGGCCTTGATCGCCAACGCGCGGTCTGCGGCATGCACGGCGCAATCGAGGTCGCCCTTCTTCAGGCAAGCGCGGGCCAATGCCATCTGGGCCGCTTGGTTCTTGGGCGCCACGCGAACGGCCTGCTCGGCCAAGGTGAAGGCTCGCGCAGTGCTATCCAGGTCGCTGTAGGCTGCGGATGCGGTGATTGCCGCCAGCGGATCAGCAGGAAGCAAATGCGCCACCTGCGCCAGATCAGCGGCACGCTCGGCCATGCGGCCCATGGATCCATAGGCATCGGCGCGGCCCGTGTAGGCCTTCACGAGCTTGGGATCGGTGCGGATCGCGAAGCCGTATTTCTCGACGGCCTGCTCGAATTGCTGTTGCGCCAGCAGCTTATCGCCCTCCTTCAGGAAGGCTTTGCCGGATTGGGCGCGCCCAACAACGGCTAGAAAAGCGGCAAGGCTGAGTACTAGAAGTCGGGAGAGGGACATGGCGGGCCGGGCGAAAATAGGTGAGCGGCCCACGCATGGCGAATGGCCCCCCGAAACTGCACCCGAAAGGCAGCTCCTGGCCGTGGATCCCCCCATTCAGAGGGTCGATCCGGCGCCTTCCATAGAGGACGGTAAGCAAGCTCCACGATAAGCCTCCAGATACACTCCCCAGAACGCACCGCCAGTTGCGGGAGCTTGCCAGACCACCCTTACCCCCTACCTTTCGTCTGCCCTATACATCCTTGCCCATGAAGAAGCTCATCCTGCTCGCAGTCGCGATCATTGTCGCCTCGGCGGCGCGCTCGCAGAACGTGGCCATCAACGCCGACGGTGCAGCGCCCAACGCCAGCGCCATGCTCGATGTGGATGTGACCGCGCTCCCGGCGAATAACAAGCGCGGCCTGCTGGTGCCCCGCGTGGCGCTCACGGCCACCAACGTCGCGGCGCCAGTTGTTGGTCCTGCCGCATCGCTGCTGGTGTACAACACTGCAACGGCAGGCGTCGCGCCCAACAATGTGATCCCCGGCTACTACTACTGGAACGGCGCGGTGTGGGTGCGCTTCGCCACCACGGCCGATGGCTGGCTCACCACGGGCAATGCAGGAACCGTTGCGGGCACGAATTTCATCGGAACCACCGATGCGGTGGACTGGGTGATCAAGACCGGTGGCGCTGCAGCGGCGAATGAGCGCGCGCGCGTGCTCAGCGGCGGCAAGGTGGTGGTGAACAATGTGGGCGTAGGTGGCTTCGCGAATGATGTTTTCAGCGTGTATGCCGATGGCACCACCAACGGAACCACAGCGAATACGGGCCTGCTCGGCACACGCGCCATCAACGGATACACGAGCACGGGCTTCGGCGTGGCAGGCTTCACCTCAGGGACGGCGGGCACCACCTTCGGCGTGTATGGCGCATCGAACGCCGCGAGCGGAACGGCCAATGGCATCCGTGGCGAGAATGTGAACCCAGCGGCCTCAGCGGTAGTGGGCATCGGAAATACCGGAGCCACGGCCATACCCACAGCCACGACCAGTCGCGCGGTGATCGGCCAACTGAACGGCACATTGGCCGGAACAGCCGTTGGCATCGGCGTTCACGGCACCATCAACGCCACGATGGCCACTGGCGATGCACGCGGCGTTCAGGGGAACTCACCTGCTAATGACGGCATTGGCGTGATCGGCTTCGCGACATCGGCACTGGCCACTGCGAATCCGGTGGGCGTGTATGGCCAAGCTGCCTCCACCACTGGCTTCGGGTTGCAAGGCTGGAACACCACGGCCACTGGCACCGGCGCCTTGATCACGGGCAACAATGCGGCAACGACTTTCTTGGTGAATGGCTCCGGCATCGCCGCGAATGGCACGACTGTGGGCACATTCTCCTATGGCCGCACGGCAGCCAATGGCATCGGTGTGGTGGGTGTTGGCAACAACTTCGCGGCCATCTTCACACCTGCATCTGGCGCGGGCGTTGCGGGCACAGGCTCGCAATACGGCGTGGTCGGCTTCGCTGGCACCACGGTCAACACCAATCCGCTCAACAATAACGCGGCCAACGGCGTGAACGGATCCGCTGGCGGCTATTTCGAGGTGCAGGTTGGTGGCACGGCCCAGACATGGAGCTACGTGGCTGTGCGCGAAGTGGCTGGAGCATTGGGCTTGCGCAAGATCATCGGCCCCGGCACGGTGAACACCATCGTGAACGACCTCGAGGGCAATCGCGTCGCTCTTTCCTGCCCAGAAGCGCCCGAGAACCTCTTCCAGGATTATGGCAGCGGTCAACTGGTGAATGGGCGCGCGCGCATCGCCCTCGACCCGATCCTCTCGAAGAACATCGTGGTTGATGCTGCGCACCCGCTGCGCGTGTTCGTTCAGCTCGAGGGCGATTGCAACGGCGTGTATGTGACCAACAAGAACGCCGAAGGCTTCGATGTGGTGGAGCTCATGAATGGCAACAGCAATACGCCATTCACGTGGACGGTGACCGCCAATCGCGCCGACGAGCTGCTACCCGATGGCACCGTAGCGCGTTACTCGGAAGAGCGCTTCGCACCAGCACCCGGTCCAATCGCCAAGAATGCCGAGGTCATCCGCGATGTGCGCGGCGCCAGGCCTTCGGCCGATGCAGCGCTCGAAAGCGCCAAGCCTTGAGCGACACCGATGAGCGGGCCATGCTTCCTTAGACCACCTTTGCTGCATGCCCGAACGCACCGATCGACTGAAGCAACGGTTGCGCATCGTCATCTTCGGATCGAGCACGCCCGAAGGGAGGCTCTTCGATCTGGTGCTCATCGGCCTCATCCTACTGAGCGTTGCGCTGGTCTTCCTTGAGAGCGTTGCTGAAATCCGCCATCGCT
>JBATND010000028.1:0-1677 GCA_049290175.1 Flavobacteriales bacterium | reverse complement strand
AGCCGCAGCAGTGCGCTCGCATCGAAGGCCACGGGTTACCCCATCGCCAAGATCGCCAGCAAGCTCGCCATCGGCTACCGCCTGGATGAATTGGAGAACCCCATCACCGGCACCAGCGCCTTCTTCGAGCCCACGCTCGATTACGTGATCGTGAAGGTGCCACGCTGGAACTTCGACAAGTTCGAAGGCGCCGACCGTCGCCTGGGCGTGCAGATGAAGAGCGTCGGCGAGACCATGGGCATCGGCCGCAGCTTCCAGGAAGCGCTGCAGAAGGCCTGCCAGAGCCTCGAGATCAAACGCAATGGATTGGGGGCCGATGGCAAGGAGACCCGCGACGCCGCCGTGTTGTTGGACAGTCTCGCCAACCCCAGTTGGAGTCGCCTCTTCCACGTGTACGACGCGATCAAGCTCGGCATTCCCTTCAGCAAGATCCACGAGCTCACCCGCATCGACATCTGGTTCCTGAAGCAGATCGAGGACATGATCCTCACCGAGAAGGAAGTGGAGAAGCACACGCTCGACACCCTGCCGCGCGACCTTTTCTTCGAAGCGAAACAGAAAGGCTACGCCGACAGACAGGTGGCGCACCTGCTCGGCTGCTTGGAAAGCGAGGTGTACAAGAAGCGGAACGAGCTCGGCATCAAGCGCGTGTTCAAACTGGTGGACACTTGCGCCGGTGAATTCCCCGCGAAGACGCCTTACTACTACAGCACCTTCGAGGAGGAGAACGAAAGCATCCGCAGCGACCGCAAGAAGATCGTTGTGCTCGGCAGCGGCCCCAACCGCATCGGTCAGGGCATCGAGTTCGACTACAGCTGTGTGCACGGCGTGCTGGCCGCGAAGGAGATGGGCTATGAGACCATCATGATCAACTGCAACCCGGAAACGGTGAGCACGGACTTCGACACCGCCGACAAGCTCTACTTCGAACCGGTGTTCTGGGAGCACATCTACGACATCATCCTCCACGAAAAGCCCGAAGGCGTGATCGTGCAATTGGGTGGACAGACTGCGCTGAAGCTCGCCGAAAAGCTGGAGAAATACGGCATCAAGATCATCGGCACCAGCTACGCCGCACTGGACATGGCCGAGGACCGCGAGCGCTTCAGCTCACTGTTGCGCGACCTCGACATCCCGTACCCGGCCTTCGGTGCGGTGAACAACGCCGAGGAGGCCGTGAAGCTGAGCCGCGAGCTCGGATTCCCGCTGCTGGTGCGCCCCAGCTACGTGCTCGGAGGGCAGAAGATGAAGATCGTGATCAACGAGGAGGAGCTCGTGGACCAGGTGCTCGACATCCTCCGCCTGATGCCCGACAACAAGATCCTCATCGACCACTTCCTCGACGGCGCCATCGAAGCGGAGAGCGACTCGATCTGCGACGGCGAGATGGTGCGCATCATCGGCATCATGGAGCACATCGAGCCCGCCGGCATCCACAGCGGCGACAGCAATGCCGTGCTACCGCCCTTCGACCTCAGCGAAAAGGTGATCCAGCAGATCCGTGAGCACACGCACAAGATCGCGCTGGCCCTGCACACCGTGGGCCTGGTGAACATCCAGTTCGCCATCAAGGACGAGGTGGTGTACGTGATCGAGGCCAACCCGCGCGCCAGCCGCACCGTGCCCTTCATCGCCAAAGCCTACGGCGAGCCCTACGTCAACTGGGCCACCAAGGTC
>JBATND010000027.1:0-6381 GCA_049290175.1 Flavobacteriales bacterium | reverse complement strand
GCCATGAACGGACGCTTCCACATCGCATTCGCCACCACCGATCTGAAACGCGCCAAGGCCTTCTACGGGAAGTTCCTTGGCCTGAAGGAAGGCCGCAGCGCAAAGACCTGGGTGGACTTCGACTTCTTCGGCCACCAGCTCACCATACAGGAAGTGCCCGTGACCTATCGCACGGCCCGCATCTACAACCCCGAATCGAATGTGCCCAGCGATCACTGGGGCGTGGTGCTGAGCATGAGCGACTGGAAGAAGCTGCGCGATAAGCTCAAGAAGATCGGGCATCCCTTCTTCATTGAGCCGCGCACCGTGATGAAGGGCGAAGCGGGCGAGCAGCGCAGCATGTTCATCGAGGATCCCGACGGCCACGCCATCGAGTTCAAGGCCTTCGAGGAGGATGACGACCTGTTCCGCAAGGCATAGCAGACATAGATTCCTGCTTCAGCCTGATGGAGTCGTTGCTCCTATTGGCCCACCGAAGCCGACTTCGTTTGCCCGCCACGCAGGATCAGGAAGCCGATCACACCTGCAATGAACGAAGCGAGCAGGATGCCCAGCTTGGCCTGCTGCCTGTGATCGGGATCCAGGAAAGCGAGCTCGTTGATGAAGAGCGACATGGTGAAGCCGATGCCGGCGAGGAAGGAAGCACCGAGCAATTGCCGCCAGGTGAATTGATCGCCAACACTGGCCCAGCGCAGCTTCACGATCACCCAGCACACGAGCAGGATGCCTAAAGGCTTGCCAACGAGCAGGCCCAGCGCTACGCCCATAGCGATGGGACCCGCCAACGCTGATCCGATCTCCGATGGAAGCTCAACGCCCGCATTCGCCAGCGCGAAGAGCGGCATAATCACATACACAACGATCGGGTGCAGCTTATGCTCCAAGCGCTGCAAGGGCGTCGCCGCGTGCTGGTTCAGTTTGATCACCTTATCGATGGCGTGCAGCTGATCCTCGGTGAGCGTCTTCACCGTATTCGGTTTCAGCAGGCTGAACTCATCGAGGTACTTGCGCATGCGTTTCATGTACCCGATCTCGTCCACCTTGGCCGTAGCGGGGATCACGATGGCCGCGAGCACGCCCGCAACGGTGGCATGTATGCCGCTCAGCAGGAAAGCTGTCCACAAGCCGCCGATGCCGAAGATGCCATAGAACACGGGGCTGCGGATGCCGAGCAGGTTGCCTGCGATGAGCACGCCCATGAAGCCCATGCCGATGGCAAGGTTCACGAAGGAGATGTCGGAGGTGTAGAAGAGCGCGATCACGAGCACGGCGCCCAAATCATCGGCGATGGCCAATGTGGTGAGGAAGATCTTCAGCGCGAGCGGGGCGCGGCTGCCGAGCAAGGCGATGAGCCCCACTGCGAACGCGATGTCCGTGGCCATCGGGATGCCCCAACCGCTCGATGCGGCGCCATCAAGACCATTGATCGCGATGAAGATCGCTGCCGGGAACACCATGCCGCCGATGCCAGCCGCAACGGGAAGAATCGCTTGCGAAGGCCGCGACAACTGCCCGCCCACCACTTCGCGCTTGAGCTCGAGCCCCACCACGAAGAAGAACATGGCCATGAGGCCGTCGTTGATCCAATGGTGCAGCGTGCGCTTCAGCTCCCAATCGTCGATCCGGATCGCGAACGTGTGATGCCAGAGGTGGTGGTACTCCTCTTTCCACGGCGAATTGGCCCAGACCATGGCCACGATGGCCGCGCCCAAGAGCAGCATGCCGCCGGTGGCCTGCGCCTTCATGAAACGCTCGAAGGGGCGCACCAAACGATCAATGGGATCGATTCGCATCATGGCGCGGAAAGTAAGATGGCGTTGTCCTCATCCGACTCACATGAGCAACTGTCCCGCATGCGCCATCACCAACAGGGCACGCGAATCATGTCCGCCGCGAATGAAGAAGGCGCCCTCGCGGACGCCTTCGCTCGTGAATCATTCTCTATTAGTAGGTCCGCATGGCCACCATGGCGCCGTCATCATCGTATTGCTCGCCCCGTTGGATGAGGCCATCGGCATACACCAAGCGGCCCACCACTGTATTGCTTGGGCTGCGGAACTCCCACACCCCTTGGCGCTGGCCGTTGCGGAACCCGGCTTGCGCCAGCAGCGCTCCGGTATCGTTGAACTGCTTCCACACGCCATCGCGGCGACCGTTCCGGAAGCAGCCCATCTCCTTCACCCGGCCATTCTCGTGGTAAGTGATGAAGTGGATGCGGTCGCCCTCTTGGTAACGGGTTGCGCGCAAAGTGCCATCGGCCCAGCGCTCCTGCGCCAGCAATTCCGCCCGCTGCGCGTGCATGGAACCCATGATCAGCACAGCGATGATGAAAGTGATTCCGCGCATGGTGTTTCGGATGTTGGCCTTGTGATACGCACAAAGGTAGCATCTAGTTCACCGATGCTTAACATGGGCTTAACGCAAAGAAGATGCCCGTTCCATTGTTCAAAAGGCAGCGAGGTTCAAGCCAGGGAAAGAACCAGCCCTAGCCAAACGGCCGTTTACCAGAAACTATCGCTAGTCAGTCAGCGCGTCCGACTCAGGCTTTGCGCACGTACATGCTCTTCAGCGCCATGGCGCCGAAGCCTTCGATCCGGCAATCGATGTTATGGTCGCCATCGACCAGCTTGATGCCGCGCACCTTGGTACCGGCTTTCAGCGCTTTCGGGGCGCCCTTCACGGCAAGGTCCTTCACCATCACGACATCATCGCCATCGTGGAGGATGGTGCCATTGGCGTCCCGTACGGCCGTGGCGGCTTCAACTGCAGCAATCTCTTCCGGGTTCCATTCGTGGCCGCATTCAGCGCACATCTGCGAGGTGCCTGTGGGGTAAGTGATGGAAGAGGCGCACTCGGGGCACTTCGGAGAATCGGGCATACTGCTGGTTTGAGCGGCGAAAGTACCCGAAGGCCGCGATTGCGATCTTGAGCGGCGTCACCATCAGGCGGAAGCGGGAACCGCGAAATCCATCATCGAGGAATGACGCCTGCCATTCCGCACCTCGAATGCACCGGCTACTTTCACCGCAAACGCCAGCCCCATGAAGAACATCCTTGCCGCCATCGACTTCTCCGTAGTGACCCCAAGCGTCCTCGCGCTCGCTACGGAACTCGCGCAGCGCTTCGACGCCAAGCTGTGGCTCATTCATGTGGCCGCACCTGACCCTGATTTCGTGGGCTTCAAGACAGGCCCGCAATACATCCGCGATCACCGCGCGGAACAACTGAAGCAAGAACACAGCGAGGCGCAGGCCTTCGCCGAAGAAGCGAAGGCGAAGGGCGTGGATGCCACGGCTCTGCTGGTTCAAGGCCCTACCTCGGAGACGCTCGCCGCGGAGATTGAACGTTTACAAGCCGACATGGTGGTGGTTGGCTCGCATGGCCGTGGTGCACTCTACAGGGCTTTGGTCGGAAGCGTGAGCGAGCAGCTGCTCCGTGAATGCCGCGTGCCGGTCGTGGTGGTTCCGTCGAGACACGCGGAGGCGCATTGAATGACACTTCCATTCCGTGCGTCGCAGAACATTGGAAATCAACTCTTTGCATGGTTCTATGCTATTCTTCCATTGAATCAAAATTATCGCCGAATAGCCTTTTTTCTTCGACTAAACTTGACAATCGCCTGCCGAACCCAATAGGTTCGCGCCACTCTTTCGCACTCGGATCGCTCTTCAGACGACGCCTTTGAACGCTCGGACCCGAACCAACGGGCCAGCAGCATGCGATCCAACACAACGCTCCAGAAGGGCGCCGCGAGTGCGGTGAATCCCGCTTCTAATCACGAACGCCTTTGGCTGGACCCCGAGCAAGGCTTGGGGACCGTGCCTTCAACCGCAACACGAGAACCGCATGAACCAATCTCCTACCCGATGCACATGACCACAACCCTGCACCGAGCGGCGCGCACCATTCTGGGCGCCCTGCTGCTATTGCTACTGCCGGCCCTGCCTGCAGCAGCTCAACGGGCACATCACCATGCCCACGACCACGGGCATCCGGCGCCCGCTTCGCACCAAGGCCATCACCACGATGACCTGTCGCACCTGCTGAACATGCATGAGCAGGAGATCCACTTCACCGAGAACAAGGGTCAATTCAGCCCGGAAGTGCTCTTCCGCGCCGACTTCCCCTACGGACAAGCCGTTGCCACGCCGCAAGGCATGGTGGTAACCACCTTCGACCCCATTGAGGTGGACAAGCGCATCGCCGATGGTTTCGCCATCGAAGAGGAGCAGCGCTTGGGCCGTCCGGTGCGCGATCTCACTTGGCGCCGCAGAGGCCATGCTTGGCAATTGCGCTTCATAGGAGCAGAATCCGGCATGAAGGCCGAGGGCCGCGATGCCCACTCGGAAGTGACCAACTACTTCGTTGGCGATCGCGCGAAGCACGCCACCGATGTCCGCAGCTTCCAAGAAGTGTGGTACCGCGATGTGTATCCTGGCATCGACGCGCGCTACTACCCTGCCGCCGACGGCTCATTGGAATATGACCTGCTGGTGATGCCCGGCGCTGATGCCAGCCGCATCGCCATCGCGCACGACGGCATCGGCAAGATGCACGTGAACGAGAAGGGCGAACTGATGATCGAGACCATCCTGGGCGAGTTCGCTCACCCGGCCCCGCATGTGTATCAGCGCATCAACGGGCGCGAGTCGGTGGTGACCAGCCGCTACAAGGTGGAAGGTGACAACATCCTGCGCTTCGAGCTGGGCAGCTACGACAAGCGCCACCCGCTGGTGATCGACCCCATCGCCATGCGCTGGGCCACGTGGATCAACACGAACAGCAGTTCTGACAACCATGGCCACTGCATCTGGGTGGATCCGAGCGACGGCGCCATTTACGTGGTGGCTCGGGTTACGGGCACCACCGACCAGATCACGCCCGGAGCCTTCGACACTACGGAGAATGGGGCCTTGGAGATCATCGTTGGCAAATACCTGGAACCCGCTAACGTGGGCGGCAGCGGCACACGCGTGTGGCAGACCTACATCGGCGGCGGCGGCGATGACAACCCATACGCCATGGAGCAGGGCCCTGACGGCAACCTCTACATCACCGGCCAAACGAGCAGCACCAACTTCCCCTTGCTGGGCGGCACGGCCTTCAGCGGAAGCAGCATCAACCAGCAGGCGCAGAGCGGAATTGATGTGTTCGTGCTGAAGATGAATACCGCGGGCAACTCGATCAAGGCGGCCGTGGTGGGTGGCAATGGTGCCGACGACAACTTCGATGTGCGAGTGGCTGCCAATGGCGACGTATTCGTGGCCGGCAGCACCACCAGCACCAACTTGCTCACCCTGAATGCCGGCAGCGGCGCCAGCAACACCAACAACGGCGGCGCCGATGTGCTTGTGTTCCGCATCAATCAGGACCTCTCCTCCTTGGTGTGGATGCGCAACTACGGCGGCAGCGCGGCTGATCGCGCGAGCATCATGCTGCACAATCCTGCTACTGGCGACCTCTTCGTAGGCGGCAATACAAGCAGCACCAACTTCCCCACGGCGAGTCCGCGACAAGCAACGCGCGGGGGCAGCACGGCTGGTTTCCTCCAGCGCCTCAATGGCACCACGGCCGCCACCATCTGGAGCAGCTATTACTCGAGCGCCAGCAGCCAGAACGCCAATCTGCTCTGCATGGAATTCAATACGGCCAAGGATGAACTCTTCTTCGGCGGTGTTACCAGCGGATTGAACAGCGCCAACATCACCACAGGCGCCTACGACACCTCCCACAATGGCAGCAACGACTTCTATGTGGGCCGCATGACCATCAATCAGAACTTCATCACGGGCACCTACGTGGGCGGCAGCGGCGACGAAGTGAACATGATGGGACTGAATACCGACCAGAACAACGACGTGTTCGTGTTCGGCTACAGCGGTAGCAGCAACTTCCCGATGAGCACATCACCGAATGTGCCGTTGCAGACCACCAACCAAGGCAATCGCGACAAGGTCTTCTTCAAACTGAAGAGCGCACTGAACCAGCTTGAGTTCAGCACCTACTACGGCGGAAGCGCCGACGATTACGACCCCGTGGGCGAGCGCGGCATCAAGTTCAGCAATTGCCGCATCTACACCATCGTGACCGCGCAGAGCAACAACATCCCCCTCACGCAAGGCGCGCTGAACACCACGAAGAACAGCCCCACCAACCGCTACGAGCCGGGCCTCGTGGTATGGGCCAATCCACCCGACCTGCTGGGCAACAGCATCAGCTACCAAGGCGTGGCCATCTGCCCCGGCGCGACACCTGGCGACATCATCGGATCGGTACCGAGCTATTCGTTGCCAACGGTTGTGCGCAACAACACAGCATCGAGCTACCCTTCTTTTGGAAGCGCGGCTTCCTATCAGTGGCAGATCAGCCCTGATAGTTTGA
>JBATND010000026.1:0-3891 GCA_049290175.1 Flavobacteriales bacterium | reverse complement strand
GGTAATGCACCACGGCGCTATCGAGCCCGATGCGGCCTTGCTCCACCAGTTGCAGGGCCAGCACCGCCACGAAGGTCTTGGCAACGCTGGCCGTCTTGTAGCGGTGCCCGGCAGGGTTGGTGGTGTCGCGCTTGCTCACCTGCCCCAGCGCGCCATCGAAACGGTAGTGCGTGCCGTAACGGAAGTGGAACTGGAAGTTGTGGCGCTTGTGGCGGCCGTTGGGTTTCATCCAACTGGCCATGCGGTCGTGGGCGAGCGAGTCGAGGGCGGCGCGGGATTGTGCGGGGGCGGGGTGCGCACCTAGCAGAATGATGAAAGCGAACAGGGCCGAGCGCAAACAAGGTGACAACATGGTGGGACTTGGGGCGGGCAAAATAGACGAGAAGGCGAAGGACAACAGAGTTCCTCGACATGCCGATACGCGAACTCGCAGCGCACAGTGATCGAACCCTTGCGGTTCGCCTTTATAGGCAGAGAGCTCATTGGGTAGTAGTAGAGGACTTCCTGACGCGCTCGATGGTGTTATCCCCGTGCGGCTTTGTGGAACGCGCGGCCTCAGGCAGCTTCACGCCAACACCTATTGGCGGACTGCCGTTGTTCTACAGCTCTTCCCACTCATCCATCCGCGCGTTCGTCTCCATCAAGCGGTGGAAAGACTCGACGCGCCCATCGCAGTGTCGGAACAAGGGGTTCTCATCATACAGGCGCTGTATTTCAACCGTACCACAGAATGGAAGATCAGTAAAGGGCTCGCGCAGGTATTGCTCCATGGCTTGCGGGCTGTTGACGAATGCCGGGTCCAAGGGCAGAAGGATGTCCAGCGTGGTATCGGCTGTCGCCATGAACACGATGCGGGTCTTCAAACAGCCCAAGCCTTCCGCTTCTTGCCCTCACGCGTGATCCGGGCATGCAATCCGTGCGCTGTTTGCCAGCTTCGGGCGAAGCACCTAAATTCGCGATTCACGAATCATGAATCATGGATGCGCACAAGGGAATGCGGCCGCAGGATGTGGCGGTGCTATTGAAGATTGTGGCCTTGGGCAACGATGACTGGCGTGGCATCGACCTGGCGCACGCGCTGCGCCTGAGTCCTGCCGAGGTAAGCAATTCGCTTAAGCGCTCGGCCATGGCCGGATTGGTGGACGGTTCCAAACGTCGCGTGGCGCGCGCCGCTCTGTTGGAGTTCCTCAAGCACGGCCTGCCCTATGTGTTCCCTGTGCGGCCTGGTGGCGTGGTGCGTGGCGTGCCCACCGCCCACGCAGCCCCACCTCTGCGCGCGAAATTCCTCACCGACGAAGCCTACGTGTGGCCCTATGCCAAGGGCGACCAGAAGGGCCAGGCCATCGCGCCGCTATACCCCGGTGCCGCTGCTGCTGCGCTCGATGACCCCGCATTGCACGAACTGCTGGCCCTGGCCGATGCGCTGCGCACCGGCCGCACCCGCGAACGCGCCGAAGCCGAGAAGGAACTGGCCAAGCGCTTGAAGTGATGCGCGACGCGGTGAACATCCGAGCCGTGCAATTCGTGGCGGATGGCTTGAAGGATCTGCGCGATCAAGTGGTCTTTGTGGGCGGTGCGGTGATCAGCCTCTATGCCGATGACCCCGGCGCCGATACGCCGCGCCCTACTTCGGACATCGACCTCGTGATCGAAGTGGCAGGCTACGCCGCCTACGCGCAGTTGGAGGAGCGCCTTGCGCAACTCGGCTTCCACCACACGCCGGAAGAGCCCGTGAGTTGCCGCTACCGCTTTCATGGGGTCACGGTGGACATCATGCCCACCGATGTGCCCGCGCTGATGCCCACCAACCGGTGGTACCTGCCGGGCATGCGGCATGCGGTGCGTATGGCGTTGCCCGATGGCAGTACGCTCGCCGCGCTCACCGTGCCCTATTTCCTCGGCACCAAGTTCGAGGCGCACAAGAGCCGCGGCCGTGACCTGCGCACCAGCAAGGATTTCGAGGACATCGTCTTCATCCTGGATGCGCGCCTGCGCTTGGAAGAGGAAGTGACTGCGGCCCCGGCGGACATCCGCAACTACCTCCAACGTGAGGCCCAGGCCTTGCTGAAGCATCCCGCAACGCGCGAAGCCATCGAAGGACACCTCGCGCCACCGATCGCCACGGAGCGGGCAGCGGTGCTGTTGGAACGGTTGCGGGTGATGGCGGGAGTGTGAGGAACAGAGGCTTAGCGATGGACGTTCGCTGATCGGGGTCATTGGGGCGTGCCCCGGCCCAGGGCGGCCGGGTCGGGCTATACGCTGCAAGTCCTCGCTCGCAAAGCCTCGCTCCGGGCTTTCCGCTTCTATCCCTCACGCGCTAGCGCACCACCTCAAGCTCCCTACAGAGATGCTCACTTCTGGTAATGGTTCAGGCCCCTTTTCTCTTGGCAAGGATCTGTTCAATGAGGGAGTGACATCTGAGCAAGTCGGCCTTTCGATTTGGGTCGAGCAACGCAACCTTGCCGCGCTCTTCAACAATTCTCTCGGCGACTGCTACCCTATTGGGTTCATTAATGCCTAGCCCAGCGCACCAGCTCTTTACGAATGCAACACGCGCCCTGTCTGGCAGTTGATTCGGGCTGAGCTCCTGTGTAAGTCCGTGTGACCTGCGCACACACTCGTTTACTGCAACGGCGTAGACCGCCTTGTTCACATAGTCTTCAAGCACAAATTCTGTTTCGAGCGACGTGATTTGCTCGATGGAGTATCCACCGTCTCTCAACTTCTTAGCGATCGCTCTTCCGCCATCGTCACCATCTACAATGAATGCCACTTTAGGTGCTTCCATCTCGAGGTCCGGAACATCACGCGGGGCAACGTTGGCAAGTCCAGGGGCAACTTGGAAGTCCAAGTCCCTTAGCCCGGTTGCCTCACGCATTAGCGATGGTAGCAATATGCAGTCCGCTGGACCTTCAGCAAGTACAACCCTGCGCGTTGGTATCATTGAGAACGCGCCTGCGCCAATGGCAAACATAAGAGGTGAAAAGCCGGGCTTCGGATCTGTCCAGAACGAACGATAGATTTCGCTTCGACCAGTATCAGCCTTCTGGTCGTCGTATCGCGGTCTAACGACTCTCACAGCAGTGCCTAAGTCATGCGGAAGACACCCGGCGGAGTGTGTTGAATAGAACAACTGCTCAGCATCGTCTTGCTCATAAAGTACCCGCACTAAATCCGCTTGTGCGTCATAGTGTAAGTGCGATTCGGCCTCGTCAATCAGCAAGATTGGCTTCTCGCCTGTGCTCTTGACCGCTATGAAAGTCCACAGCGCGACGAATGTTCGCAAACCCTCACTTCGCTCAAGTATTGAGGTGAAACTGCTTCCCTTGCCAATGTGCAGGCGAAGGACATCCGCGGCAAACTCAAAGTGCGGATGGATTGCGCTTTGCTGCCATGCTGCAGTGAACTTGTTCTTGAGACCTTCGTTGATTCGGATGGTAAGACCGGTGCGTTCTGGATGATCACCATCGTCAACAACCTGAGCCAACTCTTCTGGCGTAAATCCAGCAAGTGACAGGAGGTTGCGGAGAGCGGGTGATGGGTTTTTCAGTTCGGCGACAGGATACTCTTGCTTTAGCTGTCTTTCCCCCAGATCGAACAGATAAGACTTTGGTCGCTTTTCTGCGATACGATCGAGGATCGAGTTGTAAGGGTTCTGGAATCGCTCGCTCACCAAACACACATCAGCAGTGGCGGCCAATTCTTCAATCTCACTTTTCAGCTCTGCAGTGGGAATATCTGCGCTGAGCTTCCTAAGCAATTCGGGCATGCTACTGAGCATGTTCAACGTCTCCTCTGAGGTGGTCGGGTTGAACTGGACAGGATTCAGACAAGGTTAATGTGTTTGGTGCTGTTGTTTTCATGGGGTCCAGGGGACTCATAACTCGGCGT
>JBATND010000025.1:0-3570 GCA_049290175.1 Flavobacteriales bacterium | reverse complement strand
GGCTTACGTTGATGCCGCCAAGTTCGCCATTGTCCTGCGAAGCGCTATTCCTCAATCCCCCAACAACACCTTCACCGCCGCCTCCAGTTGCTGGTCGCGGCCTTGCGAAACCAAGCCCGGTTCGAGCGTCTGCTTCACGTCGGGTTCCAGTTGCTGGTTCTCCAGGTAGTTGCCGGCGTTGTCCACCATGCCAACTTGCGGAATCCCGAACCACATGCCGTTCTGCAGACCTTCCCACCAAACGGCAGTGCCGGTGCCGGGCACGGGCATGCCCACGAGCTTGCCGATGCCGAGCGCGCGATAGGTCACGGGGAACATGTGCGCGTCGCTGTAATTGCTCTCGCTCATCACCACCACGCTCGGGCGCTGATACTTGAAGTGCGGCTCGGTGCCCAGGTTCTGGTCGCGCGGCAAAAAGGTCATGTAGGTCTTGCCATTGAGGAAGGTGGCGAGGTCGTCGTGCAGCCAGCCGCCGCCATTGAATCGCGTATCCACCACAAGGCCCTTCTTGTCGTGGTAGCGGCCTAATGCTTCCTCATACACCGTACGGAAGCTCCAGTCGTTCATGCCTTGCACATGCACGTAGCCGAGCTGACCGCCACTGAGACTGTCAACGAGATGACGGCAGCGTTCCACCCAGCGCTTGTAGAGCATGTCGTAATCGCCGCCTTCGGGCAGGGGCTTCACGGTTTCCTCCCAGCGCGTCTTGGCTTTCGGGTCATACATGTGCAACAGCATGGGCTTGTTGCCCTTGCGATTGAAGAGCATTGACCAATCCATGTCGGCAGTCACTTCAACGCCATCGATCTTCTCGATCACATGGCCGGCCTTCACCTTGATGCCTTCCTTGGTGAGCGGGCTGCGCGGCATGATCTCCGCGATCTTCAAGCCAGGCCCCGGCTCGTTGGCGAAGAAGCAGCCGAGGGTTGCGGTCTCGTCGCCGGTGGGCATGTGGAAGCGGAAGCCCGCGCCCGTATGCGAAGCGTTGAGCTCGCCGAGCATCTCGCTGCACAGCTCGGCCATGTCGAAGTTGTTGTTGATGTGCGGGAGGTAGCGCTGGTACTCGGCTTTGTACTTGTCCCAATCAACGCCTTGCAGGTCGATGCGGTAGAATTTCTTCTTCACTTGCCGCCAGATGTGCTCGAAGAGGTAGGCGCGCTCGGCGGCCTCATTCAGCACCATTTCGCCGCCGGTTCCAACGCCCTTGTTCTCGCTCTTCTCGGTATCGTAGTAATTCACGCTGCCGTTGTTCAAGTAGAAGAGCTTCTTGGCGTCCTTGTCCCAGTTCAAGCCATAGGCCCAGCCATCGCCCATCTTGTTGATGATCTTGGCCTCACGCGTGCGGATCTCGTATTGCCATAGGTCGGTGCCCTTCTCGAAGGCAGCGGTGTAATAGAGCTTCTCGCCATCCTTGCTCAAGAGCGCGCCGCTCAAGGCGCTGCTGTTCGGCGTCAAGCGCACGCGACGGTATTCGATTCCCGCGAACTCGATCTTGATGGGCTTCACTTCTTCTTTCTTCTCGTCTTTGCCCTTCTTGTCATCGCGAGCGGAGCGTGGCGATCCTGATTTGTCCTTCTCGTCCTTGCCTTCCTCCTTCTTCTCCTCGTCCTCTTTCGCTAGCGCGGCTTCTTCCTTCGTCATCTTGAACTTATCGAAGGCCTCCTGCGTGAGGAAGATGGCGTACGCATCGGCCTCGCCGCCCCAGCTCGCGTGGTTCTTCTGTCCATCGCGCGCGCTCGTGTACACGATGGCCTTGCCCTCCATGGCCCAGCGCGGTGAATCGCCGCCGTAGCCACTGCGCGTGAGGTTGATGATCTCCTTTCCGCCTTCAGCGCTCACGATGCCCACTTGCCCGATCCATTGCTTATCGTGCAGGAAGTTAACGGTGAACCACTTGCTATCCGGGCTCCACTCGTACCACTGATCGCCATCGGCGTAGCTGTAGTTCTTGTTGCCGGGCACGATCACGCGCATCTGCTTCGTGGCGAGGTTCAGCACCTTCAAGGTGGTGCGCTCTTCTAGATAGGCCACCTCCTTCCCATCGGGCGAGTAGGCGCACTGGAATTCCTCGGCTGGCGTGGTGAGCAGCGCTTCTTCCTTCAGCAGCGTGGCGTTGAAGAAGTACTTCTCCTCCTTGCGCACGAGCGATGTGGTGTACAGGTCCCAGCTCTGCCCGCGCTCGCTGGCGTAGAGGATGGTGCGGCCATCGGGACTGAAGCTCACGTTGCGCTCTTGCTCGGGCGTGTCGGTGATGCGGCGCGAGGTTCCTTCAGCAACAGAGCTCACGAACACCTCACCGCGATGGATGAAGGCGATCTCCTTCCCGTTCGGGCTGATGGCGTATTCATCGGCGCTGCCCACGTTGATCGTCTGCAACGGATTGTAACGCCCATCGCTGTTTATGCGGACCTCCACCTTCTTCGCCTCACTGCCTTCACGCATGGTGTACAATTCACCGCGATAGCTGAAGCAGAGCACGCCCCCATCGCTGAGGCTGAGGTAGCGCAACGGGTGATCATTGAAGCGACTCACCTGCGTGCTGCTGCCACCCGCCACAGGCATCTTGAGGATGTTGAAGCTGCCGCTCTCTTCACTCAAGTAGTAGAGCGTTGCGCCATCCTTGCTGAATACAGGGTTGCGATCCTCGCCCGCGAACGTGGTGAGCTGCTTGTACTCCTTGGTGGCGGGGTTGAAGGTCCAGATGTCGCGGGTGACGGACGAGGTGTGGTGCTTGCGCCAATTGTCCTCGTAGCCTTTGCGATCGTGGTAGGCAATCAGCTTCCCATCGGGGCTGTAGCGCGCGTTCTGCATGGCGATGGTGCTCACCTGCATGGGCCGACCGCCCTTCGCTGGAACGGTGTACAACTCGCCGAGTCCGCCCACGGGGAATTGCTGGTGCTTCACATCGTCCTGCCGCGTTCCATAGAAGATCACTTGGCTGTTGTCAGCGCTGAAATCGCTGGCCATCTCGCCGTTGCCGTGGAATGTGAGGCGCGTAGGCGCTCCACCGCTGGCAGGCATCACGAAAACATCGTTGTTGCCATGCCGATTGCTGGTGAACGCGATCTGCTTGCCGTCGCGGCTCCAAACGGGCGTGTGGTCATACGCCTCGTTCGTGGTGAGCGCCACGGCATCGCCTCCGGATGCGGGCACACGCCAGATGTCGCCGTGATAGCAGAAGGCGATGATCTGGCCATCGGGGCTGATGGCGGCATTGCGGAGCCAGAGGGGTTGCTGCGCGACAAGTGCTGTGGCAGCGAGGCCGAGTGCGAGACTGAGGATGCGTTGCATGCTAGATGTTGAATGCGCCAAAGCTATTCGCCGTCGCCACGCACCTATCATGGGATGAGTTGTTCGGTTGGCCATTCGATTGCGCGTAAAGGCATCCATGAGTGACCGATGGTGGATTGTGGTGATGGAGCGTTGCGCCCCATAGATCACCGGTGGTCATTCATTCGGAAGTTTCCGCTTCGCGCGATCGTCACTTCGTGGCCACAAACAGCATTGCCATGAAGCATCTCCTCCTTTCCGCCTCGCTCTTGGTCGCCATCCCGTTCCGCGCACAGGTGG
>JBATND010000024.1:0-1562 GCA_049290175.1 Flavobacteriales bacterium | reverse complement strand
CTGTAGGGCAGCACCACATCCAAGGTGTCGGTGCCCCAGAAATAAATGCGGCGCTTCTCCGGTACGAATGGGATCAACCCATGTACCGCACCCGGCAGATACACCGCGCCCGACTCGAACGGCCGATCCAGCTTCGCGGCAGCATGCATGCGCCTTGCGGCTCTGCCCTTCACCGCGAAATCGCGCTCGTGCCAACGCAGTGTATCAACACGCACTTCGCCGGGAAGCAAAACCGTGTACGCCGCCACGCCCTGCTCCATCGAAGGGAAGAGTTCCTGCGCTTCGGCTACCAGCGCGCCACCATTCGGACCCGCGCGCGTCATGGGGCGCAGGTCCTGGCTTTGCGCAGTGCATGCCAGCAGGATGATCGTAAGGAGGAATGCGCGCATGATCGTGCCTGCGTGACCCTACGTGACCCGATAGCGGAGGTTCCAAGTGGGGCAGTACAGGGACAAGCTCATCATGCGCCCTTCGCGCTTGTGGGGCACTTGCATGGACCTCTTTCACAATTCGACAGTTCCCTTACTCTGGGAGATGGGTTGAGTTGATGGCTTTAAGGAATGGCCGAATTATCAACGAGACCAATTCCTTCGCACTGCATCGGCTCACCAACGCCAAGTCATGCACGGGCCACCACGTCACCGCTTCAGCTAGGCGGCGCAACCCAACTCAATGCACTTCAACCTTGCTCGCCTTCTGCAATAACCACTTGTGCGCCTCTTCCGAACGGCCGAAGGCCCGGATCGGGAAACTCGTCTTGAAACAGGCGGTGTAGAACCCGACGAGGTGCAGGTGGAACTTGTCCTGCGTGATAATGGCCAAGGCGCAGGTGAATGCCTCGGCATCCTTGCCCGCGTAATGGTCCACGTTCAGGATGGAGAGATCGAAGGCGGCATTGATGGGCACATGGGCCATTATCCCAGCGGGCACCCCTTGAGCCAGGGCCTTGCGCGCCTCAAGCACCTCGGCCAAACCGCTCACATCGATCCGTGCGCTGCTCCGGAACCGGATGTGGATGATGCCATCCGCTGCGCGCTCCACCAAGCCGAGCGATGTATCAATGGCCTGTTCCTGCATGTCCGGCAAGCTACCCCTGTCGGCGGTGGCTTCGACCGGATTTTGGACCAAACGCCAGGAAGTTATCATCACACAAGTCAACGTTTCGCTGCAGAACAGCGCCCCGCACCTCGAAGAGCACTGCTCATGCTGCGCTGATTCGAAGAAGCCATCACAGCTGCAAGCACGCGCAGCGACTGAGTAGGTATAAGGATGCGATCGCACTGGTGTAGCGCACTAGAAGTACAAGGAGACTGGAAGGCCGCGTGCTGCTACCCCCATCACTTCCTTCAACTCCATCACCTCCGGCAATTCCGTTACGGAACTGAACGATTCACGATCCACCGGCTCATGCTTGCGGCCAGCCTATCTTCTTGGCCCCGATCCTGACGAGAATGATGTCGATCCCGAAAACCCCCTGCCCTGTTGGCGGCCTGGTGCC
Source organism: Flavobacteriales bacterium (assembly GCA_049290175.1). Lineage (GTDB taxonomy): Bacteria > Bacteroidota > Bacteroidia > Flavobacteriales_F > PHOS-HE28 > PHOS-HE28. The sequence continues at coordinate 64 of JBATND010000024.1, read as the reverse complement.
GTGGTCGCGCGGCGTATGGCCCATACAATGGCGCGGCCCGCATGCCGTGCTGCACTGGGTGTAC
>JBATND010000023.1:0-6529 GCA_049290175.1 Flavobacteriales bacterium | reverse complement strand
GGCTACGGGTATCAATACCCGGAGCCGGTCATCGCGAGCGCACGAAGTGCGCGAAGCGAGCTCGTAACGCGCGGAGCGCAGAGAAGCTCGGTATTACAGACCTACTCTAGCTCACACCACTGCAGTGGACTTAACGTTTTGCAGATTTGCGATGGGCGGGATTTTTACCACAAATGCTGATGCGGAGCACAGAACTTTCGGCTACCACAAAACTGTCTGCGGAGTACGAAACCCCGCCTATTGCAAATGTGCTGTTATGCGTTGGCCATCTATTCAAGTTGTCTAACTTCAATTTTTTCAAGTCCTTTTATATATCGGCGTCCTGTTTTCAAGTCCCCTGTTGAGATGAATAAAATTCTTTGTCCTAAGTATTTAAGTTTCTTTCCTTCCATTTCTGTCACTATGAAAAAATTGTTTCCTGTCTCGGTGTTATAAATTTCATTCCACTAAAAAACTACTCTGTATCCGTCTGAAGCAATAAAGACAAAGTAAAATTCATTGAGGAACTTAGGCTTGTCATAAACATATAGAATTGAGGCAAGCAAAGTCTTGAGAGGAATTCCACTCATTCCAGTCAAGGTGTCTTTAACTTCTCCATTGTGATTGTAAATGATTTGGTCTTTTATTGTGGTCTTAGGAAATGTGTCAAGGTCTGCTAATGTGAATGTAGTTGGATTTTTTATTTTGCCCGTCACCTGCAATGAATCGGTAGGAGGGATTGTCCTTTGTGCGCATACTGAGAAGTTTGTTAGTATGGCAATTATCAAAATTAGAATTCTTATTTTCATATATTGTCTGTCTTTTTTGGCTTACGCATAACTACTCGGTTGTGCTAATGATTAGGGCAATTTCGTTTGTGGGCCTGGTACTATTCCACTATTGCGGCGGGTAAAGCCTAGATCCGGCTGGGAGGCCAAGGGCGAACCAGGGCCTGGGAAACTACTCTGTGGCGTTGGTGCTGGCATCGTGTTCGTCTCTGAGGCGCAGTGCTGCACAGGGCCTAAGGGGGTTTGAAGGTAGCGCCGAGCAGTACTTCCTCCAAAAGTGGAGCGAGGGCTCGGTGCTGTTGGGCGTGAGCTAGTGCTGGCCGCTTCCTGCACGTTGGGGGGGGGCGAGGGAACTCATGTCTCGACAAGGGCGCAGGCGATGTACAACGCCGCACGAGTTCCGCTACCACCAGCTGCCTTGCAGCAGGGCTTCAACGGGCAAGAGCCTCGATCTGCTTGCGGCTGCTGCTCACCGCACCACGAATCGGAAGGGTGTGGCCCATTGTCCCAGACCCGATGTGCTCAGCGTGTACACGCCAGCGGCCATGCCCGGCAATACGATCCGCATCTCGCTGCCTTGTGCCCGCCATTGCCCGCACAACCTTCCGGTAGCATCGCGGAGCACCAGGTGGTCGGGTGCGGCGCTGGGGGAGAACAGAACGGTGAGTTCCCGCGTGTCTTCGGCGTAACGCGCGTTCAGCGCTTGGGGCGCGGCTACGGTGGGAACCGATGTCATGAGAAAGCGCGGCGTGAACCGATAGACCGTATTCGCCGCAGGCAGGTTGTGCAAGGTGGTCCAGTTGGCGATGGGCAGCGAATCGAGTGTGGGATCCAAGGCATCGTTCTTCAACCAGAGCTTCTCGTAGATCGATAGGAAGTTGTCGGGCGAGTAGAAGATCCCGCAGTTGGGTCCCGTCTCATCGTTGTAGTCCATGCCGCTGCCGGAGTTCGGCCCGTAGCGCATCTCGATCACCCCGGTGGCTTGGTAATACCAGATCTGGCAATTGGCGAAGTTGTCCGCTGGTCCATCCTGCAGCCGCCAGTTGCGCCACTGGGCCTTCAAGATACGCTCACCTAAGTCACCACTGATCGCGTAGGTGATGTCCGATGTGCCGTCGATGGCGTCCAGGTCCGTTGTGAGCGCATCCAGGTAAATGGCCGAGCTATCGTTATCGACGCGGACGAAGGCTTTGCGGCCAACGATCAGGGTCTTCAATCCGCCGAGCGGGAAGTCGAGCCCATAGAAGCGCACATTCTCGCCATCGAGGTCATGCACGAAATGGAAGTCGGTGCCATCGAAGTCGCATGTGACCCCGCCAATAAGCTCCGTGTAGGGTTCGCTGGTTTGCGTGAAGGAGTAGGAATTCTGGGCGTGCAGGTTGCCGAACAGCGCCAAGAGCGGAGTGGCCAAGGCAATGGATCGGTAGGTGTGATTCATGCTCTTCGTATTAATGGTTGTGTTGTTGTGCGCTGCGCTCACTCGACCCATCCGCCACGCCAGTGCATGTGGTCCGGTGTCTTGCTGGCTTGCGCAGCGGTCGCGAAAGTGAATGGCCTCCTTCACCGCCCGGCCCAACCGTTCGACAACAACGACTCATTCTATACGATCCCGGCACAGGTGAAATGGTTCGTGTGAGGCACGCACCGCACGCAGGCGCTCGGGGCATCAGGCTCAACTTCATGTCATCGGCTCTTCTTGGCGCAAGGGAAATGGGCTGTTTGCTGCAATCGAGCGCACGAAGCCCTGTTAGCTGGAGAGCGGTTGTACTAAAGCCCTTGACCTCTACGTTTGCGCGGTCGTCACCCGTGAAGCCCTACCTGAATGATGCTGGTAGGCAGCGCAACCACCAGAATCAAGTACCAATGGGAACCCGATTCGCAGCACCTCTTCTGCCGATGCTCCTGGCCGTTACCGTGGAGAGCCTTGCGCAGGCGCCACAGATGCTGCGCGACATCTGGCCGGGGGTGTGCAGCTCTGTACCCAAGGATCCGGCGCTGATGGGCGGCCAGGTCTTCTTCAGCGCTGTTGAGCAGGAAACCGCCTACGAGCTGTGGAGAACGGACGGCACAACAGCGGGTACGCAATTGGTCAAGGACATCAATCCCGGCGATGCGCAGTCAGGCGTGGTCGAATACCATGTGATCGACGGCACGCTGTACTTCGGGGCCATTGATGGTGTGCATGGCATGGAGCTCTGGAAGAGCGATGGCACCACCGCAGGCACCGTTCTGGTAAAGGATTTCGATCCCGGCCCCGGACACGGCATGCCCAACCAGATGACTGCTTTGAATGGGGCGATCTACCTGGCGGCATACACCCCCAACATCGGCATGGAACTCTGGCGCACCGATGGCACCGAGGCCGGAACCTCTTTGGTGAAGGATATCTATCCGGGCAGCCTGAGCAGCAACGTGAGCCGCATGCAGGTGGTGAACAGCGCGCTCTTCTTCTGGGCCAACGACGGCGTGCATGGCTGGGAGCTATGGCGCAGCGATGGCACCGAGGCTGGAACCTTGCTGGTCAAGGACATCGCACCGGGCAGCGCCACCGATGATCCCGGCGTGATCCACGGATTGGATGATGTGGCCTACTTCGCCGCCGCCGATGCCGACCACGGCAATGAGCTCTGGCGCAGCGATGGCACCGAGGCGGGCACATGGATGGTGAAGGACATCAATCCCGGAGCGGCGCCCTCGTTCATCAGCCACCTGCAGGTGGTGGGCGATCGGCTCATTTTCCTGGCGCGCACGGCCGACCATGGCGATGAGCTGTGGGTGAGCGACGGCACCGCCACGGGCACGCAACTGGTAAGCGACTTCAGCCCCGGCGCATCGAGCACCGGGATCTTCGAGAGCCTTGCGGCGAATGGGCTGTACTACTTCTTCGGCTATGCGTCGGGAGCGGCCGTGGGGTACGAACTCTACGCAAGCGACGGCAACAGCACCTGGCTGGTGAAGGACATCATGCCCGGCCCGGGCGCATCGTATGTAGGCGACCTCACAGCAGCCTGCGGCGGTGTGCTCTTCCGCGCCGACGATGGCGTACACGGCGCCGAGCTCTGGTACACCAACGGCACCGAGGCCGGCACCTACTTACTGGCCGACATCATTCCCGGCCCGGCCACCAGCTGGCCGCACGAACTGGCGGACATGGGCGATGCGGTCTTCTTCGGCATGCAGGACCCCGATCTGGGCCGCGAGCCGTGGGTATGCCCCTGCGCCTTCGTGGGCATCGAAGAGCTCGACGAGTTGGGCACGCTCCAAATCGCACCCGTGCCTTCGAACGGACCGGTGAGCATCACCTTGCCGGAGTCGAGCCACGCCTGGGACATCTCCTTCTTCGATGTGCGCGGCCGTGCCGTGCATCGCATCAGCCAAGCCAAGGGCTTTGTGAGCCTCGATGCCAGCCACTGGAGCCACGGCGCCTACCTGGTGGTGGCGCGCAGCAAGGAGCGGGAGGTGAAGGGGAGGTTGGTGGTGGAGTAGTAGATAGCCTCTAGAGCCTATTCATGGCAGTGGCGCTTCTTACCGCGCCGCATCGCAATGGGATTCGCGCCTGTTGCTGTATCGGTTCAGGGCCGCAGGCTCGCCGTCGACGGAAGAGCCGTGCATGGCCGGATGAGTTGGTCCGGATCGCGGATCCGAACGAGCGTGAAGAGTTATTCCTTCATCACCCGGTCCGTTGCCAGCGTGCCATCGGCGAAATGCGCTTCAACGATGTAGATGCCGTTCTCCAGGCCGGAAAGGTCAACCGGCACTTGACCCAGGTTTCTTTCCAGGGCCTCTACATGCACCACGCGGCCAATAGCATCACGCACGAGTAGGTGCTCTACAGCTGCTTGGGCGGAGAGTTGAACCATGACGAATCCGGGGCTCGGGTTCGGCGCCAAGGTCAAGCGGGCTGCTGCGTGATGCCCAGGCACATGCATGGCGATATCGCAGGTAGGGTAGGGGTCGGGCTCCCATGCGTTCTGCACATCGTTCACCCATTCCGGTGCAGGGTTGGGCAGCACAGCGTTGAACTGAACGATCCGATTCGTCAGGGCGTCGGAATCCGGAGGGTCAACCAAAGTGCGCGTCATGGGGATCGGGTCTTCGAAAATCGGAATGATGAGGTAGTGGGTAATGGTCTCCAAGTGCCCATCATCATCGTATTCCCGCGTTTCCATGGAAGTCGCGGTCAAGTTGGCACCTATCAAGACCCACGAGGTCCGCTCAACCTCTCGGCCATCGATGTCCAAGGTGAGCGAGTCGATCTCGTAAGTGGCCCAATCCGAGTTCACCAAAGAGTCCTTGGTGATCACTTCGGGCCGCCCGTCGATGTCGTTGACATAAAGCGTGCGCTGGATGTCCTCCCAGTCGCCGCCGTTCAACGCCTGTTGCAGCTGTTGCACTCGGAAGCCATTCACATCGTACAGGGTCTGCTTGCGAATGGGGTCGCTCCAAGCGGAGTTGTTCCACGTATAGGTTATTGATTCCTCAATGGAGTCATTCGAGGCATAGGCATAGGTCGCAAGCCACTTGTTCAGCCACGCCTCATCCACCACGCTCCATTCGTACGCCCAGATGCTATCGAGCAATGCATCGTAATGCAAGACAACGCTATCCACACGTTGCCAGGCTTCATCAACCCATCTCTCGCCTCTGACAGAATGCAGGCGCGGCTGGGCATCGTAGCAGTTGGTGATGCGCGCCGTATCCACCCAAGCAGCCGAGACAGGCTCCCATAAGGATATGTAGCCCACGCGTGAATGCTGCGCTTGCGCGGTCACGGCAAGGAGTGCAATCAGCATCAATGTGCAAAGTGGCTTCATGGATGTGTGTTTCAGGGTGAAGGGGCAGTTGGAAACGGAGCGCGATTGCCTCTAGTAGCGCTTCGCCGGTTTGAAAGGTAGGAAAACGGATTTATCGGACCCGGCAGCCCACTGTCACTAGCACTCGCTGATTTGCAATCCGTGGTCCTCTCTAAGATCTCATCCTTCCCACCTTACTCCGCCTCACCGGCCTCAAACGCCTTAGCGCCACTTGTTGTGCTGCATCGCATTTAGCCGCGCAAGGGGACGGCTTTGTTCAAGGCCGCAGGGCTGGCGACTGCGCCTTCGCGAAGCGAGGAGACAGCAGAGCCGTGCATGGCCTGATGAGTGGGTTCGGATCTCGGATCCGAATGAGCGTGAAGAGATCTACGGGAGCGGGCAAAGCCGCTCACTCCGGACCATGTAAGAAGGCAAGTCCCGGCATGCATTTACCTTCGTCTTGGACATTAGCGTGTGCAACTTTGATTTTTCTAAGAACATGGCAATTGCCAATCCGCCCGACAATGCCCGCATGCGGGCAGCCATGGTGGCTTTTGTTGAGGACCCTACGAAAGAGCAGGGTCTCGAACTCATCCGCACCATGATGGCCGAGAAATTCACGGTGATCGTTCCCATGGTCCGCGAGGCCGATGGCAGCAGCGTGTTCACAACGGTGGTTGATGCAACGCCGCATCCGGTCCTGCATGTGTACACGGCCATTGAAGAGATTCCAGAGCAGGAAGAGGATGTGGAACTCTACCAGATCCTATTCGCGGACCTCATCGTTGAGCTCATCAAAGGCGAGGAACGGTGGAACGGCGTAATTGTGGATCCGGACGCCGCCCATTCCATTACGCAGTACTTCCCGAGCACCGGCGGCCATATGCTCTTGAGCACCGCCGCCGTGCGCAAGGCTGGGGGGCAAATAAACCCAGCGGACAATTGATCAGTGACGGCAGGGGTGGTCCG
>JBATND010000022.1:0-13041 GCA_049290175.1 Flavobacteriales bacterium | reverse complement strand
CACTGCATCAGCGAGTGGGGCCACGACTTCCGCCCCGAGTACCGCCGCCTGCGCGCCATCTTCAACGATATCAAAGGCGTGCCCATCATCGCCCTCACAGCCACCGCCACGGAGAAGGTGCAGGAGGACATCCTGAAGAACCTCGACATCCCCGATGCGGTGGTGTACAAGGACAGCTTCAATCGGCCCAACCTCAATTACGAGATCCGCCCCAAGAAGGACGTACAGCGCGAGATCATCCGCTTCATCAAGCAGCACGCGGGCAAGAGCGGCATCGTCTATTGCCTCAGCCGCAAGAAGGTGGAGGAGACCGCCCAGATGCTCAACGTCAACGGCATCAAGGCCCTGCCCTACCACGCCGGCATGGACGCCAGCCAGCGCGCCAGCCACCAGGACCAGTTCCTCATGGAGGATGTGGACGTAATCGTGGCCACCATCGCCTTCGGCATGGGCATCGACAAGCCCGACGTGCGCTTCGTCATCCACCACGACATCCCCAAGAGCCTTGAGAGCTACTACCAGGAGACCGGGCGCGCCGGACGTGATGGCGGCGAAGGCAAGTGCGTGGCCTTCTACAGCTACAAGGACATCGAGAAGCTCGAGAAGTTCCTGCAGGGCAAGCCTGTAGCCGAACAAGAGATCGGCCGACAACTCTTGGCCGATACCGTGAGCTTCGCCGAGACGAGCATGTGCCGCCGCCGATTCCTGCTCTACTACTTCGGCGAGGTGTATCCCAAGGACAATTGCAAGAGCTGCGACAACTGCCTTACCCCGCGTGAGCAATTCGAGGCCAAGGACGATCTGGCCCTCGTGCTGCGCGCCGTGAAAGAGAGCAAGGAGCGCCACCGCAGCAAGTTCATCTGCGACCTGCTCACGGGCACCGAGACCAGCGAGATCAAGAACTACAAGGGCGACAAGCTCAAGGTGTATGGCGAGGGTGATGCCGAAGGCAAGGACAACCACTACTGGATGGCCATCGTGCGCCAGGCCGTGGTGGGCGGCTTCCTGCACAAGGACATCGAGACCTATGGCAACCTGAGCCTCACCGAGACCGGCAAGAAGTTCATGGCCAAGCCTGTCTCCATCAAGTTCGTGAAGGAGCGCGACTACAGCGACTTCGAGGGCGGCGTGGACGACGAGCCGATCGTGCGCGGCGGTGCAGCGGCCGATGAAAAGCTCATGGCCATGCTCAAGGACCTGCGCAAGCAGCAGGCGCACAAGCTGAAGCTGCAGCCGTGGGTGCTCTTCCAGGATCCGTCATTGGAAGAGATGACCATGCGTTACCCCATCACCATCGATGAGCTCACTCAGATCACCGGCGTCGGCCCCGGCAAAGCGCAGAAGTTCGGCAAGCCCTTCGTGGAGCTGATCGCCAGCTACGTGGAGGAGAACGACATCGAGCGCGAAGCCGAGGTCACCGTGCGCAACGTGGTGAACAAGAGCAGCAACAAGGTGCATATCATCCAGAACATCGATAAGCGCATCCCGCTCGAAGGCATCGCCCGCAGCAAGAACCTGAGCATGCCCGCCTTCCTCACCGAGCTCGAGAGCATCGTGATGAGCGGCACCAAGCTCGACATCAGCTACCAGCTCAACGACATCCTGGAGGCCGATGCCCAGCAGGACATCATGGACTACTTCCGCAACGCAGAGAGCGACGACATCGAGGAGGCGCACAAGGAATTCGGCGGCGACTTCAGCGAAGAGGAGCTGCGGATGATGCGGTTGAAGTTCATGAGCGAGGTGGCGAACTAGTCCGTCCATCGTCCCGATGGACGGCTGGAAGCAGCCGAGCGACCACGATCACTGATCTCATGAGCCCCAGCGACCTCACCCTTGTTGCCAAGCACGTGATGAAGCTGCTGGTGGAGCGGCGCTTCGAGGAATTGGAAACAGCCTCAGGCGGCGATGGCCTGAGCGCCGATGACATGGAGGCCGCCGTGGACGACATTGGCTCTGCCCTCGTAATGCCACCAGAGAACACCTGGCGCGACCTGAAAGCACGCGCCGTGCGCAACGTGCCCGATGCCTTCGAGCTCTCCTTGGACCTTTATACCAAAGGCGGCCGATCGGGCAGCACCGCGGAACTGCTGGTTCAGCTGCGGAACGGGAGGCCGGCGGTCATGGTGGAGGACATCATCGTGGGCTGAGCATCGCGATCAACCGCAGCCAAATGTGGGTGCGATGAGCCACATTTGGCTGCGGTTCTTCACGACCCGAACAGCGCATCCATGGTCACCTCGCTCTCCACCAGCTGCAGGCTGTACGCATTCCGTTCCAGGCCATGCGTGGTAACGAAGGTGATGAGCACGCTCTTCCGCGTAGCGCTGTAGGCCGTGAATGCTTCCCGCTTATTCGCCAGCTCCGCTGCATAGCGCTTGTCGATCCGGAAGGGCTTGGCACTGAACTTCATCTCGCAGAGGTTGATCACGTTGTCGTCACGGTCGATGAGCAAGTCCACCTGCGCGCCGCTCTCATCGCCCTTGCCCACCCAACTGCCCTCCACGCTCCGCACCCCGCCGATGCGCAGCGCATCCTTGATCCGCTCCACATGCTTCATGCAGATGGTCTCGAAGGTGAAGCCTGCCCACGCCTTGTACGCCGGGGTGGCGCTGAGCCTCGCCCATACACCGCGCGCGGAGGGCTTCGCGCCCTCCATGAAGCGCAAGTAGAACTGCGTGAACTCGTCCGTGATCCGGAAAAGCGGATCCTTCTTGCCATCGTAGGGCGTGTAGCGCTCAATGAAGCCGGACTCTTCCAACTCCCGCAGGGTGCTGCTCATGGTGCCGCCCGAAGCCACGCCGCTCCGCTTGAGGATCGCATTGCGCGTAAGCCCCTTGCGCACCTTGGCCAATGCACGCACCACCGCTTCGTGGTTGCCCGGATGGTCGAATAGCGAGGCGAACACATTGTGGAACTCGCCGCGCAGGAAGCCTTGCCGATCGAAGCAAAGGCGGTCAATGGCCTGTGCAGCACTCTCCCCGCGCTTCACCATGCGCAGGTAATAAGGCACGCCGCCCAGCACCATGTACAATTGAATGATGTCCATGCGCGCGAGCTTCACCCTGCCGTGCTCCAGCATCCGTTCGGTATCGCGCAGATCGACAGGCGCCAGACGGATCTTGCGCGTGAGCCGGTTGTGCAGGCCTCCCCTGTTGTTGATCACATGCCGGATCATGTAAGAGGCCGCCGATCCGCAGATCACCACCACCAGGTCGCGGCGCTTGGTGGCATATCCGTTCCAGAAATTGGCGAAGGCAGACAAGAAGCCGCTACGGTGCCCATCGAGCCAAGGGAACTCGTCGATGAAGACGACCTTCTTGGCCTTTCCCTTCAACCGGCCCAAGTGGCGCCCCAGCAGATGGAACGCATCGAGCCAGTCGGCGGGCGGTGCCTTGGGCCGCGCGTTCGAAGGGAGCGCGAGCATGAAGTTCTTCAGCTGCTCCTTCAGGGTTCCGTTGTGCATGCCCGAGAGCTCGAAGCTCAAGCGGCCCTCGTAGGCGTTCCGGATCAGGAAGGTCTTGCCGATCCTTCTCCTGCCATGCACCACGATCAGTTCGGAATACCCCGTATCCAGAGCATCCCGCAGAACCCGGAGCTCTTCCTCCCGACCGATGATAGCACCCATGGCCTTTGCATTAACCGCAGCCAAATGTACCCCATGAATGCCACATTTGGCTGCGGTTAATTCCGTCCGCATCGGATGGCACCGTGACCCGAAGCCGCATTCACGCGCTTGAGCTGACGATAAGGCCCGGCTTTCCTCGTCCGCACGCAGCTTGACGCCGAGCGCTGGCTCATCAAAGCCTGCTGCCGCCGGAATCAGCCCAACTCATTCAGCGCCCCAGCAACCATCATCCCTGCGCCTATCGCCAGCGCATCCTCATCCACATCGAAAGCGGCGGTATGCAGCCCGCTCTGCGTGCCGGGCCTTGCTGGGTTGCCGGTGCCAAGGCGGAAGAAGCAGCCGGGCATCACGTGCGTGTAGTAGGCGAAATCCTCGGCGCCCATGCGGATGTCCATTTCAACGACGTTCTCCGCGCCTACAAGATCCACGGCCACGCGCCGCAAGCGTTCGGTCAGTTCCGGATCATTCTTCACAACGGGCGAGCCCTTCACCAAGCGGAATTCGCATTCGCCCTGCATGCCTTGCACGACATCTTGCGCGATGCTTGGCAATATCTCGTGCAACCGTGCGCGCAATCCTTCATCGAATGTGCGCAAGGTGCCATCGATCGTCACGGTCTCAGGGACGATGTTGGTGGCGCCGTTCGCGATGAGCTTGCCGAAGCTGATCACCATGGGCTGGCCCGGAGGCACGCCCCGCTTCGCTTCTTCATAGAGCCTCGGCAGCAATTGCGCGGCGATCAATATCGGATCGATCAGCTTGTCGCGCTGCGCTGCATGGCCGCCCTTGCCCTTCACGGTGATGTACAGCTCATCGGCCGCTGCCATGAAGGGACCGCTTCGGAAACCGAGTTTGCCTAACGGAAGTTCGGGTGTCACGTGCTGCCCGATGATGCCTGCGGGCTTCGGATCCGTGAGCACGCCTTCCTTGATCAGCAGCGATGCGCCCCCCGGTTCCTTCTCCTCACCCGGCTGGAACACGAGCATGACGTTCCCACTCCATTCGGCGCGCGCGCGATGCAAGGCGATGCCCGCTCCGAGCACCATGGCGGTATGCGCATCGTGACCGCAGGCGTGCATCACACCAGCGTTCAGCGAGCAGTAGTCGGGCTTGCCCGCTTCATGGATCGGCAGTGCATCCAGATCGGCGCGCAGGGCGATGCACTTGTCGCTCGTGCTCTTCGCACCGCGCACCACGGCGATCATGCCCGTGCCTTTCGCATCGGGAGTCAGCTTCGCCACGCCCTCCCGCACTTCGATGCCCTCGCGCTTCAGCACCTCGGCCACGTAGGCCACGGTCTCATGCTCACGGAACGAAAGCTCCGGGTGCTGGTGCAGGTGCCTGCGCCACGCCACCATATCGGCATGGACCGCAGCGATCGCCTGCTTCACATCGCGCATCACTTTCCGAGCATAAGCTTGACGGCGACCACGAGCAGCACCACGCCGAAGACGCGCTTCACGGTATCGGCCGGCAGGCTCAGTGCGCCCTTGCTTCCCAAATAGCCGCCAGCCACGAAAGCCACGGCGATTACGGCCACGACCTTCCAATCGATCATGCCCTGTTTCCAATAGTTGCGCACGGCGAGGAAGACCACGGGCAGCATGAGCACCGCCAAACTGGTGCCTTGCGCTTGATGCTGGTTGTAGCCGAGCAGCCATACCAGCGCGGGCACCATGATGATGCCGCCGCCCACGCCAACGAAGCCGCTGAGGATGCCTGCGAGAAGGCCCACGATGATGAGCAGGCCGATGGTCTGCGCGTCGAACTGCATCAGATATCGAGGCTGAGCGAGAAGTGGAACACGCGCGGCAACGTCACGCCATCGTCTATGCCCCAGGCCCAATCGGCGCGCACGAAGTAGCCGAGCAAGCGCGTGCGCAGGCCGAAGCCATAGCTCGCCAAGATGGGTTCACGCGTGCTGTTGAGCGTGATGGTGAGCGGGTTCCGCTGGATGACGAGGCGATTGAAGCTGTTGTCGGCGGCATAAGGGTCGCTACCGGTCCATGCCGCGCCGATATCGCCGAAGGCGGCCACCTGCATGTGATTGATGAAGTCTGAGCGGATGGGCCGATTGAGCAAGTAGCGGAAGATGGGCACGCGCACCTCGTTGTTGATCACAGCGAAGCTGGTGCCGTTGCGCGCGTTGTAGAAGAAGCCGCGCATGGGCGTGCTCAGCGTCTGGAACTGGTAGTTCTGCGTGAAGTCGATGGGGATGCTCGGATCGAACTTGGCGAACATCCAATTGTCCACGCCGCCGAGGAAATGAAGGATGCGCCGGCTTCCCAGCGATGAAGCTCCCGCGATGCGCGAAACCCAGATCATGTCGCGATGCAAGCGCATGGAGTGGCGCAGATCGGTACCGACCACCTGCATATCGCCTTTGCGCTCGGGATGCTGGTAGTACTCGCCGAAGACCTTCAGCTTCCAGCCGGTCCAGAGGTTGAGGCCGCGCGGCATCGAACTGTCATAGACCCATTCGAGCTTCGCCCCTGCCATGTGGTCAACGCCATTCGGCGTGGTGAGGCTCAGTGGATCGATGCTCTGCTGCACGAAGCGATCGTGGCGGTACATGATCGAGGCGCGCACGCTGGCCAGCTCGCTGAAAGGATAGCTCAGCTGGTAGCGCACATTGTGCGAATGCACCTTCACGATACCTGCGTTGTTGAGGCCCTGGAAGGCTTGCCGCTGGAACGAGATGCGCTTGTCGATGCGGTGCTTGAGGTTCTCGTAGGCGAGCAGGTAGTCGTTGTTGTTCAGGTCGAGCGCCAATCGGAAGCCGCCCACCACGCGATGATCCTCGAAGAGGTCGCTGGCCGCCATGCGGGTCAGTCCGCTCAACCCTGGGTTGATGCCTGCCTGGCCGGAGAAAGGCTGATAGAACTGATTGCTGTAGCTGTTATCGATCTGCGTCACAACGCGATCAATGGTGAAGTTGAGGTTGTAGTTGCGCTGTTCGGGAAATACGAATGGCTTCTTGGTGCTATCGGGTTGTGCTTCGGTAGTGCGTGGCTTTGCTTGGGCCTGCGTTTGGTTGGGTGCAGGCGCTCCGGGCTTCTCATCGCTGAAGACATAGCGGCGCACATCGAAACCGCCTTCGCCAGCGCCGCGCGGATTCTGCGGCTGCACCTTCACCACGCTTCCCGCATCATCCATGCGCGGATCGGTTGCCGTTGCGCGCGGCTCTCCGGTCGTAGGCGACGGGATGCTCAACGCGCCCGTTGGCCCGGCTTCGCCGATGCGACCTTGGTAGAAGAGGTAGCGCCCGCCACGCAGTTGCAGGGCGGTATAGCGGCCACGGTTGCTGTGGACATGATGCTCGAGCAAGCCGCGCTTCAGGTCCGTGAGGCGGTCCTCAACGGTGAAGAAGCGGTAATGCACCGTGGTATCGATGTGGCTGATGGTGCTGTCGTAGCGCACGCGGAACCGATTGGCTACGCCGTCGAGGTCGCTGAGGTAGGTGTAGCCTGTGCTGTCGAGTTGGAAGGGCTGCGACTCGCTGCGGTCCGGCGTGTCGGTGAGGCGCGTGAGCACACGGCCGCGGCGCTCCACATCGAGGAGGAAGATGTCCTTGTGGCCGCGCTGCGAGATGGTCTCCTTCACCACGCGCAGGGTATCGTCGATGCGGTCGCTGGTGAAGATGATGCGGCTGCCGCCATCAACGAAGCGCGGCTCCAGGTCGTCCCACGGATCATCGGTGAGCGGATCGCTTCGATTGGCGAGCACGTTGAAGAGGTAGAGGTCGGTGCGGCCCTCGCGCACCCCGCTGAGCACCATGGTGCGGCCATCGGGCGCGTAATCCATGCTGAGCACCTTCTCCAGCAGGAGCATGTCGCGTTCGGTGGTCTTGCGCTCGTCGAGCGTGTAGGTGCGGAAACGGAGCTCGCCCTTGCGCTCCACCACATAGCTCAGCGCCTTGCTGCTGGGGTGCCAGGCCAGCACGGGATAACTGCGGTCGATGATGCGGTCGATCTTCTTCTCGCCCTTCACGATGCGGCGCGTCTTGCCCGTGGCGATCTCGCGCAGCCACACCTTGTACTGGCCCAAATCGTTGCTGGTCCATGCCAGCCAGCGGCCATCGGGGCTTTGCTGCAACTGCGCGTATTGCCGTTGCCGCTTGGTCTTGATGGGCAAAGGCTCCAGGCTCATGTCCTGCCGGTAGCGGTCCTCTTCCGCGAAGCGCCCGCGGTAGTGCTCCAGGCATTCGGCGAGCAGCGTCTTCAGCGATACGCCCAGCACGTACAGGAAACCGCTATCGGCATTGCGGCTCACGCGCGTCATGTACAGGATGTTGGGGATCACGGCCGGACCGTACACCTCGGCCACGTAGCGCCAGAGCATGTGCCCGGCGAGTCGCGCATCCTCCCCTTCCAATCGATTGAACTTGTCATAGCGCCCGCTCACCACCGCATCGCGCACCCGGTTGGCGGTGATAGCGTCCCAGCGGCGGCCATGGTAGCTGATGATGCCTTGCGTGTACCATTCGGGCAACGCGAGGAAGGTGCTGCTGCGCAGAATCTCGCGCCAGTTGCCGCCGAACATCATCTGGTCCACCAGCACATGGGCGATGCCCGAACGGATCTGCTGGTCGAGCAGGGCGTGGTCGCCCTCGAAGTACACGAAGATCTTGGTGCCCACGATGCGCGTGAGGCCCCCGATGTTCATCTGGTCGCCCATGCCCTCGAGGCCGATGTTGCTCTGCCTGAAATCAGTGAGTGAGCTGTACACGATGAACTGGAGCCGCTCATCGATCGCGAAGTCGAAGGCGGTCTGCAGCTCCTTCAGGTGGCGCTGGGCCGATTGGGCCGTGAAACGCGCCAGGTCGCGCCCACCGGTGTAGAAGTACACTTCCATGCCCTGCATGCGGTACTGCTGCCAGAGGAACTCCTGGTACTGCACGCGGTTCTTGCCATACTCCTGCTGCGTGCCCTGGTAGAACTGCCCCTGCACCGCGAGCGAGAGCAGCGATGCGAGGACGAGCGAGAAGCGCGGGGTTAGGGTGCCGGATTGCACGCGAGCAAGGTAGCTACTTTGTGCACCCTCTCCGGGTGCTTCAGCCCGCGAAGTTCTTGCGAAACGATACATGCTCAACGTCGCCTCCTTCACCTTCAATCCTTTCCAAGAGAACACCTTCGTCGTGTACGCTGGCGAGCGCGCCATCCTGATCGATCCCGGCTGCTGCGATACGGCCGAGGAGCGCGAGCTGGAGGCCTGGTTCGATGAGCGAGGACTGACGCCTGAGCGCCTAGTACTCACGCACGCCCACATCGACCATGTACTGGGCTGCGCGTGGGCCAGCGACCGCTACGGACTGAAGCCCGAATTGCACATGGCCGACCTGCAGCTGCTGCGCATGGCACCGCGCCAAGGGCAGCTCTATGGCGTGCCGTGCCAACCAGCCCCCGACCCCGAGCGCTTCATCGAAGAAGGCGAACGCATCGCGCTCGGCGACCACGAACTGCGCGTGCTCTTCGTTCCCGGCCACGCTCCTGGGCATATCGCGCTCTACGCCGAGGCCGAGCGCTTCGTGATCGCCGGCGATGTGCTCTTCCAAGGGAGCATCGGCCGCACCGACCTGCCCGGCGGCAACTTCGATACGCTCATCAAGAGCATCAAGGAGCAGCTCTTTCCGCTGGGCGACGATGTGACCGTGCATTGCGGGCATGGACCGAGCACCACGATCGGAAGGGAGCGGCGGTCGAATCCGTTCTTGCGATGACGGGTCTTTGGGGCTGAAGAAGTGGGGAGTGGAGAGTGGTGAGTACAGAGTGGTGAGCGATCAGAACCGCGCTGCGGCACTCACCACTCTGTACTCACCACTCACCACTTCAGGGATGGTAACTATCCGGCTTGTACACCTTCCTTCCGCGCTCCAGCTCGTTGTGCTTGATGGGGGGCGGGCAATCGAAGCCATTACGGGCTCGCAGGAAGAGGAAGCGCACGCTGAGGATGAGCGGGCGATAAGTGCTACTGAACCACTGCAGCTTGCCGAAGCCTTGATCCGTTGGCAGCACGCTGAACACGGGAGTCTCCAACGCGGGGATCACGAGCATTCGACCTGTGACCTTGAAACCGTAGCCGAGCTTCACGTGCCCCTGCACGATCAGATCAGGCGGGAACGCGTGCCGATTCAAGAAAGGATCGCCGGTGTGCGAATACTCGCTGCCCAAGCGCAAGTCGGCATTGGCGCCGAGGCTCAACTGCACGAACTGGTAATCGCCCGTGGGGAAGAACTTGTTGGCATTGAACGCCACGGTGAGCAATCGTTCCGCGAAGTAGCCTTCGCCAGCAAGCGGCGCCACGGTATCGCCGCGCAGCAGTGTTCCGGTGTAGCTCTCGGCGCCTCGGAAATTCTTGTAGGCCACGCCCAAATCGAAGTAGTCGATGATGACGGGATCGCGCGTGTACCACGTTGCGCCCGCTTCGAGGTAGAGGCCCAGCTTTCCGCTGGGATCATAGGTGGCCATGTAGCGCAGGCTGTCGTTGCGGAAGACCTCCTCCTCCTCGTTCTTGAAACGTGGCAGCGTGTACGTGATGCCCGGCCCTACGAACCAGCCGATGCGCTTGGCTTTGCCATCGAGCGGGATGATGTCCGGCCTCCGGCGGCTCATGGGCTGCGCGCAGAGCTCGGCGGTAGCCAGCGTTGCGAGCAGGATCAATGGTGCAATTCGGCGCATGGACGAAAGTTGGCGCGGCGCGCTGTGGGAGAACGCGTGCTGGAGGGCGAAAGTGTCAACGCGGGGGTGTGGGGATCATACTTTCATGCGCCGAGGATGCTGTCTCGCATCGAAAAAGTCCAATTCCTTGAGTTCTGCGCCGTGGATGTGATGGATGACTTTGATTCGCTCGACCACGCAATGGCGGAACGCCTGCACGCAATGGCGGTAACGCGACCCAACCAGTCTGGCCTGCGACCGCGAAGCGCGCTACCTTCGCTGCATGCTCGTCGACCTGATCAATGGCCACCGCCAGCAGTTCATCGACCTGTGCCGCGCGCACAAGGTGAAGGAACTGTATGCCTTCGGCTCGGCGGTGAACGGCCCCTTCCGGCCCGAGAGCGACGTGGACCTCCTGGTTGAGATGCAGGGTGACGATCCGCTGGCAACAGGCGAGCAGCTATGGTCGCTCTGGGACAGCATGGAGGGCTTCTTCCAGCGGAAAGTGGATCTGCTTACGCCCGCATCGCTCCAGAACCCGATCAAGAAGCGCGTGATCGACTCCACCAAGAAGCTGATCTATGACGGAACGACTGGAAAGCTTCTATGCTGACATCTTGAAGTCGATCGAATTGATCGATGCCTTCGTCAAGCAAGGGCGTATCGATGGCTTCGAGGCGTACACGAGGCATGCGATGGTGAAAAGCGCGGTGGAGCGCCAGGTCGGCATCATCGGCGAGGCGGTGAACCAGATCCGCAAGCTCGATCCAGCGCATCCCATCCCAGAGGCCGACCGCATCGTGCAATTCAGGAACCGCCTGATCCACTCCTACGACAGCATCGATGACCAATTCGTATGGCCTATCCTGCAGAAGCATCTTCCGCAGTTGAAGAAGGTCGTGCAGGATGCGCTCGGCGAACAGCCTGCCTGAGTGCCTTGGTCGGCACAACGTACAGCTCGGCAAGATCTCGATCCACTTCGCCTTCGCGCAGCCCACGGCGAAGCGAGGGCATCACCTCGACGTCGCACCGTGTGTATCCTGCTCACAACGGCCTCATCGCCGATAATGGGGAGAGAGTTGGTGCGTTCGGGCATGGCAGGATAAACCCATGTCAAAGGCACATAACTCAACCGATTTCAAGAATATGAAGAGGAACTCGACCTATCGCCTCCAGACGATTATGCCTGCGATGACCATTCTGGTCCGTCAACAGCGCTTGGTACTACATACAGCGATACTCGACCAATCTCTTGCACTCATACAGCCATAGTTGAATACGACGAACCCCGCCATGTGAATAGGACAAAATGACCCTTGCAAACGGAGCCCCACCCATGTATACAACACTCTCCTTCAATTCCGTAGTGCCAAAATCAAAGTGAATGAAATCGGGGTGCGGGTGACACGCGTCGAGATCACCATTGTACTTCCAACTGCAAGCCCTGATCTCCTCTTCAGAGAGCTTATAAGACCTCAAGACCAAACCCATCGCAAGCAGTAAGGAAAGGCCCAATAGAAGCCCCAACAATTTTCGCTTGGATTTCATTGCCGCATCAGTTCAACAACCCCAACGCCATCTTCTCCACTTCCTCGCTCTCCCAGTTCTCCTCGATGCCCGGCATGGCCAGCACCTGCTCCATGATGCGGTCGTGGCGCAGGCCCTCGTCCCAAGCGGTCTTGTAGCCGATGTCGCTGAACTTCACCTGGCTGTAGAGCGGCAGCCATTTGTCGGGATGACGCGCTTGCAGTCGGCCTTCGATCTTCTTGCGCAGGATGAACTTCGGGTCGGCAACGAGGTCGCGCATCTCCACGAAGTTGCGCAGTGAGAGATCCGCGATGGCGTCGCCGTTGGGCTTGCGTGCTTTGTGGTAGGCATCGAGCACGGTGGCCCAGTTGTCGTCGCCGTGCTGGTTCAGGATGTCGTTGAGCACCTTGCAGTCCTCGTAGCCGGCGTTCATGCCTTCGCCATAGAAAGGCACGATGGCGTGGGCCGCATCGCCGATCAGCGCCACCTTGTCCTTGTAGGTCCACGGCGAGCAGCGGATGATGGCGAGGTTGCTCTGCGGGTTGCGGAAGTATTGCTCGGCGAGATCGGGCAGCATCGGGATGGCATCGCGGAAATGCTCCTCGAAGAAGCGCATGAGGTCCTGCTCGTCTTTGATGCGATCGAATGAGTACTCGCCCTCGTGCGGCATGAAGAGCGTTCCCGTGAATCCGCCATCGGTGTTGGCGAGGCCCATCATCATGAACCAGCGGCGCGGCCAGATGTGCAAGCAGTGCGGGTCCATGCGCGGCGTACCATCCGCATTCGGCGCGAAGGCGATCTCCTTGTAGTCGTGCTCGATGTAGGTCTGGCTGAAGGTGAAGCGGTGCTTCATGAATTCCTGCCGCACCGCGCTCGGTGCGCCATCGCTTCCGAAGACCACATCAGCAGGCACTGCGCTCGCTTCGCCAGAGGCTTCGTTGTGGAAAGTACATGTGCCCGTCTCGAGGTTCACGCTCGTGCAGCGATGCTCGAAATGCAGCTTCACATTGGGGAACTTCTCCGCTTCGCTCAGCATCACCTTGTTCAGCTCGCCGCGGCTCACGCTGTGGATGGCGCGCTCGTCGATGCTGTACGGCAGGCGCGTGAGCTTGCCGTCGCGGTCGTGCGTCATGCGCGCATGCACAGGCACCACGATGCGCTCCACGGCCTCGTGTACACCAGCGGCTTTCAGCGCCGTCCATCCGCGGTGGCTCACCACCAGGTTGATGC
>JBATND010000021.1:0-4855 GCA_049290175.1 Flavobacteriales bacterium | reverse complement strand
ACGGTACTGCACGCTGCGCTGATCGCTATCGCTAGGGTCGATGCAGTTGCCCCATGTGAAGAACGGCTTTCCTTGCGCGCCGGTTGATCGCGCATTGCTGCGCATGGCATCGGGCTCGAATACAGCGCCCGTGATGTGCAAGGCTTTGATGCGCACGCGCCAACCGAAGCTGTCGGTCTCCTTGTAGGCCACGAAGGCGTAGTCGCTATTGAGCACGGCGTCGTACGCCTCGAGGTAGGCCAGTTGCTCATATTGCGCGCCACCGGTCACGTTGTCGGGGATGGCTACGAGTTGTGAGGTTGTGTTCATGGTTGCGGTGTTGTTGGTGTTGCTTGATTCAAGGTGATCGCTGCGGTTCACTTCTTCTCACGGGACATGAGCAAGGCGAAGCGGATCAGTATGACAAATGTGAGCAACCGCTCTGCCTTGCCCAGCTATACCATGTGAGCGGCGATCCGTGGCTGTGAACGGCAGAGGGTGGGAGGGGAATGCCCCTCACCGCGCCGTCTCCGAAGGCTTTGGCTAAGTGCGACCCGGCCCTCTCCCCCGGGTCAAGCCCGGGGCAGGCTGGGGAGGAGAAATGCACCTCAGTTGCTCACGCCATCGCGCAGCAGTGCGAAGAGCGGCTCGTTCAAGTAGAAGTTGGTGCGGCCCACTTTCACCTTCTTCAAGAGGGCCATGCGCACCAGGGTCTCCAGGTACTTCGTGGCGGTCACACGGCTCACGTGCAGGTCGCGCTCGATGAAGTTGATCTTCGTGTATGGATATCGGAACAGCGTGTTGATCAGGTCTTGACT
Source organism: Flavobacteriales bacterium (assembly GCA_049290175.1). Lineage (GTDB taxonomy): Bacteria > Bacteroidota > Bacteroidia > Flavobacteriales_F > PHOS-HE28 > PHOS-HE28. Next base: position 4,058 of record JBATND010000021.1, on the reverse strand, counting down.
GTAGATGCGGGGCTTCTCGCTGCGGATGCGTTGCTTGTATTGCTGCATAACCGACTTGATGGCCTTGATCAGCGCGGTAGTGTCCTTGGCCGTGGTGGCAATGCCCTTGAGCATGTAAATCACCCAGGGATCCCAATCGCCGCTGGTGCGGGTCTCTTGCAGCAGGCGGTAATAGGCGGCTTTGTTGCGGATGATGTAGCGGCTCATGTAGAGCACCGGTAGTTCGAGTAGGCCACATCGCACCAGGTAAAGCACATTGATGATACGCCCCGTGCGCCCGTTGCCATCATAGAACGGATGGATGGTCTCGAACTGGTGATGCGCAATTGCCATTTTCACCAAGGGGTCCGCCTCCAGGAGTCCGTCGTCGTTGAGGAAGCGCTCCAGATTATTCATGAGCGCTTTGATTTCCTCATGGCTCTGCGGCGGCACATAGACCACCTCTCCTGTCAGGTCGTTCTTCAACTTGGTGCCAGGCAACTTGCGAAACCCTGCATCACTGTTCTCCACGATCGCCTGTACCTCAAGTATCAATCGCAATCCGATCCCGCCTTGCTTCTCCACCATTTCGAATCCATGCTTGAGCGCCTCGGCATAGCGATGCACCTCCTTGGCTGCTGCTGTTGCGAACTGCTTGGACCGCGAATCGCTCTGATAGACTTCGTCGTGCGTTGTGATGATGTTCTCGATAGCGGAACTATCCTTCGCCTCTTGAAGTGACAAGGTGTCGAGCAGCATGCGCTCGTTGGGAATGGACGAGGTAACGCCTTTCAACTCGGCCAAATGACGATGCGCCTGGGTCAGCGCCCTAAGCACTTGGGCCGATTCCATGTTGCTGCCGTGAGGCAGGTCCGGAACCTGATAAGGAAGGGGCTCTTTGCTTGTCATATCGAGAACAACGTGTAAAGGAAAGTGCCCAAATCTATACAAGTTAGCCCTTACATGTAAAGGAAAGCGCCATTCCCTATACACGTCCGCTCGGACGTGTATAGGTTCCTATCGGCTCCCGATCCTAGCCAGCAGCTCGTCCTTGCGCAAGCGTGCCACGTCCAGGGTCTTGCCGTCGCTCATCACCACTTGGCCGCCACTGCCCTTGATATACTTGGCCAGGTGCTTCAGGTTGATGGTATGGCTCCGATGGATGCGGATGAAATCTGGGCCGTCGAGCGTCTCTTCGATCTCCTTCAAGCTGCGCGTGATGGCGATCTGCCGGTTGCCTACCATGTGCAGCACGGTGTAGTAGTTCACGGCTTCGCACCACACGATCTCTTCCACTTTCACCAATTGGAATCCGTTGAGCGTGGGCACGCTCATGCGGTCCGGAGTGATGCCGCTCTTCACGTCCTCCAGCATACGGTCCATGCGCTCCACGTTGCCGCTGAGCCCGCGCTTGGACTGCACACGGTCCACGGCCTCCCGCAATTGATCGATGTCGATCGGCTTGAGCAGGTAGTCGACCGCCGCGAACTTGATGGCCTTGATGGCATAGTGGTCGTGCGCCGTGGTGAAGATCACTTCGATGCCGTTGAGGTCCGACTTGCGCAACACATCGAAGCCGGTGAGCTTGGGCATTTCCACATCGAGGAAGAGCAGGTCGGGGCGGTGCTGTGCGATGGCGGTCACGGCCTGTTCGCCATCCTCGCACTGCGCGAGCACTTCAATGCGGTCGGCGAAGTATTGCTGCACGAGCATGAGCAGCTTGTCGCGAGCGGGTTTCTCGTCGTCGATGATGAGTGCGCGGATCATGTTGCGAAGGTGACTATTCGTTGTTGTGCTGGAGCAGTGGGATGAGGATCACTACACATGTGCCGGTGGCCTTCCCTTCTGAATCCTTCAGGTCGTTGATGGTGACACGCGATGCGCCCTGCTCCAATTCGCCATAGAGCCGCAAGCGATCGGCGCTCACGCGCATGCCCATGCTTCGGTGCATCCCGCTGCGTTGCAGGTTGATCGCGCGTGAGGCATCGCGACCGATGCCATTGTCCTGCACGGTGCATTCGAGCTGATCATCGTGCAGCTTGAAATCGGCCGAGATATGCCCGGCGGACTCCAGATGCCTCAACCCATGCCAGATGGCGTTTTCGATATAAGGTTGGATCAGCATCGTGGGTATGTCAACCGGCTCGCCATGCAACTTCTCATCGATGGTAACCGCGAAGGTGAATGGATGCTTGAACCGGAGCGTCTCCAACTCCAAATAGTACTTCAGCATTTCCACCTCGCGCTCCAATGGCACGCGCGTGCTGTCGCTATGCTGAAGGATCAGGCGGATCAACTTGGCGAAACGACCGAGGTAGTGCGATGCCTGCTCGCGATCGTTGGCAATGATGAAGCTGTCGATGCTATTGAGGCAGTTGAACACGAAGTGCGGATCCATCTGCGCACGCAGTGCCTGCAGCTTCAACTCATTCACATGGCGCTCCTGTTCCTCTTGCGCGCGTTCGCGCCTGCGGATCCAGTTGAGTCGTGCGCGGAAGATGAGCACGATGCCAACGGCGAGCATCACCGCGAAGAGGATGCGCGCCAACAGCGTTTGCCACCACGGAGCGGGCACGGTTACCCGCAGGGTGGTGATGGGGCTCCACGACCCCTCGCGATTCATCACCTTCAGCTCGAAGCGGTAGTTGCCCGGCACCAATCCACGCAGGTTCACGATGCCTTCGGTGCTTTCGCTCCATTCGGCATCATCCAAGCGCACGGCGTATCGCTTGATGTAGCCGGGAGGCAGAATCGCACCGAAGCGCACATCGAGCAAAGTCTGATCATAGCGCATAGTGATGGCTCCATCGCTACCCGGATCCATGGCGACGCCATCGATCAGGACCTGAGAAAGCACAGGAGCGGGCGGAGCGGGTTCGCTGCCAACAGCGTTCGCGTCGAAAACAGCAATCTCGTACCCGACATTCATGGCGAGCAGTCCGCCGCGCGACATGCCCAGGGTCCATTTGGGCGCATCGCCGCCAGTGCTGCTTCGCGGGTTCACCACGATCGCGCGCTCCTTCGCCGGGTCGAAGCAGAAGACACGTTCTTCTGAATTGGCCCATGCTCGCCCTCGATTATCCAAGACTACGTTGTTCAGTCCCAGCTCAGTGATGCCATGGTGCTGATCAAAGTGCTTGTAGGTGCCGGTTGGTATGCTGTATTGGATCAAACCCGCTCCATCGGATGCCAGCCACAAGACGCTGTCGTTCGCGGCGGTCAGGCCCACGAGGCGGCCTACACGAACACGGCGCTCGTTCACATCGTCCACGAGATCGGTCCATTTCCCCTTTGCCTTGTCGAAATAGGCCAAGCCGCGGATGTTGCGACCTATCCAATTCCGGCCATCCTTCATGCACACCATGCCATAGGCCGCATCCAGGAACAAGCCATCGGTCATGGCGGTGTCCGGCACGTATGTGGTCGTGCTTCCCGTGCTAGGGTCGAAGTGAGCGATCGTGATCAAGTCGAGCGACATCCATATTGAGCCGTCGATATCGCCTGCCAACCAGCGCCTGCCTGCCTTGAAGTCCTCATTGGCCTCATCCCTCACCCTCAAGTCCCTGATGTGCATGCTGCGCGGGTCTAAGCGCAGGAGACGATCGGAGCAGGCGATGTACAATCCATCGTCACGGCTGAGCAGGTCCCACACAAAGAATCTCGCGTCCTTCATGCCGGGTAGCGGCACGTTCATCGCACGTGAGGTGCCCAGGTCGATCTTGATCAGCCCCGCAGCGCCGGCCGCGCACCAGAGCACGCTGTCACCGCTGAACTCCATGGACCAGATGCGCAACCTGTTGGGCATGCCTTGCAGGTCAAGCGGAACGAAAGTGCGCACCTGCGGTTGTGTGGGATCGTGTATGACGATACCCAACGGATTACCGAACCAGAGCTCCCCGTTCGCTCCATGATACAGGTCGTTGATCGCGCCCTGCGGCAAGCCTCCTGAGCCGGTGAATCGGTCGGGGAATACCGAAGCAGAGCCGGTAGCAGGATCGAAACAGAATCCGCCCGGCTGTGCGGCACTGCCCCAGATGCGGCCATGCCGGTCACGGCCAAGGAACCAGATGCCCTTGACC
>JBATND010000020.1:0-9182 GCA_049290175.1 Flavobacteriales bacterium | reverse complement strand
TTGCTGCCCTTCGAGGGATCAGCGACATGCTTGCGTGTTCGCGGCTGATGCTTCGGATCGAAGAAGCGCTGCTTGAAGCGCGCGATGGCGGTGCCCATATCGCCGATCGTTTCGTTCTCGAGGAAGGCTGCTTCGATGCCGCCACGGTTCACGTACAGATGCCGCAAGCCGATGATGAAGTGCTTCAGGTCGGCGCCGTTGAAGGTGCGATGCACGAAGCCGCTCACATGTTTCAGGTCCGTGGCATCGGCATTCATCACGAATTCGTAGGGCCGCTCGTCCATCAAGCGCGCCAGCTTCCAGGCGTTGTTGATGATGGTCTTGCGCTGGCCCCACGCGATGGTGGCGGTGAGGAAGCCGATCACTTCGGCATCTTCCCGCTTTCTGAATGCACGCGGGACCTGGATGGGGTCATCGGTGATGAAGGCCGGGCGAGCGAGGCGGTCGTATGCCTCGTCGAGCAGTGCTTTCAAGTTCCTTTGATCCGAAGCGAGCTTCGCCATCACCGTTGGTTCATCTCTGCGTGCGCTTTCACGGTCTGGCCATTCGCCCTGATGTTCTTCGCAGCCAGATCAACCACGGTCGCGATCCTGCGAGCGCGTGTTTGCTCTGTTCGCGCATCGATCACCCACGTGAGGATCTGCTTGCGCGCGCTTGGCGGGAATGCGTCGTAGTGCGCTTGCGCTTTGCGGTTCTTTTTGAATGCGCGCTGAAGGTCGCTTGGCATCTCCATCGCTTCTGCCGAGTCGATGCTGGTCCATGAGCCGTTCGCCTTGGCGACTTCGATGGCTCGTAGCCCTGCTGCTGTCATTCGTTTGTCCGCGACCAACTGCTCCACATGCGCCTTGTTGATCGCGCTCCATACGCTCTTGGGCTTGCGCGGGCTCAGGTAGTGCATGGTGCGATCCGCATCGAGCTTCCGAGGCACGCTGTCGATCCAGCCGAAGCAGAGCGCCTCCTGCACCTTCTCCTCGAAGCTCAGGTATTTGCCCGCCACGTGTTTCTTGTAAGTGACGAGCCAGATGCCTTCGCTGCGCGCATGATTCTTCTTCAGCCAAGTCCGTCATTGCGCGCGACTGGTCACTTCAACGCGTTCGAGCAGGTCCAATTTCGTTGCCATGCGGCGAAGATGGCAACCGGATGGAACCTCACTTCTTCTTGATCATCCGCTTCACCGGCACCTGCCATCCGAGGCCGGCGCCGAGCACGAATTCATCCAGCGGCACGGTAGCGCTGTAAGGCCCCGTGTAATTGGCGTGGGTGTATCGCGCATCGATGAAGAACTGGAAGTAGTCCCACACCGCGAAGGTGAGGCCGCCGCAGAGCGCCATGTTGGGAATGATGCGCAGCGGGGCCTGTTCCAGGAAGTCGAGATCCCGTGCGGGCTGTGTCAAGGCCACGCCGGGCTCGAAACCCAGTGCGAGGTCGAGCCGCTTGTGCGTGAAGTGAACGAATGGCCCGAAGGTGATCTGGCTATTCTGTTGAAGAGGTTCGTACTGCTGCTGGCTGCCGATGTACCACAACGCCTCGCCGCGAAGGCTGATGCGTTCATCGGTGAAGACTTCCAATTTGCCCACCACGTAGATGTTGGTGGTCGGCTGCTTCACCATGAATCCTGGACTGATGGCGACGGAGCCGCGCACGAGCAATGGCTCAGCAACGGGCACATCGTCTTGTGCTTGCGCAGCTGCGGCAGCGAGCAGGGTTGCAAGGAGTGCAGCGCGCGCTACCATAGGTCGGCGATCTTGTAGTTGAAGCTCAAATGGATGAGCAGATGCCCTTCGAGGGTGCCGCCCTTCTCCTTATGGAACTCGACTTTCCCGTCGTGCTCGTGCGCATGCACATCGGTGCCCAAATGCGCCATGTATTGGCATACCACGGAGAAATCGGCGCGGTCCGTTACGTTGAGGTGCGTGCCTAGGCCCGCTTGCACGGCGCTGCTCCAGCGCTCGGCGAAATTCTCCGGCTCGGCGTTCGACTGCTGCTTGGTGTAATCGAAGCAGTGCCCGGCCAGCACGTAAGGCTGCAGCAGTTGGCGTTCAGGCGATGGATTGCGCATATAGAACATCACGCTCCAGCCGATGTGCTGGTCCTGCCGGTGCGCCAGCTGGCCCGCAGGTCCGTTGAAGTAATCGTAGAACCAATCGGTGTTCACCCGGTCGCTGATGCGCACGCGCGCTTGACCTCCGGCTCCTGTGCCAGGGGAGCCGCCATGGCCGCCATTGAAAAGGCTGAATGAAGAGCGCACACCCAAGGAGACGGTGCCGCCAGCGCTGGGGCCGCGCTGCTTCAAGGGCTGTGCTTGAAGCATTGAAGCAGCGAAGAGCGCGAGGATGAATAGCGTGATGCGCACGTTGGTTGAACGCGATTGGTCGCGTCCGAAGTATCAACGTGGCGGCATGCCGAAGCTCGGCATCTCGATCATCTGGTAGCCGTTCAGGTCGAAGAGCTTGTCATCCACCTTGCCCACCACCAGTTCTTTGATGTTGCACACCACGCGCTCATCACCCGAAGCGGGCACCCATTCGTACTCCAACGGGAAGCCCTCCACATCGGTGCGCGCGAAACGGTTCTGCTGCGCGGCTTGGCCATCCATGGCGCGCGCCATGTCGAGGAAGGCGCTGCGCAGGCCCGTAGCCACCCATGCGGTCCACGTGCCCTCTTTGCTGGTGGCGATCATCTTGGTGCAATTGTGCCCTTCGATCATTCGGGTCTCCTTGGTCACCGTGATCTGCGGCTTCTCGCTCTTCTTGTCATCGACCAAACTGCCGAGGTCGGGCCGTTTCATCTTCATGGCGGTGCCGCCGCCCTGGCCATTGCCGATCAAGGTATAGGCGTAGTTGGTGCGCAGGTCGGTGAGCATGCGCATCTGCTGTGTTTGGCCGGGAATCACCAGTTCGTACAGCAGCATATCCGCGCGGCTCCAGATGCGCATGTTCACGGGGCTGTGCTTGTCCTCCTGGTTGTTCTTGTAGGTGTGTACTTCCATGCGGAAGCTGCCGATGAACGGAGTGGGATCGCCGGGAGGCGCGGCAGCGCTGAGCGAAAAGGTTAACGCGAAGAGCAGGTAGGCGAAAAGGAAGCGCATGGGAAAGGGTTGAGGCGATGAAGGTAGGAAGGGTGAACTCGCTCGCTGAAGCAAGCCGTTCAACACCTCTTCACCCCATCACGGCAACTGCGCATTCCTCGTGGCCGTCGGTGTTGAACCTCCGACGTTGACCAGGATCGGATCGCGATCGTTGTTCGCGCCCACGTACTTCACCACGCCATCCATGTTCACATCCTCCGGCCAGTAGCCGCTTACCGCGTTCGATGGCATTGAGCCGCCAACGCGAAGCAGGATGGGATCACGGTCGTTGCCGTTGCCCACGTACTTGAGTTCCTCGTTGAAGGTGGCATCGCCGGTGGCCAGCACCATTACGCCGCTGATGTCCTTGCGCGCATCGTTATCGAACACCTGCGTGCCGCTCAGCGTGAAGTCAACCACAGCGGGCGCATCGCCGAAGGCCACGGGCGTGCTGGGCGAGAGCATCACGGGCAGGTGCGTGCGCGGTTTCACGGCCACGCAATAATTGCCTGGCGCCAGGCCCGCGAAGCCCACGGTGCTCACGCCATCGAGGTCCACGATATCGCCATCGCGCTGCAGCAGCACGGCGCGCGTGGCAGCGATCGTGCTTGGCGAAGCGGCGGGCCGCATCTCCACGATCACCCAGTCAACGATGGCATTGTTACCGGTGGTGCTGAGCACGCCTGCATGAATGCTCGCACCGGGCACGTAGCCGCTCTCAGCGTAGCCCATGGCGGCGAAGGGCTCTGTGAGCGGGAAGGAGGGGAGATTGCGCAGAGCGTCGTTCATCTGGCCGGTGCTGTAGGGGCCTTCGAGCATCACGCGAATGCCGACACGTGCCGTGCCATTGATCCGCGCGATACGGTTGCGACCAACACCGTTGTAGCTGGTGAAATCACCTACGACAATGATCTTTCCATCCGCTTGGATGCTGCTGGACCTGATCCAAGCGTTCGACCCGGCACCCGGATCGAATGAAGCATCCAGGCTCCCGTCCGCGTTGAGCCGTGCTATGCGGTTGCGCGGAACTCCGTTCACGGAAGTGAAGCTCCCCGCGATGATGATCCGACCATCCGGTTGCAGCGTAATGGTCCGTACGGCATCGTTCGCTCCGGTGCCCGGGTTGAAGGCCATATCAAGGCTGCCATCCGCATTGAGCCGTGCGACACGGTTGATGGGCGTGCCATTGAAACCGGTAAAATCACCACCGATGATCACCTTGCCATCGGGCTGCGCGGCAGCGTGCAGGATGGAGCCTGACGCGCCCGTGCCCGCGCTGAACGTGGCATCAGATCCGCCGCTGGCATCCAAGCGCACGATCCTGCCGCAGGCGATGCCGTTATAGCTCGTGAACCCGCCTGCGATAAGGGACTTTCCATCGGGCAGCGCGTGGACCCACTCCACAGGGCTGTTCGGACCCGATCCGGAGACGAAGCTCGGATCCAAGGTGCCATCCGCATGGAGCCGGGCCACGTTGTTCAACGCCGTTCCATCGAAGCCGGTGAAGTAACCGCCGATGATCAGCTTGCCATCGGGCTGCACAGCGACGGCTTCGATGCGGGAGTTCGTGCCTTGTGCACCAAAACCGTCATCAAAGCCGGGATCTTCACTTCCGTCGGCATTGAAGCGGTCGATGTAGCCTTTGAACGAATCGGATAGACCGTAGAGGATGATCTTTCCATCGGTTTGAAGGGTGATGCCGTAGAGGTAGAGGCCACTGGAAAAGCCGAGGTTGAAACCGCCATCGATGCCGCCATCGGAGTTGAGCCTTGTCATCCGGTCGCAGATTGTGCCACCGTACCCCGTGAATTCTCCACCTAGGAGGATCTTCCCGTCGGGTTGAACGACGCAGGCGTTGACCCTGAAGTTCGCGCCTGAACCCTGATTGAAGCCGGTATCCGCTGTGCCATCGGCATGAACGCGCGCGAGGCGGCCGCATGCCTGGCCGCCGAAGTAGATGAGATCGCCGCCGATCAGGATCTTCCCATCGGCTTGGAGCGTCATGCATCGGATCGTCTGGTTCGCCCCGGAGCCTGGATCGAAGCTCGTGTCCAGTCCGCCGTTGGTGTTCAAAGAAGCGATCCTCATCCGCGTCACACCATTGTACGTCGTGATCCACCCTCCGATGAGGATCCTTCCATCGGGTCGGACAACGACGGAATGGACGGCTCCGGATGCGCCTTCCACCCCGGTCCCCGGATCGAAGCCGGTGTCCAGGCTGCCCGTAGCGTTCAGCCGGGCGATGCGGTTGCGCGCTGTGCCGTTGAAGATGGTGAAGTCACCCCCGACGATGATCTTGCCATCGGACTGCAGGGCGATCGATCGGAGAGGGTTGGTGGATCCCGTCCCCGGGTTGAACGCTGTGTCCAGGCTACCATCCGCGTTCAGCCGCGCGATGCGGTTGCGCGTTGTGCCGTTGTAGCCATTGAAATCACCCGCGATCAGGATCTTTCCATCCGGCTGAAGCGCAACGGACAGGATGCCGAGATTGCCGACGCTGCCGGTCGCACCTGTGCCGGGGTTGAACGAAGTGTCCAGGCTGCCGTCGGCGTTCAAGCGTGCTATCCGGCTGCGCGCGGTGCCGTTGTAGGTGCTGAAGGTGCCGCCGATCAAGATCTTCCCGTCCGGTTGCAAGGCGATCGAATGCACCGCGCTGCCCGGACCCGCCAATGGGTCGAAGCCGGTGTCAAGGCTGCCGTCAGCATTCAGCCGCGCGATGTTGGCCCGCGTGGTGCCGTTGTAGCTGCCGAACGAGCCGCCGATGATGATCTTCCCATCCGGCTGGCGCGCGATGGCGGTGACATTGCCCACCACCCCGGTGCCGATAAGGAATGCCGCATCCAAGGTGCCATCGCTGTTCAATCGGTTGAAGCCCCTGCCCGGTTGCGTGTTGTAGGTCGTGAATGACCCGCCGATGAGGATCTTCCCGTCGGGTTGAACCAAGCAAGCGCTCACGGGACTGATGTTCGCCCCATCCCCTTGCCCGAAGCCCACGTCCGCACTGTTGAACGAGTGGTCCAACGAACCGTCCTGGGCCGAGAGTATGCCCGTGGTTAATGACAGTGCCAATAGAATGGTCCTCTTCCAAATGGTCATGGGTTCTTTCAACTCGTGCAAGTTAGACGAAGAGCCGTCCCGACAGGCTGCCTGTGGCTACCGGTTCGTTCAGATCACCCCATCCCGCATCACCAACCTGCGATCCGCCATCCCCGCCAACTCCTCGTTGTGCGTCACGATCACGAAGGTCTGGCCCAGTTCATTTGGTGTAAAGAAGCAAGTCAAGTACATCGTCCAACTTCTTGAAGTCCTTGTCTGCCGTCATAAGGCGCACACCAAGGAATCGTGCGCTGGCCGCGATAATGGAGTCGGGTACTTCCAGGCCCGCTGCGCGCCGGAGGGTGATCGCATCCGCGTTGATGACAGGATTGCTCTCCACAATGGGAATTTGCTCAAGGAAGTCCTCAATTAAATCGATGCTGGCCTGATCGATCTTCGGGTAGCTCAGTAGTTCGATGCGCGTGATGAACGAGATGTACAGATTCTGGCCATCCAGGAGCTTCGCCAATGCCATATCGCCCTGGAGCGCGTAATGGACAATGTTGGTGTCCACCAGCAACCTATTTCCATCCATCGCGCATCTTCTTCTGAATGGTGAGCGCATCCTCGCTCAACTTCAATTTGCCGGCGTAGCTGAGCACGTCCACGCCTTTGTTCTTGCGCGTCCGCTTTTTCCGTTTCAGCAGGGAGGTCAGTTCCTTGCGCGTCGTGGTTCGCTTGATGATGGTTGTCATGGCTCGCTTGGCTGACCAAATATAGGCCGACCTGATCGCGCGCCCTGATTCAGACAGGCGGACACTCAGATCACCCCATCCCGCATCACCAGCTTCCGATCCGCCATGTCAGCCAGTTCCTCGTTGTGCGTCACGATCACGAAGGTCTGGCCCATCTCCTTGCGCAGGTCGAAGAAGAGTTGGTGCAATTCGCGGGCGTGCGCGCTATCGAGGTTGCCGCTGGGCTCATCGGCCAGTACCACGCTTGGGCTGTTGAAGAGCGCGCGCGCCACGGCCACGCGCTGCTGCTCGCCGCCGCTGAGTTGTGTGGGCTTGTGGTCCTTGCGCGGCTGCACGTTCAAGCGTGAAAGCAATTCTTCGGCGCGCGGCGCGCATTCGCCCTTGCTCTTGCCGGCGATCAATCCGGGCATCATCACGTTCTCCAGCGCCGTGAACTCCGGCAGCAAATGATGGAACTGGAACACGAAGCCGATGTGCGCATTGCGGAACGCCGAGAGCGCATTCGATCCCAGCTTCGTCACCTCTTCGCCGTTGATGCGCAAGGTGCCTTCGTCGGCGCGCTCCAAGGTGCCGAGAATCTGCAAGAGCGTGGTCTTTCCAGCTCCGCTAGCACCAACGATGCTTACGACTTCGCCTTTGGCCACCTTCAAGTCAACGCCTTTCAGCACCTCCAAAGCGCCATATCGCTTTCTAATCCCAGTGGCCTCGATCATGGGCGTAAAGGAAGCGACCACGCGTGAATCGGGCCGAGGGCTACTTTCGCCGCGCATCAGAAACGACTAGAATGAACCTCCACGAGTACCAAGGCAAGAGCATCCTCGCCCAGTATGGCGTCCGTATTCAACGTGGGCTTGTTGCCTACAACGCCGACGAGGCCGTTGACCAAGCGAAGCGATTGAGCCAGGAGACCGGCACCAAGTTCTGGGTGGTGAAGGCGCAGATCCATGCGGGTGGCCGTGGCAAGGGCGGTGGCGTGAAACTGGCCAAGAGCATCGACGAGGTGCGCGAGCGGGCCGAAGCGATCATCGGCATGCAGCTGATCACACCGCAAACGCCGCCGACGGGCAAGAAGGTGCACAAGGTCCTGATCGCGGAGGACATGTACTACCCCGGCGCCAGCGAGACGAAGGAGTACTACATGAGCGTGCTGCTCGATCGCGCCAGCGGCAAGAACATCATCATGTACAGCACGGAGGGCGGCATGGACATCGAAGAGGTGGCCGAGCACACGCCCGAGAAGATCTTCAAGGAGGTGGTTGACCCGCGCGTGGGCCTGCGTCCGTTCCAGTGCAACAAGATCGCGGTGAACCTGGGCTGCACCGGCAACGCGAAGAAGGAGATGGTGAAGTTCGTCGCCGCGCTGTACAAGGCCTACGAGAGCAGCGATGCCGCCATGTTCGAGATCAACCCCGTGCTGAAGACCAGCGACGACAAGATTGCGGCGGTTGACGCCAAGGTGCGCCTCGATGGCAATGCGCTCTTCCGCCATCCCGATTATGTGGAGATGCGCGACAAGACCGAAGAGGATCCCATCGAAGTGGAAGCCGGTGAAGCGGGCCTCAACTACGTGCGCCTCGATGGCAACGTGGGCTGCATGGTGAACGGCGCGGGCCTCGCCATGGCCACCATGGACATCATCAAGCTCAGCGGCGGTGAGCCGGCCAACTTCCTCGATGTGGGCGGCACGGCCGATGCAGCGCGCGTGGAGAAGGCTTTCCGCATCATCCTGAAAGATGAACGCGTGAAAGCGATCCTCGTGAACATCTTCGGCGGCATCGTGAGGTGTGACCGGGTGGCGCAAGGCATCGTTGACGCCTACAAGAACATCGGCGACATCAAGGTGCCGATCATTGTTCGTTTGCAAGGCACCAACGCCATCGAAGCCAAGGAGCTGATCGACAAGAGCGGCCTGAAGGTGCTGAGCGCGGTGGCGCTGCAGGAAGCTGCGGATCGGGTGAAGGAGGTGCTGAGGTAGAAGCGCTGATTGTCGCATGAACGATAAGCAGGCTGCCTATGCCGATTTGGTCGCCAAGAGGAAGCGATTCACGTTCGCCGATCCAGAACTGACCAATCCAGCGACAACACCATTCGATGTTGATGGCATTGAGCCTTGGTCTCAGTGGCAAGGGAATATTGACGCGAAGCTGGTCGTTGTCGGACAAGAGTTCTGCGACCTCAGTACCTACATCAAAGTAAGGGGTACTGTTGAGCAGAAGGCCGGGGAGTATGAATATCCAGCGAACCGGAACCTAGTCGATCTTTTCGAGCTGCTGGGGTTCGAGTTGGGTCACCCGCTCAATCCCAACAAGTCGAACCCGATCTTC
>JBATND010000019.1:0-5281 GCA_049290175.1 Flavobacteriales bacterium | reverse complement strand
CTTTCCCCCTTGGGCTTTCCACGCAGACCATGTCGCCTTCGCTGATGCCGTTCTGCTCGGCGTCGGCGGGGTTGATCATCAGCACGTCCTCGGTGAGGATTACCTCGTTGCCGGTGCGACGCGTCATGGCGCCGCAGTTGTAGTGCTCCAGCTCGCGGTTGGTGGTGATGATGTATGGGTAGTCCTTCTCGTTGGCGCGCACCTCGGGGCTCTTCTCCCACGCGTTGAAGTAGAAGTGGCCGAGCCCGCGCTTGAAAGTGTCGGTGTGCAGGATCTTGGTATCGGTGCCGTCTGGCTTCACAGGCCATTGCTTGCCGTTCTCGCCCAGCTCGTCCCACTTCACCCCGGCGAAGAAGGGCACGATGCGGCTGATCTCCTCCAGCACCCACTTGGGGTGGTACTCGGTGCTCGCGTTGCCGCTGCGCTTGCCCGACTTGGCCGCGTAGCGTTCCATGATGTCGCAGGTGATCTGGCCGTCGCTCTTGGTGCCCTCGATGGGTTCCACCACGGCGTTCACGCGCTGGATGCGGCGCTCGCCGTTGGTGAAAGTGCCGCTCTTCTCCAGGAAGCTGGCGCCGGGCAGTACCACATGGGCCATCTTGGCGGTTTCCGTCATGAAGAGCTCCTGCACCACGAAGAGCTCGAGTTGGCCGAGGGCCTTGCGCACGTGCAGCGTGTTGGGGTCCGTCTGGCCCATGTCCTCGCCCACCACCCAGAAGGCCTTCAGGCTGCCGTCGAGCATGGCGTCGTACATCTGCGGGATCTTCTTGCCGATCACGCTGGGGATCTCCGTACCGTAGAACTCGTTGTACATCTGGGCGTACTGCGGATCGTCCACCGCGAAGTAGCCTGCTCCCTGGTGAGGCTGGCAGCCCATGTCGGCCGCGCCCTGCACGTTGTTCTGGCCGCGCAGGGGGTTCACGCCCACGCCGCGGCGGCCAATGTTGCCGGTCATCATGGCGATGTCGGCGATCTGCATCACGGTGAAGGTGCCCTGGTAGTGCTCGGTGACGCCCAGACCGTGGAAGCTCATGGCGGCGGGACTCTTGGCGTAAGCCATCGCGGCTTCGCGCACGAGCTTGCGGTCCACGCCCGTCTCGCGCTCCATCGCGGCGATGTCCACGGCGAGCAGCTCCTTCTTGAAGTCGTCCCAACCCTCGGTGCGGGTGTCGATGAAGTCCTGCTTCACCAGCCCCTCGCTGACGATGTAGTACATGAACATGTTGAGCAGGGCCACGTTGGTGCCGGGCTTCAACTGCAGGTGGTAGTGCGCGTAGCGGGCCAGTTCGGTGCGGCGCGGGTCGATCACGATCAGGGTCTTCCCCTTCATGATCTGCTGCTTGATCTTAGCGCCGGTGACGGGGTGCGCATCGGTGGGGTTGGCACCGATCACCATGATGGTGTGCGTGTCGCGCAGGTCGTCGATGCTGTTGGTGGCCGCGCCGGTGCCGAAGGTCTTCTGCATGCCCAGGGCCGTGGGGCTGTGGCAGACGCGTGCGCAGCTGTCGATGTTGTTGGTGCCCACCTGCGCGCGGAAGAATTTCTGCAGGAGGTAGTTCTCCTCGTTGGGGCAGCGCGCGCTGCTCACGCCACCGAGCGCATCGGGGCCATGCTTTTCGCGGATGGCGATGAATTTGTCCACGATGTAATCGTAGGCTTCATCCCAGGTGGCGGGAACGAGTTCACCGTTCTTCCTGATAAGTGGTGTGCGCAACCGCTCGGGGTGATCATAGAAGCGGAAGGCGTAGCGGCCCTTCAGGCAGGTGTGGCCTTGGTTGGCCTCGGCATCGTACGGCGCGGTGATGCCGACCACCTTGCCGTCCTTGACTTTCACTTCGAGGTTGCAACCGACACCACAATACGTACACACGGTGCGCACCACCTCGTCCGCCTTGGTCTCCTTCGCGCGGAACACGTCGGTGATGGCACTGGTGGGGCAGGCCTGCGCACAGGCGCCGCAGCTCACGCAGTCGCTGTCGAAGAAGCTCTCGTTGGTGCCCTTCACGATGTGGTTGTCGAAACCACGACCGGCCATGGTGAGCACGAACTGGCCTTGCACTTCATCGCACGCACGCACGCAGCGGTAGCAGCTGATGCACGCGCTGAGGTCGCTTACCATATAAGGGTGGCTGCGGTCAACCGGCGTGTCGAGGTGGTTCTTCCCTTTCGGGTAGCGCACGCTATCGATGTCGAAGCCGATCTGCTGAACGACGTTGTAGAGCTCGTTGGCGCCGTGGTCCTCTTTCTTCAGGCGCTCGGTGTCGTAATCGGTAAGCACCAGCTCCACGATGTTCTTCCGCAGCCGCTCCATGCGCGGGCTGTTCGTGGTGATGTACATGCCCTTGCCCACGGGGGAATGACAAGAGGCCATTACACGGCTCGGTGCCGATCCGGTGCTGGGGTCCTCCATACTTACCTCTACCGAGCACACGCGGCAGCTACCGAAAGGCTCGAGGTTGGGCGCATCGCAAAGCGTGGGCACCGGATTCGGCCCGATGTGCCGACGCATGAACGCGAGCATGGTCTCGCCCTTACGAATAGGATAGGCCTTGCCGTCGATGAAGGCGACGTCCACTTCCACAGCTCCTTTGTTAGAGGAAGTAGGAGCGGATTGCGTGCGAGCGACCGGTGCAGGAGCGTTGCCGGTTTTGGCCTGGGGCTGGTTCATGGCAAAAGCTTGAAGGCCGAAGATAGAGCGGTGGTGGATCGCGGTAGTGTCTCAGCTTGGATCATGGCAGCCTTGGGGACACACCTTTTTTCCGCCACTATGGTGGACAGAGAAACTTCTTCGCCTGCATTCACCTGCACGCCCTGCTACACCCGCGCCTGCTTGCCGAACGCACAACCGCTCAGGTGCAGCGTGCGGTAGGCGTCCACGGCTTGCGCGGTCGCGCCCAACTCGGGGAGCCCGTGCGCGTGCCTGTGCGAGTTGGGCTGCGACTTAGCCGTGGCGGCTTTTTGGCTCCACCTTTTTGCCGCCAAAAAGGTGGAAGAGGACTTCGATTCGGCATCGATGATTTACCCCGGCGAACAGAGACACGACCTAGCCCCCCCTACCTTGACCAGCGATGCGCGTGGTGCTTCTGGGCTCCGTTCTTGTCTCCCTTTCTTGCATGGGGCAGTCCATGGATTCGCTCACGCATAGGCCCCATGCCTGGCGACGCGACGAACTCACCCTGCACACCGCTTACCACCGTGGCCGCTTCGGCTTCGTGGAGCTCGGGATCGGCAGGAACATCTATGGCGCGGTGCATCACCCTTTCGGTGTCGGCTACCATGCGGGTGCGGAGCTGCGGGTCAATCGGCCGTCGGTGGTCGGCTGGAAGATGGGCGGCTATTTCACCTTCGGCAGCGCCATGGGCATGCAAGTGATCCGGTACCAGGAAGCCGCGAAAGGCTGCACGGTGATCAGGCCCGAGATCGGCATCGGCATCTTCAAGACGAAGGTGAGCTACGCCTACAACGTCAACCTCTCGCCTTCGAGGCTCGATGGCATCAGCACGCACATGGTCAGCTTGAGCCATGCGTTCAGGCTGAAGCGGCTGTCGAAGGAGGGTGCGAAGTAGTGAATCGTTGAAGGGTGGCTCTCGTGACGTGTGCTATCGCGTCGTGATAGAGGCACTGATCATGGCGTCCATCATTCGGTGAATGACTTCGCGTGCTGCCATTGAAGGCGCGAACCGCTCGGATGCATCGCGTGAAAGAGGTCGAACACAGCTCGGTCATCGATCGAAATCATGTCGCGATGCGTTGTCTAGATCGGTCAACGAGGACCGTTTCGCTCATTGAAGCATGCCTCATCATGGTCATGACCGAAAAATATTTTGCCTTCTCAAGTGCATCTGAACCAACCTCTGAACGGCGATCGATCATGCGTTCGGCATCGATGATTTCCATGCGATGCATGAACGTGGTCGCATCGCGTGTTGTTAATCGCTATGCAACGCTAGCAAGAGCTCTTCATGAAACACGAAATCCTGCATCCCTTTGCCATCAAGGCTTTCAGGAGATGCGCATGCATGATGAATGACGCATCGCATGCACATGTCTTCATCGCATGCTGCACGATCATCGATCAATGCAACGCATCGCGATCATCCTCATCGATCATCATCGCGAGCGGATCATCGGATCATCGCTTCAACGATTTCAACAATGGATGGTGAGCAACATTCACATCACATGTAGCGTACACATGGTCAAACGATGCTAGGTTTGGCATCAAACCCATTTCACCATGGCTAAGAAAGCTGCGAAGAAAGCGACCAAGAAAGCTGCCAAGAAGGGCGCCAAGAAGGCTGCCAAGAAGGCAACGAAGAAGGCCGCGAAGAAGAAGAAGTAGTGTCGGTTCACCGACGCACGAAGGGGTCCGGTTCGCCGGGCCCCTTTGCTTTTTGCGCCCATTGCGAGGATCACGTGCTGAGTTGCATGCGTGCATCCTCGACGCACAGCAGATGATAAGCCGCTGCATGCGCAAGAGCGCTGCTCGCGCATCCTCAGTCGAGTGGCTAGCTGCTCGCAAGCATCGAACATAGGTGCTCACTCGTTCATCCCGCACCATGCGTCGTGCATCGCATCCATCCATCCGAGACAATTCGATCACGTTGCTTGGCGGAAGCAGGTGCGTGACGCAACCTGATGCGCGACTCAGGTTCCAAGTCAGCGCCCAATACTCAGGTGGCAAGCAAGAAGCGGTCGATTGTTCCGCAGAAAATGGTTCCGGGTGGAATGAATGCGGTGAAGGAGGACGCTGCTTGCCTGACCCACCATCACCTCCATTGCACCCCTCTCTGCAGTTAGGATCATATTAACCAGCTCAGAAGACACAGGTTCGAGCGCGCCAGTCAGTGCAGCACCTCCTGCAATCCTGATCAACAGAGATCGGCCCCGAACAATCTCAACTGGACCCGCGAATCCAACTCATCGCGAAGAGCGTAGCCGTTGCCTCCTTGGATTCAACCCCTCTCCTGCTTGGCCTGCACGGTCAGCATTACGCCTGGCTAAGCGCGGCATCCTGAAGACGCCTCCTTCAATCCGCGCATGGGC
Source organism: Flavobacteriales bacterium (assembly GCA_049290175.1). Lineage (GTDB taxonomy): Bacteria > Bacteroidota > Bacteroidia > Flavobacteriales_F > PHOS-HE28 > PHOS-HE28. The sequence goes on along the minus strand of JBATND010000019.1, from coordinate 235 downwards.
GCAACCATTGGAAAAGACAAGCGGTGACTGCCCAAGGACAATCACCGCCTGCGATTAGTGCAACACCTACTCGATGATCACCCGTGCATGCCAGATGGCATCGCCCATCTGCACCCTGCACACGTAAGCACCAGCGGACCACTGCTGCGCGTCCCAATCCACCCGCAGTGGCGTGCCCGCAGCGGACATGCCGCTGAACAAGGTGGCCGCGAACGCGCCAGTAGCACTGTACAGA
>JBATND010000018.1:0-8006 GCA_049290175.1 Flavobacteriales bacterium | reverse complement strand
GGTTGCGGGTTCTCGATGCCGGTGAAAAGGAGGCAGTGGGCAGTAGGCAGTAGGCAGTCTCCTTCGATTGGGTCTTGGTGCACTGCCGACTGCCCACTGCCTACTGCTGACTGCCTACTGCCCACTGCCAACTTGAGTTCCTCATAGGCGATCCCTGCGAAGAACAGCTCCTGCTCCATGCTCAGTCCCAACCGCTCGCGCCACCGCGCCTGCTCTTCGGGCGAGGGCAAGTCCGGGCACTTCGTCACCACCACGATCTGGGCGGCCTTCCGACGCGAAGGCAGATCGCGCAAGCGCCCGGCGGGAAGCAGCGCATCGTCGCACCATGGGCGCTGCCAAGTGGTGAGCAGGATGTTGAGGCCCGCGTCCAAGCGCCTGTGCTGCAAGGCATCGTCGAGCAACACGGCCTTCACCCCGGGCACCATTGCCTGGATGCGCGCGATGGCCCCAACCCGATCGGCCCCCACGAACACGCGCGCCTCGGGGAACTTGCGCTTCACCTGCAAGGGCTCATCACCCGAAAGCTCGAAGGTGTCCGTGGCTTGCACTTCGTGGAGGCCCGTGCCATTGCGGCCATAGCCTCGGCTCAGCGTGGCCAGCGGAGCGGTGCCCGCCAGCGTGCGCAGCACCAGCTCCAGCATCGGCGTCTTGCCCGTACCCCCCAGGGCCAGGTTGCCGATGGCGATGGTGGGCACCGCCGGGCGCACCGCGCGCAGCACCCCGGCATCGTAGAGCGCATGGCGCAGGCGCAGGATGGCGCCATAGAGCAAGGCGAAGGGCTTGAGGAAGGTGCGCACAGGCAGCAGCGCCCGACGGGCGCACGCCAAAGCAACGCACTCAGGTCTATTCGCTCAATACGAAACGCGCACTGCTGCGAATGCCGCCGCTCTCCACCACCGCGAGGTACACCCCCGCACCCAGCGAGCTCGGCAGGGCCAGGGTGGTTCGGCCCTGTGGGCGCATGCCGCCTACCCCTCGTCCGCTTGCATCGAAGAGGTCGATGCGCGTGGCATGCGCCAGCGATGCAGGCAGCAGCAATTCCCGGCCGCGCACGGTGAGGCCGGGCTGCCGGCGAGGCGCAGCTAGGCCGGTGGTGAGGCAGAAGGGATCGGTGCCGGTGCAGGTGCCCGATATTGTGTTGGGATCATAGACACCTGTCCACGCAATGAATCGGACGGGTGGTGAATCGCCGTCTTGGCAGCTCGGAGTTTCGAGCCAATCAAACTCGATGTGCATGCTTGGGCCTGTGCTGGACCCACCAGTATTGGCTAATGAAGGCCACGAACCCGACAGGCCAAAGACAGGCACGCCGTTAACATCCTCCCCGGAATAGATGCGCATGACATCTCCCCCAGCCATTCCACCTTCACAGAAATGAACGGACATCCAGTAGGCCTCATTCAGGAGCGAATCAGGACAGGCAAGCAAGGTGAACGAACCGTTGTTCTGTCCATCCCAGCAATAGCAGAACTCCTGCACGTCGCAAACGGTGTAGGTATTCTGGGCCGTTATGCCCAGGCTTGAGGAGAATAGGATGGCAGCGAGGAGTGGGCGCATGGCAATAGGGTTTCGAAGTGAAATGTACAGGGAAAGCTTGGAATCTCCGAAGTGAAGAATAGCTTCGCTCTACCCTCACCATCCAAAACCTCGAACCCATGCGCTATCATCTTGCTGCCCTCCTTGCAGGCACCGCCTTTTGCTCCAACGCCCAAGTTGGGGGCTAACTGCAGCGCATCTGTCATTACGCGCATCACACAACGGTTAATAGCACAGGCAATGGCGGACATGAATAGCCTGCAAAGCACACTCATCCAACGCAATCGAGCGATGCGCCTAGCTGCATTTACTTGGTTTGTAGCTGCGCCACTTGCTTGGTTCGGATCAACAGGAAATGCATGCGGACAAGCCCCGAATGATTCGTGCCAATCCGCGACCGACCTTGGTGTTCTTGGTGTTTGGGCAATGTGTGAGATTAACGGAATACCCGGGGCTCCTTTAGTCCTGGACTCTACAGCGCTGGCAGGTCCGGAGTTTCCCTACCCGAGTTCCGGCCTTTCGTGTGCAGGTTACTCCGGCACGCACAACATCCCATCGAACGATGTCTGGTACCGCTTTCAGCCCGCCTGTTGCTTCTTCTATTTGGAGGTGCCGCCCGAGCCGTTCAACGCCTCGGATTCGATCCAGATAACCCTATGGCACGGTCCGAATTGCGGTCAACTTGTTCCCATGAATTGCTTCACCGTTGCCGCCTCAGACACGCTGAACCAGTTGATGGGGGGCTACATTGAAACACAGTACTTTCTTCAAATCTCCAGCACCGGTTTGAGTTCCAATGCGAAGTTCAATTTCTGCCTAAGGGACTCTGGGGAACCTTTTGGGGATTTTTTCACGGCCTACGGCCCGCCGACACCAGTGCTGTGCTTCCCCTACGACCTCGTGATCAGTGAGGCCTCATCAGCATCAAGCCTTGGTGGGGCCAATTTGATGCTGGATGAGGAATATGGGCCATACGCTATCCTATGGAGCGATGGGGTGATGGGCCCGGCCAGCCGCGTCGACTTGCCGATCGGCGCCCACAACGTCTCCGCCACCTCGGCTGCTGGCTGCACTGAGCTCATCCCCTTCGAGATAGCCATTGATCCGAGCCTCGGCATAGACCTCCCCGATGGAGGCCGACCGCGTATCGTGCAAGGCCCGAATGGGGCATGCATCGACTTCGGGGCTTCCCTGCAAAGACCTTCCATGATCTACATCCTCGACGCATACGGAAGGCACGTTGCTTCGCTTGCACCCACCGCCGCTTTGGAGCCGATTTCCGGACCATTTGCTTCTGGATTTCACGTGGCAGTACTGAATTATACGGATGGCAGCATAGCGCGACTGAAGTACGCAATCATCAAATAAATCCGACCACCCTTCACAACAAACCAATCGCGATCACATGAACTTAGCTGCCCCCCCCCCCCCCGAGCACTAGCCTTCGTCATTCTTATTGCCTGGCTTTCTGTGCTATCCTCCGCACACCTTGTTGCGCAAGGAGTCAATGGGATTCCAGAAATCAATGATGTGCTTGTTCACGACCGTTTCGGTGACGCCTTCGAAGTCAACGACCTTATCGTTCCAAACGAAGCAGACTTTCTTCTAGGAGGAGGAGGTCCAACCTCTTGCACCGCTGGTTGGTTCAACCTCGTCTTCACGGACAACAACACGGGGTTCAACGACCCCGTGAATGGTGCGACCTACCGCATGATTGCTTGCAGGGTGTTCTCCGACCTCAGCAGATTGATCACGCCTGCGAACCACCCGTACACATTGCAGCCTCCTACACCGGGCTTCGTCAACATCAACCTACGCATGCCGCCGACGTCTGTAACGGGAGTATTGGGTCGTGCATCAACCTTCTACGGCCCAATCAACTACTGGAGCGGGCTCACGGGCGGAGTGACACCCGTGCCGATGCAACGACGCGTCTTGGATGGCGAGATCTGGAAGACGTTCAACAGTGGGTTTGATTCATGGGCGGCGCAAAGCGCTGCGCTTTTCCCGTTCCTGTTCCAAGGTACAGGCAATCTCTTCCATGGCTTTGTCCACATCGACTTCAATCAGTTCACGAATCTGCACTTGTTGCCCAGCGCGCCACCCGTGATCGGCGCTCCACCCTATACAACGAACACGCCGTTCGACCTGTACACCGTTATCTTCCACGAAGCCATGCACGGGCTTGGTGTGACCAGCCTGACGAATGGCACAGGCGGCAGCACTCATGCCGGTACGAACTATCGCTCGCGTTGGGATACTAGGCTCGAATCCGGGGGGACCTCGACCTTCAACAACGAATGGTCCTGCAATTCAATCAGCTATGCGAACCTACCACTGAACAGCCCGTGCAATATGACGTTCGCAGGGCCCAATGGCACTCAGCCTATTTACTCGCCTGCTACGTACGCTGCTGGATCGAGCCTCAGTCACTTCGACGCTGACTGTCCTGGTAATGTGCCTTACTTGATGCATCACACCCTGTACGATGGCCAGTCAAGAATACCCACCCAAGAGGAGGCCTTTGCGCTCTGCGACATCGGCTACCGCACTGAATCGACCGTAGGCGTTTCTCCTGGATGGGTCGGCGCCTATGTGACGAACTACACCCCCTGTGGATCTCGCATAGCGGGTGTCGATGACATCTTCCTGTACGATACACAAGTACCATACACATTCCAGCAAGGCCAAGCGGCGCCCATCATCATCAACGACTTCCTGCTGAACGACGAAGACCAAGCCAAGCCGAACACTCAAGCGGATGAATTCGATCCTTGTGTAGAGATTCTTCGTGGAGGCGGCAGCATAAATCTTCTTTCCTCGACTTCGATAGACTACACCCCTGCACCTGGTTTCATTGGCTGGGCGGTGCTCCGATACTTACCAGTTAATAGTGCATTGGGCTTGCACGGCAACTACACGCACATTTTTGTCCAAGTTGTACCGGCGAATTCTTGCGAAACCATGAGTTGTAACATTGTCAATGGCGGAGATTTCGAGCAGATATCAACAAGCTATTGCCTGCCTTACTCGGATTGGAGAATCGAAGGTTCAAATGGAAACAGCCCCGACCACCTTTGGTTCAATGGGACCGGTTGGGTCCACGATGATGGTACTCCACCAGATTCGCCAACCTATGTAAATGCGTGCGCGGGTTGGGCGCCGCAACCAATCCCCCCATCACATAACGGCGCACCACAGAACCGTCATTATGTATCAATGATTGCAGCTGGCACGCCTGGGAGCCAGTTTTACAATCAGGAAGGCGTTCTCTTCAACTTATGCACTCCGTTGGTGCCCGGCTCAGATTACGTGCTGGACTATTGGGCCCGACTCCCCTCCGCGCCCTGTAATGCTACCATTGAATTCAGGGTGTTTAATCAAAAACCATGCACGCAAGGCATGGGAGCAACCGACCTCACAGGCGGTCCTATGAATTGCTTTGATCCGTTGATTCCTTTTTCCGCAATCAACTTCCTCCAGGGACCAACTCCTCCGCTCACCGGGCAGTGGATGAACTACCAGTTACAATTCACCTATCCTCCAGGTGAAAATGGGAACTGGTTGGTTGCGTATGCACGAAATGTTCCAGGCCAGCCCACGGCAGTGTACCTTGACGACGTCAGCATTAGACCAGTCTTAAGCATTGATGGAACCACAACCGCTACATGCCTCGGTGAGAATGACGGCGGTGTTGACATAAGCCTTGAAGGAGCGTTAGGGAATGTGGCATTCAATTGGAGTAATGGTGCGACCACTGAAGACTTGATTGGCATCGGTCCAGGAAACTATACGGTTACCATCACTGACCAGACCCTAGGATGCACTAATTCTGAGACCTTTACTGTCGACGGCCTGCCCTGCGACCCCATCACAGTCGAAAAGACGGTTTATCCATTACAGACCTACGCGGGAGCCCCGGTCAGTTACACCATCACGGTGACCAACAACACGCCGAACACCATCACTGGCGTCACTATAACGGACGCCATCGTGTTCGGCAACCCCCTCTACTTCCAGCTCTGGCCGGGCTACATCAACCAGCTCGCTGGCGGCGGTCTCACAATGGACCTGCCCCCAGGTCCCACGACCTTCACCTACGTCGGCTACTTTACCAACCTGGGCACCTACATGAACGAGGTGCATGTTGACGGCCCTGGATCGGAGGATCCATGGGACAATGCAATAGTTGAGATACTCGAGGGCTGCCCGTTGGTTGTTAATGGTGCAGGGGATTGCACGACCGGGCCGGTGACACTTTGTTTAGGTTATCACAGTGTTGTGCCTTCCGTCGGCGGTTTGGAGTTCAATTGGGTTTATCCAAGCTTTCTTACTCCACCTACGGACCTAAGCGGCGCTTCAAGCAGCTTCACGTTGGGCTCAAACAGTTACATAGACATCACTCCTGTGAATGTGCCCGGCTGGATGCCCCCTGGCCTAATGATGGTACATGTGTACGTGGAACTCGATCCGGCTGTGGATTTCCTCGGAGCGGGTCATGTGATTTGCCTGCCATTCACCTACAATAGCCCTCCACCTAACGGGCAGAACCTCTTTTACACCGGAACCTTTGGTAATGCTGGACTGCTGAATTTCACAACGGTCTTTGATGGCAATGGCGTCGAAATGGATTATCCCGGCTTCCTAACGCAATCATGGGGCATCCTCCTCACCAACTGCCCCGAACCACCACTGTTGAATGCCGCATTTACCGCAACGGTTGATCCCTGCACAGGCATCGTACACGTTGAAGGCGACCTGCAAGACCCCGCCGCCATCCATAGCTGGACCTGGGGCGACAACCGCACCACGCCCATCAACGGCGCGCAGAGCTACACCTATGACTACTTCGCCGCCATCACCGAGAACACCGGTTGGCCCTTGCCGCAGCCCATACCACCAGCCCCGCCCGGCACCTACACCATCACGCACACCGTGATCCTCAACGGCGTGGCCAGCACTAGCACGCAACAAGTGGATGTTTATCCGTGCTGCGAGGCCGCTACGATCATACCAGATGGCGCGCTGGCTAGTGTGGTCGGGACCTACTTCACCGGCACAGTCGACCTCCAAGGCGATTTCATCATGGATACGGACGTCACCTTCCAGGACGCCGAGGTGCTGGTGGAGCCCGGCGCGGAGGCGATCATGCAGGCCGGCACTGTCCTGCGGATCGAGAACAGCGCCTTCGCCAAGTGCAACAACGTCATGTGGAAGGGCATCACCGCCGACGATGGATGCATTGTATTGATGAACGGCTCGCAGATCGCCGATGGCGAGAACGCGATCAAGGCGCTCAACAGCGCCATCATCCTGATCGATGGTTCAGAGTTCATCAACAACCGCGTGGCCTTCGGTGTGCCCGAGCAAGGGCAGTACAACAGCGTGAGCATAGCGGTGAGCAATACTACCATCCACGCCGAAGGCCCGCTTGCGCAGCCCTACGCGAACCAGAGCAGCGTGCTCGGCGATGTGGGTTACGCGGCGTTCGATGTGAATGACATGAGCCTCGACTTCACTGGCGGCGGCAACAGCATACACCACCTGAGCAACGGGATCGTGGCGCATGGAAGCGACGTGAGCGAAGAGGGCTGCTCCTTCCAAGACATACAGCCCGACGCTGCGTACACCGTATTGGGCGTGGCCAACGGCAGCGCGATCTACGCCGATAGCGAAGGCGCATGGAGCAGCTTGAAGCAGTACGGGTACGGCAGGGCCGCCACCGACCAAGCCTCCTTCAGCAACTGCCGCTGGGGCCTTTACACCAATAACATGAATGTGATCTCCGCGCACAACCGCATGGCCGATATGGGCACCGCACACCGGATCGAGCACAGTTATTACCGCGAGGTGAGCGTGTTCGACAACCGCCTCCACTGCAAGTACCACGGCATGGACCTGCGCTTCAACGATGGCGTCAATAGCTTGCTCATCGAGGGCAATCACATCACCTTCGGCGATGACCAGCTCTGCATCTCGTGTCGTGGCTACAGCGGAATTCGCGTGGCGGAAGCGCTGGGCACCAACCCCAGTTCCATCGTCCGCAACAACGTGCTGCAGTTCGTGAGCAACCCCGCCTCGCGCCATGGCATCAACCTGAGCTCCGCCGCCAACTGGCAGGCGCTGGATAACACCATCAGCATGACGCACCGGCAGCACAGCCTCAATGGCATCATCACCAGCGGTTGCCAGCGCGTGGTGCTGAGTTGCAACACGGTGGACAACACCGATCCGCAATACGCGACCTACCCCAACCTGTCGCAGAGCGGCATACGCAACTGGGAGGGGCAGGATATGCTCATCAGCTGCAATACCGTGGACAAGACCACCAACGGCATCCTCTTCAGCGGCTATGCCAGCGACATCGACGTGAGAGGCAATGTATTCCGCAACCACCGCTGGGGCCTGCACCTGGAGTTCGATGCCATCATCGGCGAGCAGTTCTACAAAGGGAACGTCTGGCACACTAC
>JBATND010000017.1:0-20205 GCA_049290175.1 Flavobacteriales bacterium | reverse complement strand
ACCAAGCCTGGGGGGGCGTGCCGCGCGAGGTGCTCGATACGAATCGAACCTTCAATCCTTACACCTACGAGAACGAGGTGGACAACTACGATCAAGCGCACTACCAGCTGCTCTTTGATCATAAGCTCGGCAAGAACGCAACCGTCAACCTCACGCTTTTCCGTGTGCGTGGCGCTGGCTACTTCGAGCAGTTCCGCGAAGACGATGATCTGCTGCGCTACGGCATAAGCCCAGCATTGATCAACGGCGATTCGATTTTCACCACGGATCTCATCCGCCGCCGTTGGCTCGCGAACACCCTGACCGGCGCCAATGCAAGCGCCGAATTCAAGTTGGGTGCGCATCGAGTGGTGATCGGGGGCAGCTTCAGCGACTATCGCGGGGCGCACTTCGGTGAACTGATCTGGGCGCGCTATGCGGGCAGTGCCGACATCCGGGATCGCTACTACGACAACGATGCGCGCAAGACCGATGCGAATGCCTACGCGAAGATCTCCTACGCGCTTCGGAGCAATATCGATGTCTTCGGCGATGCGCAGTTCCGCGCTGTGAGCCATGAGCTCGAGATGCTCAACGAAGCCTTCGAGCCGGAGCAGCAGTCCATCGGCTTCGGTTTCTTCAACCCCAAAGCCGGACTGGTGTGGCGCATGCATGAAGGCGGAAGAGCGTATGGCTCTATAGCGGTTGCGCACCGCGAGCCGAACCGTGAGGACCTGCAAGAGACCACGCCAGCGAGTCGTCCGCGCGCAGAACGGCTCGTGGATTATGAACTCGGCTACGAGCGCCGCACGGGCCGCATGAGTACTGGCATCAACCTCTACTACATGGATTACGCGGACCAGCTCGTGCTCACCGGTGAACTGAATGACGTGGGTGCGGCCTTGCGCACCAATGTGAAGAGCAGCTACCGTGCTGGTGCTGAACTCACGCTCGCAACACGCATCACGCGGCGATTGACCTGGCGCGCCAACGCAGCGCTCAGCCAGAACAAGGTGCGCGGCTTCACGGAGTTCGTTGATGATTGGGACAACGGCGGGCAGGTGGCAACGGCATACACGGAGAGCGACCTCTCATTCTCACCAAGCCTCGTAGCTGGAAGCGAGATCGGCTTCCGTTTCTGGGACCATGCGAAGCACGGCAATGCTGAACTCACATTCGTGACCAAGTATGTGGGCAAGCAATACCTCGATCTCAGCGCTAGTGCCGACCGCATGCTTGATCCTTTCTTAGTGAACGACCTGCGCCTGAACGCGACTTGGATGGCCAAAGGCACCAAGGGCATCGACTTCAACTTCACAGTGCGCAACCTGTTCAGCGAGCTGTACGAGAGCAATGGTTGGGTGTACAGTTTCGTGAGCGATGGAAGGCGGCAGGAGATGGTGGGCTTGTACCCGCAAGCGCCATTGAATTTGATGGGTGGGGTGAGCGTGCGGTTGTAACTAAAGTTCTATGGTGCGCTGCACGTGGGTCGAATAGCTTGGCCCCGCCAAACCGATTAGCCATGCTCCGATCATTCCTCGCCACCCCTCTAATGGCCGGGGCGTTGCTCGCCACCGGACAAGCCACCTACGACGCCAAGATCCTCGAGTACACGGGCCTGCGCTATTCCTGCGAGGGCAGTGGCACACCGGTGCTCAAGATCCAGAACGCGGGTACGGCCACCATGGGCACCTGCGTGGTGGAGACCTGGAAGAACGGCCTGATGGTGAACAGCTTCAATTGGATACTCGCCGTGCCCGCGCTTACCGGCGATGTGCGGCAGCCGGTCCTTCCCGTGGTACCGGAGCTCGACGCTGGCGATGTGCTTGAGTTTCGCATCATCAGTGTGAATGACCAGCCGGATGAAGATGCCGATGGCAACATCCTTTCTGTGCTGATGGATGTGGATCCGGCCCAGGCCGATTCGTACCTCTTGAACGTTGTGGTGAACATGAGCACTCCGCCAGATCAGCTGGTGTGGACCATCACCGGGGTGAACGGCCAGCCAGTGGCACAAGGAGGCCCCTACACCAGCGACGGCTTGCTCGAGTACTGGGTGGAGCTGCAGCCTGATGCCTGTTACATGGTCCGGTTGGCCGAGAATGGCGACGCACCATCGGGCGATGGACAACTCACGATTTTCGCGGGTTCCGCTGTTGTGGCCGACATCATCACTGGCACCGTGGACAATCCCGCCCGTGCAGGGCTTGTTACAGGTCTTGTATTATCGACGAGCGCAATACAACACGATGCACTTGCGGTTTATCCCAGCCCCGCGTCAGAGACGGTGCGAATCAGTCTTCCCAACGGCTATCAGGGGAAAGTGATTCGCGTTCACGATGCCCAAGGGCGTTTGGTGATGGAGGTGCCCATTGCTTCCGCGGATGAGCTGCATGAATTGAACGTTGGATCATTGCCAGCCGGAGTCTATGTAGTTGAAGCAACGGGCAGGTTTGCCATACGCGCGAAACTCGTGGTCGAGCACTAAGAGGCAAGGAACTAATCCAGCGCGGCTTCCGGTTTTCGCTCCACGAAGTACATCTCCATCTCGCCCTTGCCCTTCGCCTGCACTTTGCCGCGCGGGGTGAAGGTGAATGCGGGGGCATCGGAATGCGGTGAACGGTGAATGGTCAATGGTGATTGGGTGGATTCACCATTCGCTAGAGACCTTCCGCTGTTCAGCGGAACGCCATTCACCTTCTTCGCATGCTTCACCAACCTGTACGTCGCCTCGCTGATGTTCACCTGCCCTGCCTCACCGCTGCTCTCCATGCGGCTTGCCGTGTTCACCGTGTCTCCCCAGATGTCATAGGCGAATTTCATCTCGCCCACTACGCCCGCCACTACCGGCCCCGTGTGGATGCCGATGCGAATCTCGAAGTACGGTTGGCCCGCCAAGGCTTTCCGCGCTTTGCCCTCGGCGATGAAATCGCGCATCTCCAGCGCCGCCATGATCGCATCCACGGCGTGCGTGTTGTTTGGTGTGGGCAACCCGCCAGCGGCCATGTAGGCATCGCCGATGGTCTTGATCTTCTCGATGCCGTGCTTGGCGCAGATGCGGTCGAAGGCACTGAAGCATTCGTGCAGGTCCCTCACGAGTTGCTTGGGCGTGACCTTCTCGCTCATGGCAGTGAAGCCCTTGAAGTCGGTGAAGAGCACAGTGACCTGATCGAAGAGCCGCGCCTCCGCTTCGCCCTTGTCCTTTAGCTCTTCGGCAACCGCTGCGGGCAGGATGTTGAGCAACAGGCCCTCGCTGCGGTCTTTCTCGACTTGTATGGCAGCTCGCGAGCGTCGCGTGTAGCGGAGGCGGTTCCACAGTCCAGCCGAAAGCGCTAGCACGCCAAGGCCGGCATACAGGAAGAGGTTGCGCCTTTCCTTCTCGCTGGCGATCTGCTCCTGAGCCACCAACTCCTGTTCGTGGAGCTTTCGCACATTATCCAAGCTGTCGGCGAGCATGCGCTCCTGATAGGCGCGCGTGACCTCCAATCGGGTGACCTCCTTGCTGTTGTTCACCTTCAGCAATGAATCGTTCACGCTCATGAATGCTGACTGTGCCGCATAGGCGTTGCGGAAGTCGCCTGCGAGCTCATGCGCGCGATGCAAGCATTGCAGGCATTCCACGCGTTGCTGAAGCAGGTTGTTGCTTTCGGCGATACGCTCACCTGCCCTGCATGCGGCGATGGCTTCTTTCGCTCGCCTCTGCTCGATGAGGATGGTGCCACGGTTCACGTGCGTGCGCACGAGCTGCCGCGAACTGCCCAGCGCGGTGAGGATAGCCTCTGCGGAATCGAGGCTGGCGAACGCATCGTTAACGCGACCGAGCTGCCCATAGGCTCGGCCAAGGTTGTTGTAGGCCATGCCTTGCTCCAATTTCCGGCCGAGCTGCTTATAGAGCGCGAGCCCTTTCTTGAAGAGCTGCGCGGCGGTATCGGGCTGTGCCAGATTCAGGTAGGCGCTTCCGAGGTTCAATGCTGCCTGTGCGCGTCCGCGATCGCTTTCAAGCTCTTCGGCCAGCGCTGCGCTTCGTTCATAGTGCTGCAGCGCATCGCGATGATTGTTCAGCTCCGTCTGGATGGTGCCCATGTTGTTGTAGGTGCCGGCCAATCCTTCCTTGTTGTCGAGTTCGGTATCGATGCGGAGGCTCTTCTGCAATTGGGTAAGCGCCATGGGCAGGTCGCCGAGGCTGCGATAGACATTGCTGAGGTTGCTGTAGGTGTTGGCCTCACGCTTGAGGTCCTTCATGGCTTTTGCCAAGGCCAAGCAAGCGTGCAGGTGCGTGAGCGCGGCGGAATAGTCGCTCTTCATGCTGCTGCCCACGGCCAGCGTGGTGCTCGCCTCATATTGCCCACGCTGCGATTCCACGCGCCGCGCGAAGTCGAGCTGCATGCGCGCCAAGGCCATGCCGCTATCGGGCTGCTCGAACACGCCCTTCCATGCAAGCGTCTGCATTGCGCTCAGCCTCGCGCTGTCCGGTGCCGATGCATCGTTCCACACGCGCCAGAGCGAATCGGTTTGGCCAGCGCTGGTGAACGCGAAGGTGAGCAGCAGGAATAGGACAAGGCCGCGCATGGGCTGAATGTAGCGGCTCACCCGTGAACCGCCTCGCTCAACGCGAACACGATCTCCGGATCCTGCTCGATGGCCGTGCCCACCACGAGCACATCGGCGCCAGCTTCGCATAGCGCGCGTGCCTGCTCCGTATCGCGGATGCCACCACCAACGATGACTGGCAGATCGACTGTGGCGCGCACCGCAGCGACCATTGCTGGCGACACGCTTTTCGGTGCGCCACTTCCCGTATCGAGGTAAATGGCGCGCAGTCCGAGCAACTCACCGGCGAGCGCGGTGGCCGCTGCAATGCCCGGCTTGTCGTGCGGGATGGGGGAGGACTGGCTCACGTAATGCGCGGTGGTGGTGCGACCGCCATCGACCAGCATGTAGCCGGTGGGGATGGCCTCGATGCCCAGCGCTTTCACGGTTGGAGCGGCGGTGACGTGGTGCCCGATGAGCAGTTCCGGATTGCGGCCGCTGATGAGGCTGAGGAAGAGCACCGCATCGGCGTGCGCGCTCAGTTGCGAAGGGCTGCCTGGAAAGAGCACCACCGGTTTCGTGCTCCAGCGCTTCACGAGCGCTACGCAACGGTCGAAGGAGGCTGAAGTGAGCAAGCTGCCACCCACGAAAAGCAGGTCGGCCTGGGCCATGCAGGCGTTCTGCACGGTGCGCTCCAAGGCGGCTTCATCGGTGCCGAAATCGGGGTCGATGAGCACGGCGAGCAGCTTCTGCCCGCGAACCTTCGCGTCTTGGAGTTGTTGGAGCACCGGACTCATCGCTGCGAACTTAGATCATCACGGAAGACGCCAACACGCACGGCGGGTATCGGCCCTTTGCACAAGTCTCCTTTGCGGGCTTCGCGTAAGCTAGGCAAAACATAGTTGATCCGAGGTGTTGCGGATGTGGATTGTTTTCTACCGCTTTGACATGCGCTGAACAACCACAAACACTTTAAGCCATGAGAGCAACAAACAATCGGTGGTGCAGGGCGGTGGCGCGGATTGCGCGGGGATTTCAACGGGTGTTGATAATGGGGGGGGGTGGCCACCTTGTCCAGCAACACATTTGCCCAATCCAGCAATTGTCATCTCAGTGGAGATATGCCGCCTGAGTCCCAAATGTGGACCAGCTCATGCGTGAATGTGTCGCCATCCTCAGGTGCAGGGAATGCGTCCTATATCCCGACAAGTTCCGATGACCTGTTGGTCGTTCGCGTCATTGTGCATGTGATGCAGAAGTCGGACCCGATGAATCCGGAGAACTTCGTCGCATCGAACCAGGATCATATCGCTTACATCCATTCGATTTTCGACGGCATCGCGGGTTATGACCTGCCATCGGTTAACCGGATATACAGCGACATCTACGACCAGGTCTTTAACCAGGTAACAACCTCCGCCAACGTTGAAGACACGAGAGTGCGCATACAAGTCGAGGACATCCTGTTTCACCAGGACGACATCGGTTGGTCGAACCAGGGTTCGACTTGCGGCACAAGTGGTCTGAACGGTTCGCACTACAGCTACGACAACTATGCTGTTGATCCGTGCAAGTACTTGAACATATTCATGATAGGTCGAGTCAGCCCGAATGACGGGAGCATTGCGGGATGCGGGCCAGCCTATGACATGTACGGGGTTTGGAGCCATACGTGCGTCACCATTCAGAACATCTATGCCGCCTATGTTTCTTACCCACCGGGCAGCGGTTGGCCGGCGGGCCCATTAGGCGGTGATTATTGGATGGTGAACGCGCTAATGGCCCATGAGATAGGCCATTGTTTGGGTTTTTACCATTCCTGGCAAAGCTGCACGCAATTCTCCGACATGCCGTGCCCGCATTCTTCTAATTGGTGCGCACCTACCTCGACCGCACCACCAAATGGAGTGTAGAGCTCTTCAACAACGGCCAGCGCGTGGAAACCAAGCGCCTGATCGTGCAACCCCGGAACTGATGCGCAAGCTCTCCGTGTTGGTGGCCGCCATTGTGGCGGCCACCAACAGCGGGGCGCAAGTCCCGCTCACCATCGACCCCGCGTTCCAGTTCTACTACACAGCGGACCTGATGGACTATTGGTCGGCCACTTACGGGGGCGGCGGGGGGATGTGGCAGCCGTTTGTAAGCGACGTGGTGCTACGGAACAACGGGCAGATTTTGGTGACTGGCGGACAATTGCATCCCATCATCGAGATTCCATTCTCTCCGAAGTCCTTGCTCCTTCACGGCTATGGCGATGGTGAGGTGGTAGAATTCATGCCCTACGCCATTGGCCTGCTCATACCGCTGCCCATTTCCAACCAGTACTTCTCGAACCGCCGTCGGAATTACGATCTGACCATCGATTTTTCGTTCGGGTCATCTGGCTTACCAACTAGCTATGTTTCCCACCACGGTTGGCACGTATTCGAGGACCGATCAGCCCTGGCGGCAGGATTTTTCCGAATTAGGCCTGGCGAGCCCGACGACAAGGTGCTCATTCGCGTTGACCAGTGGGGCGCATGGGACAGCACCTTCACTCCTCGCGCCGCGGCCCATCCCTTGGGCCCGATAGGAGAGCGATTGGTCCAACTGCGCAATGGGCAATTTCTATTCAACGGTAACTGGACGCATTACGATGGTCGGCCCACGGGGACCATCATTCGCATTAATGCGGATGGCAGTCAGGATACCACCTTCCAAACCATCGCATGGAGCTCGGAGATGGCAGCTATGCATGAGCAGCCCGACGGCAAGGTGGTGCTAGGCGGGCAATTTCGCCTTGCGGGCATCCCCGACACACTCAACCTGATCCGCCTTAATACCGACGGCAGCCTCGACTACACCTTCAACAACTTCAACCGCGTGCGCATCAACGCGCCTGCTCCATTCAACGCGATGTTCTCGGGCATCAACGTGCTGGAGCCCTTGGACGCTGGGCGCTTCTTCATCGGCGGCACATTTGAGCGCGTGAACAATGAGATGCGCGGCTGCATGGCCTGCGTGGATACGGCGGGCAACCTGCTCGATTGCTGGGCGGGCGGCGGGCTGCACCCCATGAACTATACGAACAGCGGTGGTGCGAATATGTGGCTCTACGGCATGAAGACCCTCGCAAACGGCGAGACTTATATCTACGGCTGCTACAAGGGCATCACCGATGCCAACGGCTACCACCCGGAGCAGGTGTGCATGAGCCGCTTCTTCATGCCCGATGTGGGGCTGTCAGAGAAGCCCATGCGCGTGCAGGCGCTTGCAGTGTGGCCCAATCCGGGAGGTGATGTGCTGCATGTGAATTGGAGCGGGAATACCATTCAGGAGCTAGAGCTGCACGATGCGACAGGCCGAGTGATCCTGAACCGAACGTCTGTTTTCAATAACAATCCCATCGACGTCTCTTCGCTGAGCCCCGGCACCTACACGGTGCTGGCGCGCACGGCCCAAGGAGAGCGGGCGGTGGCTAAATGGGTGAAGCGATGAGAACCCGCCTATTAATGATAGCCATCCATGTTGCACAAATGGCGACGGCACAGACCTGGTGCCCGCCCGGAGCCACTTGGTGGTACGACTACTACACCAATACGGGCGGCATCGGCTATGCGCAGGCCACCTTTGTGGCCGATACGCTTGTCGCGGGCGTTAGTGCGCACAAGATCACGGCGCACGTGGAAGGCATCGATCAATCAAATCAGCAGCCTATCTCGTATGACCTGCCGCCTTTGTTCACCGCAATGAGCGGCGATGCGGTGATGCTCTGGACAGGATCTTCGTTCGACACCCTGTTCCATTACGGTGCTGCTCCTGGCGACCAGTGGGTGCCTGCTGGCACTGGGGCATTGTACACCGTGTTGGACACTGGCACGACGTTGATCGATGGGCAGCCGCTCCGTTGGTGGGCCGTGGATATCGGAGGCTTTTTTGACGTTTCCGCCGATACCATCTTCGAGCGCATGGGCGGTTTGCACGTTTTCCTGCGGCCGGCCGTGATTCTTGCCGTAACCGACCCGGAGATCTGGGGCCTGCGCTGCTACCAGGATTCTCAGCTCGATTATTCCGCAAACAACGCACCCGCATGCAATTTCATACTCGCCCTGAACGAGCATGCTAAATCTCCGGGCATCGCGCTATTTCCGAATCCGGGAAGCCACGGCTTCGAGGTGCTCTCTTCGCATGCGCTGGGTTCTGTTTCGGTAAGGGATATTTCGGGCAGAGCAGTTCTATCGAGAACAACCGGGAATATGAGCCATGTGAATGCTAGCGCCTGGTTGCCGGGCTGCTACGTGGTTGAGGTGGAATATGAAAGTGGATACGGCACCCGTCACCGGTGGGTTAAACAATGAATGCGACCAAGAGCCTGAGGCGGTAAGTCTTGGAGGATCGAAGAAGTGGAGTGATGGAGGTTTATTGTGTTCGGGGTTGCACCTGCGCCGAACGTGCATTCAACCCTAACCCTCGAACGTGACCATAACCGTTCTAGCCCTCGAACCCCTACCTTCGCGGCCGCGAAAGGGGCTGATTCCCCCGCACATCAACGCACACACGCCTTCGCCGGGCTACGGCGAACACGACAGCACCCATGAGCACCAAGACCGCCGAACAAGTGAAGTACAAAGTGAAGGACATGAGCCTCGCCAGCTGGGGCCGCAAGGAAATCGAACTTGCCGAGGCCGAGATGCCCGGCCTCATGGCCCTCCGTGAGAAATACGGCAAGGACAAGCCGCTGAAGGGCGCCCGCATCGCTGGCTGCCTGCACATGACCATCCAGACCGCCGTGCTCATCGAGACCCTGAAGGAGCTCGGTGCCGACGTGAGCTGGAGCAGCTGCAATATTTTCAGCACGCAGGACCACGCCGCAGCGGCCATCGCCGAGGCGGGTATCCCCGTGTACGCATGGAAAGGCATGAACAACGAGGAGTTCGATTGGTGCATCGAGCAGACCATATTCGCTTTCCCCGACGGCCAGCCCCTGAACATGATCCTCGACGATGGCGGTGACCTCACCAACATGGTCTTCGACAAGTACCCTGAGTTGGTGAACGGCATCCGTGGCCTCAGCGAAGAGACCACCACCGGTGTGCTGCGCCTGAAGGAGCGTGAGAAGAACGGCACCTTGGTGATGCCCGCCATCAACGTGAACGATAGCGTGACCAAGAGCAAGTTCGACAACAAGTATGGCTGCAAAGAGAGCGCTGTGGATGCCATCCGCCGCGCCACCGACATCATGATGGCCGGCAAGGTGGCCATCGTGTGCGGCTACGGCGATGTGGGCAAGGGCACTGCGGCTTCGCTTCGTGGCGCAGGCGCTCGCGTCATTGTTACCGAGATTGATCCCATCTGCGCCCTGCAAGCCGCCATGGATGGTTTCGAGGTGAAGAAGCTGGTGCCGAACGTGCACCGCGCGGACATCATCATCACCACCACGGGCAACTTCAATATCGTTACCGAAGCCGCCTTCCGCAAGATGAAGGACAAGGCCATCGTGTGCAACATCGGCCACTTCGACAACGAGATCGACATGGCGTGGCTGAACAAGGCCTACGGCAACACCAAAGTGGAGATCAAGCCCCAGGTGGATAAGTACACCATTGATGGCAAGGACGTGATCATCCTGGCTGAAGGCCGCCTGGTGAACCTGGGCTGCGCCACGGGCCACCCCAGCTTCGTGATGAGCAACAGCTTCACCAACCAGACGCTGGCGCAGATCGAGCTGTGGAAGAACCACGCGAACTACGAGAACAAGGTCTATGTGCTGCCCAAGCACCTCGATGAGATGGTGGCTAGCTTGCACCTCGCCAAGATCGGCGTGGAGCTGGAGGAGCTCACCGACGAGCAGGCCAAGTACATCGGCGTGCCGAAGAACGGTCCGTTCAAGAGCGACGCTTACCGCTACTGAACAACTGAATACGAAGGGCTGTCGCGGCAATGCTGCGGCAGCCCTTTCTCTTTCCGGCCGGTCGCCTACATTTACGCCCCGTGATCGCGGCTCCCATTCAGGGCCCTTTCCATCGGCGATGACGGGCTCCACCAAATACATTTTCGTAACCGGAGGGGTCACCTCCAGCCTCGGCAAAGGCATCATCTCGGCCTCTCTGGCTAAGCTGCTGCAGGCGCGCGGCTTCACGGTCACCATTCAGAAACTCGATCCCTACATCAATGTGGATCCGGGCACGCTGAACCCCTACGAGCACGGCGAGTGCTTCGTGACGGAAGACGGCGCCGAGACCGACCTCGACCTGGGCCACTATGAGCGCTTCCTCGATGTGCCCACCAGCAAGGCCAACAACGTCACCACGGGGCGCATCTACCAGAACGTCATCAGCAAGGAGCGGCGCGGCGAATACCTCGGCAAGACCGTGCAGGTGATCCCGCACATCACCGACGAGATCAAGGCGCACATCCAAGCGCTCGGCCGCAAAGGCATCTACGATTTCGTGATCACCGAGGTGGGCGGCACCGTAGGCGACATCGAAAGCCTACCCTACGTGGAGGCCATGCGCCAACTGAAGTGGGCCAAAGGCAAGGACTGCCTCACCATTCACCTCACGCTTTTGCCCTACTTGGGCACCACCGGCGAGCTGAAGACCAAGCCCACTCAGCATAGCGTGAAGGAGCTGCTCAGCCTGGGCGTGCAGCCCGATGTGCTCGTTTGCCGCACGGAGCACCCCATGCAGAAGGGCATGAAGGAGAAGATCGCCCTCTTCTGCAACGTGGATGCAGAGGCCGTGATCGAGAGCCGCGACGCCGACACGATTTACGATGTGCCCTTGATGATGCAGCACGAGCGCCTCGATGAGGTGGTGCTGAAGAAGCTTGGCGTGAACACTTTCCCTGACGCCGACCTGAACGCTTGGAAGGACTTCCTGCGCCGCTACAAGGAGCCGAAGGGCGAAGTGCATATCGGCCTTGTGGGCAAGTACGTGGAGCTGAAGGATGCCTACAAGAGCATCAAGGAGGCGCTGGAGCACGCTGGCGCCGCCAACGAATTGAAGGTCCACATCAAGTGGGTGCACAGCGAGAAGCTCACGGCGAAGAATGTCGCCAAGCACCTCGGCGGATTGGCCGGAATCCTCGTGGCGCCGGGCTTCGGCCATCGCGGCATCGAGGGCAAGATCGAAGCGATCAAGTACGCGCGCGAGAACAAGGTGCCCTTCCTCGGCATCTGCTTGGGCATGCAGTGCGCGGTGATCGAGTTCGGCCGCAACGTGCTTGGTTATGCTGACGCCAACAGCACCGAGATGAACGCCGACACTACGCACCCGGTGATCGCGATGATGGAGGAGCAGAAGAGCATCGCGGACAAGGGCGGCACCATGCGCTTGGGCGCTTACCCGTGCAAGATCGAGGACGATTCGCTCGCCAAGCAGATCTATCGCAAGCGCGACATCAGCGAGCGCCACCGCCACCGGTACGAGTTCAATAACACCTACCTGAAGGCTTACGAGAAGGCGGGCATGGTAGCTTCGGGCATCAACCCGCAAGGCAAGCTGGTCGAGATCGTCGAGATCAAGGGCCACCCCTGGTTCGTCGGCGTGCAGTTCCACCCGGAATACCGCAGCACCGTGGCCAAGCCGCACCCGCTGTTCATCGCTTTCGTGAAGGCGGCGATGAGCTTGGGCGTGAAGGAGGTGGAGAAGGCGGAGGCGTAAGCCGAAATGGACGTAGGTGCCCATGATGCGAAGTGGCTTTAGCCGCTCATGCGCAACCGACTCAACCGTGTATCGAGCGCGTATGCCGCAATGGCTCCTAGCGCGTACATGATCAGGTCCATCCATTGGAAGGTGTCGCCCATCAGGAGCTTCGCCCATGTGGCGTGCGATAGGCCGAGGTGATGGATCAAGCCTGCGGCCTGCAAGCCTTCAACCGCGAAGGCAAATAGCAGCACACCGATGGCTACGCGATTCGCGGGCCAGCTGAACAACGCGCGCACGCTGAAGTGCATGAGGCATACAACGAGCAGGTCGCCAAGGTGGAAGCGGATGAATGGCTGATGGACCTGGAATGCGATGAAGAGCTCAACGCCGAGCAGCAGCAAGGCCACAAGCGCATGCGGCAGGCTGAATC
The DNA here is from genome assembly GCA_049290175.1 of Flavobacteriales bacterium. Classification (GTDB taxonomy): domain Bacteria; phylum Bacteroidota; class Bacteroidia; order Flavobacteriales_F; family PHOS-HE28; genus PHOS-HE28. Next base: position 7,638 of record JBATND010000017.1, on the reverse strand, counting down.
GAATCGGGAGCTTCACGCGAAGTACTCGTCCAGCTCCGCACGGAAATACTGCATGGCGTTCTTCACGCCCAGCGGCAAGCCGCCGCCCAATGCGCACAACGAGCCGATCTCCATGGTCTCGATGAGGTCGTTGAAGAGCGCGCGGTCGATCTTCTTGCCGGCCTGCGCGCCCGCGATGAGTTCCTTGCCGCGCGTGCTGCCGATGCGGCACGGGAAGCACTTACCGCAACTCTCCAACGCGGTGAACTCGAAGAGGTGCTCGAGGTACTTCACCATCGGGAAGTATTGCGGGATACTGAGCACACTAGCGTGGCCGAGCAGGAAGCCCTCGCGCTGGAAGCTCTCGAAGTCGATGCTCAGCGCGTTGATCTTCTGCAGCGGAACAATGCCGCCGAGCGGTCCGCCGATGTGCAATGCTTTTGAGGGCCGTGCGAAGCCGCCGCCGAGCTCATCGATCACTTGCGCGAGTGGAGTGCCGCATTCCACTTCGAAGATGCCGGGCCGTTTGAAGCCGCTGTCGAGGCACACCAGCTTGCTGCCGTTGCTCTTCTCGCTGCCCAGCTTGGCGAAGGCCGCACCGCCGTTGGCGATCACCCAGGGCACGCAGGCCAGCGTCTCCACATTGTTCACTACGGTCGGTCTGTTGAAGAGGCCTTGTTGGGCAGGATAGGGCGGCCTCGTGCGCACCTCGCCGCGCTTGCCTTCGATGCTGTTGAGCAGGGCGGTCTCTTCGCCGCACACATACGCGCCTGCGGCCTTGATGACCTTGAAGCGCCAGCTGAAACCGCTGCCCTTGATGTTGCTGCCGATCCAGCCGCCCGCTTCCAAGTCGCGCACGGCTTGCTTCACGATCTCCACGGCCTCGGGATATTCCGCGCGGATGTAGAGCACGCCGGTATCGGCGCCCACGCAATAGCCGGCGATCATCATCCCGAGCAGTACGCGGTGCGGGCGCTGCTCCAAGAGGTAGCGATCGCTGAACGCGGCAGGGTCTCCTTCATCGGCGTTGCACACGATGTATTTACGGGGCGCGCCATTGCCTGTAAGGTCATCGGCGTTGCGACAAGCCTCCAGCTTGAAGCCCATCGGGAAGCCCGCGCCGCCGCGCCCGCGGATCGTTGCGATCTTGATCTCGTTCAGCACATCGGCGCTATCGCTCTTCAGCACCTGCTCCCACACGGCGTAGAATTCTTCCAGCGTCGGCATTGGCGCGGTGAGGATGGGCGAGGCCATGGAGCTGGCAACGTGGTAGGTGTCCATGCCAGGGAATGCGGTATGGTCGACCCAAGGGGTCGACGGTACGGCAGTGCCAGCTGTGATTTCCGCCATTCGATCAATCGCACCCCCGCTGTAGTTCAATCCGCCCACATTGAACGCGCTGTTCTCGTGGCAGCGCCCCAAGCAGCACATGTGGCCGATCTCCTCCGGCTTGAAGTGTTTCGCCAATTCGTAGTGTACCTTTTCCTGAGTACCCGCTACTAAGCAGGCGCTTCCGTTGCACACGTAGGCTTTCTTGCCCTGGTTCTCCTTCTTCAGGAAATCGTAGAACGAGCTGGTGCCGTAGGTGATGGCTTCGCCGATCAGGAAGTCGTCGGCGATCTGCGTGAGCGAGCGGTCCTCGGGGGTGCCGGTGGCCGATGCAGCATGTTGCAGGCGCTCCCAAAGCGGATCCTCCAGTTCCTTGCCGTCGCGGCCGGAGAGTGACGAGATGTTCTTCGACATGCGCCGAAGGTATGCGGCGGCTTCAACCCTGTTGCCGACCTTCGCCCTTCGCTCATCACAACCGCATGAAACGCATCGCCCTCCTGACAATGCTTCTGGCGCCATTCGCTGTCCTCGCGCAATTGCCCCCCTTCACCTACAACGACTTGCTAATGATCGACCGCCTCAGCGGGCTGGCCGTTAATCCCACGGGAACGAAGGCTCTCTTCAACGTGCGCGCCACGGATATGGAGAAGAACAAAGGGGCGAACAGCCTTTGGATGAAGGACCTCGCCGATCACACGAAGCCGGAAGTGAAGCTTCCGGTGAGCGAAGGTGGCGCCAGCGTTGCGCAATGGGCAGAAGATGGAAGCGGCTTCTATTTCATGTCGTCGCGAAGCGGAAGCAACCAAGTGTGGAAGGCCGATGCGAATGGCGCTAACCCGGTGCAGATCACCAAGCTCGATCTGGATGTGGAGGACTACCGTGTGGCGTCCGATGGCAAGGGGGTGGTGGTTGCGATTGCGGTGTTCCCCGATTGTCAAGGCGATGAGATCGCATGCACGGTGAAGCGCATGGACGAACGCAAGGCCGTGAAAGGCTCGGGCAGTATCCACGACAAGATCTTCCTCCGCCACTGGGACACCTGGAAGGATGGCACGCGCAATCACCTCTTCCACATCGACCTCACCAAGCCCGACGCACCGCCCGTAGCCCTCACCGACGGCCTCGATGGCGATGTGCCCTCCAAGCCCTTCGGCGGCAACGAGGATTTCTGCTTCAGCGCCGATGGTCGCACCGTTTTCTATGCCATCCGCCTGGCCGGTAAGCGTGAGCCGTGGAGCACCAACTTCGATATCTACAGCGTGCCAGTAACGGGTGGCGAAGCGCGCAACCTCACTTCGTACAACGAGGCGTGGGATGCCGCGCCAGTGGTTTCGCCCGACGGCAAGACGCTCGCTTACAAGGCTATGAAACGCGCGGGCTACGAAGCCGATCGTTTCGAGCTGCGCCTGCGCGACATCGCAACGGGCAAGGTGAGCGTGATCGCCAGCGATTGGGACCGCAGCGTCTCGGACATGAAGTGGAGCCGCGATGGCAAGAGCCTGCTCGTCACTGCCGATGACGTTGGCAAGCACAAGCTCTTCCGCATCGACATCAAGACCGGCAAGGCCACAGCCATCAGCAAGGCGGGCCACATGGATGCCTTCGTTGAAACGGCCAAGGGCTTCGTGTTCATGCGCAGCGGCTTGCACGGGCCTTCGCAGCTCTATCTCTCGAAACCGAAGGCAATGTTCATCGACGATGGCGCCACGCCGCTCACGCAATTCAATGCGGTGCTGGAGGAGCGCGTGCTCGGCGCCTTCGAGCAATTCAGCTTCAAGGGCTGGAACGATGAAACGGTGCATGGCTATGTGCTGAAGCCCGCGAACTACCAGGAAGGGAAGAAGTACCCCGTGGCCTTCCTCATCCACGGCGGCCCGCAGGGCAGCTTCGGCGATGGTTGGAGTTACCGCTGGAACCCGCAGACATACGCGGGCGCTGGTTATGCGGTGGTGATGATCGACTTTCACGGAAGCACCGGCTACGGCCAGGCCTTCACCGACGCGATCAATCAGCATTGGGGCGATCGTCCGTTGGAGGATCTGCAGAAAGGTTGGGCGCATGCGCTGAGCAACTACGCCTTCCTCGATGGCGCGCGCGCTGCGGCCTTGGGCGCGTCGTACGGCGGCTACATGGTGAACTGGATCGCCGGCAACTGGCCCGATGCCTTCAAGTGCCTCGTTTCGCACTGCGGCATCTTCGATACGCGCATGATGGGCTATGCCACCGAGGAACTGTGGTTCACCGATTGGGAGAACGGAGGCAGCGTGTTCGCGAATCCGAAAGCCTACGATGAGTTCAATCCCATGATGCACACCGCAACCTGGCGCGCACCCATGCTGGTTATCCACGGCGACAAGGATTTCCGCGTGCCGCTGGAGCAGGGCATCGGCAGTTTCACCGCGTGCCAGAGCAAGGGCATCGAATCGAAGTACCTGCGCTTCCCCGACGAGAACCACTGGGTGCTGAAGCCGCAGAACTCGAAGCAATGGCACGACACGGTTTTCGGTTGGCTGGAGAAGCACATCGGGGCGGGCTCACCTCCGGCGGGCGCGCGATAGACCTACATTTGAAAGCCATGAGCACCAAGGAACTCCGAGACAAGGCGCATCAAGCCGTTGACGCGATCCCCGATGACAAGCTGGAGCGTTTCGTCGCGATTCTGAGTGAGGTACAGCAGATACTCCGAGACGCGGAGTTCGATGCGCGCGTGAAGCGGATCCTTGACGAGAACCGTGGCTTGATGCAGCGCCTCGCGTGATGATCAACGCCGCGCGTGCGAGCCGAGCACACGACCTTCTGATAGAGGCATTTGGTGGCGCTACGGGCCTCCGTGATGCTGACGGGCTTGATGCCGCGCTCGCCAGGGCCTACCAGACCTTCGACGGTGAAGATTTGCACCCAACTACGGTGGCCAAGGCAGCCGCTTTGCTTGAGGCCGTCATCATTCGCCATCCATGGGTGGATGGGAATAAACGCACCGCCTATGTGCTGATGGAGCTTTTGCTTGGCGATGGAGGTTTACGGTTAGAGGCCACCGAAGACGACAAGTACGACCTGGTGATACAGGTTGCCACGGGCAAGCTCGACGTTGAGGGCATCGTGCAGTGGTTGGTGGGACGGGTGGTGCAACAGAGTTGATCGCCTGAACCCCAGCCTCTACATTCGCCCGGCCCGCCCCGCTCACGCGGGATGAGACACATGCGCAACCTTCTCCTCACGCTCTTCCTCGCGCCGCTGATAGCCGCTGCGCAGAGCACCCCGCCGCCATCGCACGTGCGCGATGCAGCGCCTTCGATCATCGCATTCACCAACGCAACGCTTCACACCGATGCGCGCACGGTGATCAAGAAGGCCACCTTGTTGATCCGCGATGGAGAAGTGGTGGCCGCTGGTGATAAGGTGACGGTGCCGCCTAATGCCGTGGTGCGCGACCTCAATGGCCTGCACATCTGGCCCGCGCTCATTGAGCCTTACAGCGACTTGGGATTGCCATCGAGCACGCCAGAGGAGCGCAAGGCCGAGAACAAGGCCGCGCGCCATTGGAACGCTGCGCTCCGCGCCGATGCCAGCGCGCACGAGCTCTACAAGGCCGATGCGGAGAAGGCATCGAAGCTGCGCGAGCAAGGCTTCGCATTGGCCATCGCGCACCGCATGGACGGCATCGCACGCGGCACATCGGCGGCCATCGCGCTCAATGATGAGCCGCCCGTGAAGAGCGTCGTTCAGGCCGATGCCGCCGCGCACTTCAGCTTCCGCAAGGGCAGCTCGCCAGACAATTACCCCAGCTCGCTCATGGGCAGCATCGCACTGCTCCGGCAAGCCCTGTTCGATGCGCGCTGGTACGCCTCGCTTCCGCAGAAGAAAGAGACCGATGCCGTGCTGAACGCGCTCAGCAATCAGATGGCCGGTCGTATGGTGTGCGAAGCCAGCGACCGTAATGATGTGCTGCGCTGGTCGAAGCTTCTGCGCGAGTTCCAGATTACCGGCATCGTGAAGAGCGGCGGCGATGAATACGCGCGCTTGGCGGAGATCAAGGCGGCTGGCATGCCGCTGATCGTGCCCTTCGCGCAGCCTGAGGCTTTCGATGTGGAGGATCCATACGACGCCTTGGAGGTGAGCTACGCGCGCTTGAAGCATTGGGAGCTGGCTATGCGCAACGCCTATTTGCTCGACAGCGCGGGCATCGCGTTCGCGCTCACCACGCACGGCCGCAAGGAGCTGAAGGATGTGTGGAAGGACCTGCGCAAGCTGGTGGCCAGCGGGCTCGACAGCGCGAAGGCGATTGAGAAGGTGACTTCGGAACCTGCGCGTCTCTTCGGAATAGAGGACCGCTACGGAGCGCTTCGGCCCGGCATGCGCGCGAGCTTCATCATCACATCTCAGCATCTGCTGCACGAGAAGAATACGATCCATGAGACCTGGGTGGAAGGCAAGCGCTTCGTTCCCGCTGGACAGCGGGACGATGATCCGAACAAACCTCGACTCGCTGGCAGCTACGACCTCAACCTCAGCGATGCGATCTGGCTGCTTGAGGTGAGCGGCGAGCCGGGCAAGCACGAGGCAACAGTTCGTCGTCCGGATGAAGCCGACAGCCTGAAGGTGAAGGCGCGCATGGAACTCACGGGCACGGTGGTGAGCCTCAGCTTCGCGCCGAAAGGCAAGGTCGATGAGATCATCCGCTTGAACGGTAGCGTCCATGGTGGTGGTGGCGTGTGGGATGGACAAGGCCAGAGGCCGGGTGGTGCGTGGTTCGCGTGGAGTGCGGTGCGGAAGGCGGAAGGTGCCAAAGCGACGCCGAACAAGGAGCAGCAAGATCGCGTCGCTCCGCTCGCGAAGACGGACACGGCAACAGCAAAGACTCAATCGTTCGGTGCGATCACCTACCCGCTTGTGGGTTATGGCTGGAAGGAGGCCCCGAAGGCCGAGACCATCGTGATCCGCAACGCAACGGTGTGGACGAATACCTCGAAGGGCATCCTGCGCAACGCCGATGTGCTCATCCATGAAGGCAAGGTGAAGGCTGTGGGTGAGAAGCTCGATGCGCTCGCGCTCTTCTCCGGAAAGAACAAGCCCACTGTCACCGAAGTGGACGGCAAGGGCAAGCACCTCACCTGCGGAATCGTCGATGAGCACTCGCACATCGCGATCTCGCGCGGCGTGAACGAGGGCTCGCACCACATCTCCAGCGAAGTGCGCATCGGCGACGTGGTGAATCCCGACGATGTGAACCTCTACCGCAACCTCGCGGGCGGCGTTACCACCGTGCAGCAATTGCATGGCAGCGCCAACGTGATGGGCGGCCAGAGCGCGGTGATCAAATTGCGCTGGGGCCACAGTGCCGATAGCCTCTTGCTGAAAGGCTCGCGGCCTCGGATCAAGTTCGCGTTGGGCGAGAACGTGAAGCAGAGCAACTGGGGGCCGAGCTCGCGCTTCCCGCAAACACGCATGGGTGTTGAGCAATCCTTCTACGATGCCTTCCACCAGGCGCGCGCCTATCAGCAAGAGCTTGATCGCTGGAACACCACGAAGCCCAAGGATCGAGACGGCAAAGCCGCGCCGCGCCGCGACCTGCGCATGGAGGCGCTTGCTGAGATCCTGCGCGGCGAGCGCGACATCAGCTGCCACAGTTATGTGCAGAGCGAGATCGCCATGCTCATGCATGTGGCCGATAGCATGCGCTTCAAGGTGAACACCTTCACGCACATCCTCGAAGGCTACAAGGTGGCGCAGGCAATGAAGAAGCACGGCGCAAGCGGCAGCACCTTCAGCGATTGGTGGGCCTACAAGTTCGAGGTGAACGATGCAATCCCGTACAACGCCGCGCTCATGCACCGCAACGGCGTACACACCGGCATCAACAGCGACGATGCCGAGATGAGCCGTCGCCTCAACCAGGAAGCGGCGAAAGCCGTGAAGTACGGCGGCGTGAGCGCCGAGGAAGCATGGAAGATGGTGACACTGAACCCCGCGCGCATGCTGGGACTCGATCATCGCATCGGCAGCGTGCAGCCGGGCATCGACGCGGATCTCGTGCTCTGGAGCGCTGATCCCATGAGCATCGACGCGCGCGCACTGACCACTTGGGTGGATGGCGCGCGCTACTACGACGAAGCGAAGGACCGCGAGCAGCGCGCATGGATCGCCACCGAGCGCGACCGCATCATCCGCGCCATGATGCAAGCCAAGGCCGATGGCGCACCTGCCCGCAAGCCCGGCCGCGAACGCCCGCGCCTGTGGTGCTGCGAGGATCTGGGAGAAGATGAATTCCTGCACGATGGAGATCACACCCATGAATAGCGCACTGCCTTTGCTACAGCGTGCCTGTAGCGT
>JBATND010000016.1:0-26619 GCA_049290175.1 Flavobacteriales bacterium | reverse complement strand
GCACCCGCCTTACAGCAGGTGCCCTTCAGCTGCAAGGGAGCGCTTCACTGTTTCACGAAGCGGATGTTCATGGTGTTGGTATCGTTGCCGACACGCAGCAGGTAAAGCCCAGCGGGCAGGTCGGCGGCATTCAGGCTGATGCTGTTACCGCCGCGCACGAAGGCAAGGCTCTCTTGACGGATCATGCGGCCATTGAGATCGATGATGCTCACAGGCACATTGCCGCTCACGGTGCTGCGGAAGCTCAGATTCAACGCGTCGGTCACGGGGTTGGGCCATACACGCGAATCGTCGAAACGCTGTTCGGGCACGGCAGCGGGCAGTTGGTTGATCACGTGGATGGTGAATCCGTTGCGCACCTCGTTCTCTGGCGCCATGCCCTCATAGAAACCATCGCCATCAATGCTGACTTCATCGCAATAGACGCTCGTGCAGCTCGCGGCATCGCTCAAGGTGAGGCAGAGATTGTACGGGCCGCTAGCACCGTACTCGTGCGTGGGGTAAGGGTCGAAGCTGCTGGTGCCATCGCCGAAATCCCACTCGAACTGGAAGGGGCTGGTGCCGGTGCTCAGGTTCCAAACCCAGAGCTCGTAGGGGATGGGCGTGGCGCTGCCCGGGTTGAGGCTGTCGGGCTCGTAGGCCTGGATGACCCAGAAGCCGGCTTGGCAACCCGTAGTGTTCGTATCGGGCACGCAGATGCAGTCCGCACTCCACGTGCCGAATTCACCGGTCGCCGGGTTCACACATGGCGTTCCGGGCATGTTGGGGCCGTTAGGGATCTGGAGGCAATCAAACACGGGGATCTGGCCTGTCGAGATGTTGCCATTCGCGTCCACAAAGACCGAGTCACAGAAAGTGCTCGTGCAGTTGTTCGTATTGCCAACCATCCAAAGGCAAACCTCATAGGCGCCCGGCCCTGGGAAAGTGAACTGAGCGCTTTCTCCGGTAGCGTTACCGACACTGAATGCGTCCCAATTCAAAGTGTAGTCGCCACCAACACTGCCGCTGCAGCTGAAGAGGTTGGCAACAAATGGCGTGGGTCCATTCCCCGTTGTGTCCTGCACGACCGTGAAACAGGCAGTGCAAGCCGAAGAGAACGGGATGCAAGCGCAATTCGCGTCGAAAACGCCAGGCTCATTCAAGAAAGTGGTGCATGGCGTGCCCTGAACAGCCGGGCCACCGGGAACCCCGAGGCAATCGATCTGCTGATTGCTGCAATTGAAGTCCACAACCACGGGCAGTACAGTGCCCATCGGCGGCGGAGTGATGAGGCTGTCCGTGATCGCCGTGGTAATGATCGACGCACAGCCAGATGTGATCACGAATCCGTACTGGAGCGAATTCAGTTCCAGTGTCACGGTGTAATAGCAGTTCGTATTGATGGGCACCTCGATGTCATAGTCGGGGATCGTCCCTGGCAGCGAGACAAGATGCACAAAACTCGACTGGACAGCCGCATCACATGGCGTGTGATGGCCCGATATGTTGAGGAAGTACTGTTGTTGCGCAGCGGTGGCTCCTGAAAGCACGAGGCCCAGGGCAAGCAGGAGGTTTCGTTGTGTGATCATGGATGGTTCAGGCGTTGGTGAGGTCTTGCTGAAGGTTTTCAATAGCAAACACGAAGAACCCTTTCGCAAGGTTGGGTGAAGTTGACAAAAAAGTTCGGGATCCTGAACGAACGAAGCCCCCGCCAGCACTGGGCTGACGGGGGCTTCATTGAGGTTGAATTCGGCCTAGTTCGATTTCACGAAGCGCAGGCTGATGGCCTTGCCCTTCTGATCCATGGCGCGCAAGGTGTACATGCCTGCTGGCAGAGCATCGGCATTGAAGCTGTGCTGATTGCGGCCCGTGGCAACCGTACGACGCTCGCTCAGCACCACGCGTCCGCTCACATCGTGGATGGCGATGTCAATGGCTCCGTTGGAGAGCGAGACGAGCGCGAGATTGAGTTCGCCGGTGGTCGGGTTGGGCCAAAGGGCCGCGTTGCTGAGCGTTGATGCCTCGCTCACGGCCATGGTCAATGGGTTCTGCACGTTGATGGTGAAGCCATCCTGACGGGCAGCGCTGGCCACGGCGTCCTCTTCGAGCACCATGCCTTGGAGGATACCGTTGCCATCCATGGTGATGCTGTCGCAAGAGACGCTTGTGCATCCGCTCGCATCGGCAATGGTGAGGCAGAGCAGGTAGGGCCCGTTGCCGCTGTAGGTGTGCGAGGGGTACGCGACGTTGCTGGTACTGCCATCGCCGAAGTCCCAGAAGTAGGTCATGGGGCCTGTGCCGCTGCTCAGGTTCCAAACCCACACTTCGTAAGGAATCGGGCTTCCGCCGCCATTCGGATTGTTGAGGCTATCGAACTCCATGGCTTGCATGGCCCAGAACGAGGCACTGCATCCGCCGCCGGTGTTCGTGCTGTCCACGCATGCGCAGTTGGCATCCCACAGGCCGATGAAGTTGGTGCCGAGCACCCAGCATGGCGTGCCGGGAATATTGGGGCCGTTCAATTGCCCGAGGCAGTCGTAAGCGCCACCCATGGTGTCGGTATCGCAAATGCAGTTCGCGCTCCAGATGCCCGTGAGGCCAGCAGGCGTGCTGCATGGCGTGCCGGGTTGTGCAGGTCCGTTGGCCACGCCTTCGCAATCGAGGCTGCTGCTATTCGCCACGCACACGCAGCTCGCGCTCCAGGTTCCGGCAACACCGAGGAAAGTGTTGCACGCCGTACCGGGCAAGGCGCTTCCGCCGGGAATGCCGAGGCAATCGTTCGTGTTGGCGCCGCAGTTGAAGATCACCGATACCATGGCGCTGTCGCCACTGAGCGGATCAATTTGGTACTGCACGGTTTGCGTTTGCAAAGCGCCAAGGCAAGCCGTGGTAATGGCAAAGCCGCCACCAGTTGTTGCTAGGGGTAGAACTACGCTGAATGAGCACGAAGGGGGCAGCACCGGCACGTCGATGTCGTAGCTGGGCATGGTGCCCGGAAGGGTCACGATGTTCACATACGAATTCGGCGTGCAGCCTGAAACATAGCCACCAACGACAACGGAGTATTGCTGTTGGGCCATTGCCGCCATGCCGAAAGCAGCGGCGAAGGCGAGAGAGCAAGAGCGAAGAAGTGTCTTCATGACTGGGGAGTTGGTTGTGTTCGTTCCCATACACGGGAGCAGGACGCCGGAGGTTGGGCGAAAGTCGAGAAAAACACGCCTGCTCAACCCAAGGCCTTGGCCACCAACGCATCATCCGCCTCGTTCGGCAAGGTCACTTTCAGCAATGGCGTGCGATTCATCTCCTGCTCGATGCTCCACACCGCGTTGGGGTTGCGGGCCCAGGCGCGGCGTGCGATGCCGTTGTTCACGTCCCAGTGCAGCATGCTCTTGAGACGGCGGTCGCTGTCGGCGCTGCCGTCGAGCACCATGCCGAAGCCACCGTTGATCACTTCGCCCCAGCCCACGCCGCCGCCGTTGTGCAGGCTGATCCAGGTGGCGCCGCGGAAGGCATCGCCCACGAAATTCTGAACGGCCATGTCGGCGGTGAAGCGTGAGCCATCGCGGATGTTGCTGGTCTCGCGATAGGGACTGTCGGTGCCGCTCACGTCGTGGTGATCGCGGCCCAGCACGATGGGCGCGCTGATCTCGCCCTTCTTGATCGCCTCGTTGAAAGCCTGCGCGATGCGGATGCGGCCCTCACTATCGGCGTAGAGGATGCGCGCCTGACTGCCCACCACGAGCTTGTTCTCTTGCGCGCTGCGGATCCAGTGCAGGTTGTCGGCGATCTGCTGGCCGATCTTCGATTGATCGTCACCCCGGGCTTGACCCGGGGTCAGCATGGCTTCGAGCACATCACCGGCGATGCGGTCGCTGGTGGCCAGGTCCTTGGCATCGCCGCTGGTGCATACCCACCGGAACGGACCGAAACCATGATCGAAGCACATCGGCCCCATGATGTCCTCCACATAGCTAGGGTAGCGGAACTCGCCCTTGTCCTCGGCTCCGCTCGGACTGACAGGGCGAGGAGCGATGTCGGCACCAGCGCGTTTCGCCTCCAGCAGGAACGCATTGCCATAGTCGAAGAAGTACATGCCGTTCTCGGCAAGCGTGTTCACCGCAGTAACGTGGCGACGAAGCGTCTCCTGCACGCGCTGCTTGAAGGCGTCGGGGTCCTGCACCATCAGCGCGTTGCTCTCCTCGTAGCTGAGGCCAACAGGGTAGTAACCGCCCGCCCACGGGTTGTGCAAACTCGTTTGATCGCTGCCTAGATCCACCTTGATCATGCGCGCGGCGAGACGCTCCCACAGGTCCACGATGTTGCCGAGGTAGGCGATGCTGTGCGCTTCACCCTTCTGCTGCCAGGCCAGCGCGGCGTCGATGCACGCATCCACATCGGTGATCACCTCATCCACCCAGCCTTGGCTGTGACGCTTGTGCGCAGCGGTGGCATTCACTTCGGCACAAATGGTAACCACACCTGCGATGTTGCCCGCCTTGGGCTGCGCGCCGCTCATGCCGCCTAAGCCTGCTGTAACGAAGAGCTTGCCCTTGGTGCCCGGCGACGACTTGATCATGCGGCAGGCATTCAGCACTGTGATCGTGGTGCCATGCACGATGCCCTGCGGCCCGATGTACATGTAGCTGCCAGCGGTCATCTGTCCGTACTGCGTTACACCGAGCGCGTTGAACTTCTCCCAGTCATCGGGCTTGCTGTAATTGGGGATCATCATCCCGTTGGTCACCACCACGCGCGGGGCATCGGCATGACTGGGAAAAAGGCCGAGCGGATGGCCGCTGTACATCACCAGCGTCTGCTCGTCGGTCATCTCGCTCAGGTACTGCATAACCAAGCGGTACTGTGCCCAATTCTGGAACACCGCGCCGTTGCCGCCGTAGGTGATCAGCTCGTGCGGATGCTGCGCCACCGCAGGATCCAGGTTGTTCTGGATCATGAGCATGATGGCCGCTGCCTGCTTGCTCTTCGCGGGATAATGATCGATGGGCCGTGCGTGCATGGCATGCTCCGGACGCAAGCGGTGCATGTAGATGCGGCCGTGCTCCTTCAGCTCCTGCGCGAACTCGGGCGCCAGCGCGGCGTGGTGCTTCGGGTGGAAATAGCGCAGGGCGTTGCGCAAAGCGAGCTTCTTCTCCTCGGCGGTGAGGATGTCCTTGCGCTTGGGCGCGTGGCTCACGCTGGCATCCAGTGCGCGCGCAGACGGAAGCACATCGGGGATGCCTTCTCGGATGATTTGCTGGAAGGCTTGGAGATCGGAAGCGGTTGCGGTGGGCATGGCCGCGAAGATCGGGCTAGCGGGCGATCACCAAACGCTGCGGGAGCATGCCATCAATCGAGAACAGGTATATGCCCGGCGCGAGCTGTTGCACGTCGATGGTCTCGTTCGGCGAAGTAATGCGCTGGGTAAGTGAGAGACGACCTTCGAGGTCGTGGATGCGTGCGCCAGCCCCGATAGGCGCCTGTTGCAGCACTATCCTGTCGGTCGCGGGGTTTGGGAATATCTGGAAGTCGGTGCGCGCATGCTCAATTGTTCCAACGTGCCAAGTGATAGACGGAGGGCTTATCACGGTGTCAGCATTTAGGATTGCGCCGACCAGCTCAACTTGCAATCTGATGATTGCACCCAACACAACAGATTCCGACAATCGCAGACCGACCCCCTCCTCGAAGTTCGCGTTGATCCTCACAGGCGAGATGGGGTAAAGATCCGGAGCCACGGGTTGCGAGATCCGGAAACCAGCACTGGGACCACCTTGAGCAATACCCAACGTTCGAGCGCGCATAATGGAACGACCATCGGGAGTCAGTCCATGCTCAGCGATGTATCGCTCCGAACTACCATCGCTGCTTGAATAGCAAATCGACTCGTCCAAGACATGACCGGGATAGGCATCGATCAACTCGTGGCTTGCAAGAACCCCAGCAGCATCGAAAACCCAGGCATCCAATGGCATCGGCCAATCGCAAACATTTCCGGGGTCATTGTCGGGCACCGTGTACGTGCTAGCGACCGACGTGCTATATGAAACTACACCAGGCAGATCGTATCGATCTGTGATGCGGACCTTCCAATAGTGGTAATAGGAGGCAAAGACCGGCGGGAAGGGCTCCACTTGATAAACGGAAGATTTTCTGTACGTCAACTCATCCCCAACCTGATAATCGAAGTACGCCAACGGGTCCGGGTAAACACGACCAACTCCTGCGCCTTCCACGCCGATCAGATCAACCGCATCCGTTCCGCGCGCGAATCGCCTGATCCCGAATGATCGGCTCAGCACAATCGTGTCTTGGCTGCTCAGCACGATCCTTCGCAAGGTGTCCAGCGAACCGAACAGGTATTCCTCCCATTCATCATCGACCGTGGCCATGATTCCGTTAGTCTCGTCAAACACCCAAGTAGTACCGAGGGTGGCATCGCCTCGAATCATGAAGGTGTCCGTGCCGAAGAAGTGCCAGTCGGCTCCCAACCGCACGCACTCGAAGCCCAAGAACTGCGGTTGGTTCACGCGGACGAAGCAGCCGGCGCAGGTGTTGCCGATCGCTGGGCATTCATCGCACACCACTGCCACTTTATTCAACTCAAACCTGAAACTGTCCACACCCAGCGTATCCACATCCATCACGCGGATCTGGTGACGGATGGTATCAGTGCCGTCGTTGCTGTAGTTGTTGCGGTACGCGGGGTTGAGCAAGGCCCAGTTCTGCGCAATGGCCGCAGTGGCTAAAAAGAACGAAACAAGGAGTCCGAATCCCCGCATGGTGATGTGAAGATAGCCGGGCGCTCCGGAACGCTGCCTAACCCCTCACCTTCTTCACCGCCTCATGCCCGAAAGGGCAATGCCTGCACCGGTTGCCGCAGCAGTAGCCGCGCTTGCGGTGGTATTGCTCGGTGAACACCAGGTAGCCCTCTGGCGAGAAGTAATAGTCCCCCGGCCCCAGGCCCAAGCGGCTGAAGCGGTCGTCGTCTGGCTTGGGGGCGGTGCCGTCGCGGTCCATGATTTTGCCTTAACAACCGTGGGGGCTATTGGTTCAATGGCTGCGCAAAGGTGGAGCAGCACGTGCAAGCAAGGCGGCAGAGCCTGCGTTCTATCCACACGGGCCGGTGGATGGCTCTGTGGATGGATCGTGAATAAGCCCTTGGAGCCCCGCTAGTTTCGCTGCTTCCCGGAGAACGCCCTTCGCCCATGGCCCGTGCTGTTGATATGTGGATAACCCGATTTCTAGCCGCCGCCGCGCTGGCCATGGCCGTGCAAGGAGCAGCAGCCCAGAAGCGCTTCACCGCCGAGGAGTACATCGCGCAATGGAAGGGCGTGGCCGTGAAGAAGATGGGCGAGCACGGCATACCCGCGAGCGTGACCTTGGCACAGGGCCTTCTCGAAAGCGGCAACGGCAACAGCGAGCTGGCGCGCACGGCCAACAACCACTTCGGGATCAAATGCACGCCCGATTGGACCGGCGGCAAGAGCTACCACGACGACGACCAGAAGAACGACTGCTTCCGCAAGTACCGCGATGCGGCCGACAGCTACGAGGACCACAGCAAATTCCTGAGGCGGCCGCGTTATGCTAAGCTCTTCGAACTGAAGCCCACCGACTACAAGGGCTGGGCGCGGGGGCTGAAGGAAGCCGGCTACGCCACCGACCCGAGTTACCCGCAGAAGCTGATCAACCTGATCGAGCGCTACGAATTGCATCAGCTCGACAAGGGCGTTGATGTGGTGTACAAGCCCGCGCACAAAGAGCCTGTGAAAACGGACCGTACAAACAAGCCTGCAAACGAACGCAAAGGGCGCAGGCCGAGCACCAGCGGCGAGACCATCACCATCACGCAGGGCCGCAGCATCGAGCTGTTCGAGGGCCGCATCAAGTTCGTGCGCGCCAAGCAGGGCGACACTTTCCGGAAGCTGGCCAGTGAATTGGAGATGACCCACGGCATGCTGGCGCGCTGGAACGACATGGACAAGGAGGCGGCGCTGAGCGAAGGCCAGATCATCTTCATACAACCCAAGCGCAGCAAAGCGAAGGATGCCGAGACGCACGTTGCCCTCGAAGGCGAGAGCCTTTGGGGCGTGAGCCAGAAATACGGCGTGAAGCTGGACCGCTTGGCGAAGTACAACGGCCTGGCTATGGATGCGAAGCTGAGCGCCGGCCAGCGCGTGTGGCTGAAGAAGCCGAAGCGCTAAGCTCCGACACCGAGTGCGCCCACGCGCCGCGCCAGTTCGTCCATGGTGCCTGCTTTCGGTTCCAAGCGGAACGACATGCTGCGGCTCACATTGAGGTGCTGAAGGTCGTAATGGGTGCGGCCATCGCGCTCGCCAACCACGAGCGCATGCGCCACAAGGCCGATCGGAAGGCCATAGAACTGCGGAGGCAGCCGGTAGGCGCGCAAACGCGAATCACGTTGCAGGCGGATGCAGCCATTCACGCTGGGGATGAGCAACTGCACGTCCTCATCGTTGAGCTCGTCGCCGCCCAAGGTCACGATCAGGTCCACATAGGTGCTCACATCCTTGCGGAGGAAGCGGTCGCAATTGATGTAGCCGAATGTGCTGAAGCGAACGGTGTTCACGGCACGCTTGCGCACCACGGCGAGACGGCCATTCCTGAGGCGCTGCGTTTCCGCGCCATCGGCCATCAGGTCATCATCGGGCCGAACACCGCCGATGGAGGAATTGCGGGCAGCATGCTCATCGAGCAAGGCATCGGCTTCGCGCATCGTCAGCCCGCGCGCCATGAGACGGTCGAAGGCATCGGCGCTATCGAGGTCCACGCCACGGTCGTTGATCACAATGGGCAAACCGAGGTGCTGCTCGGCGTACTTCACATGCGCCTCGCGCAGCTCTTTGATACGCAGTCCCGATGAGCCGGGCGTTGTGCCGATGATGGCATCGGCGCGATCGATGCGCTGGCGCACGATGGAGTCCGCGATGTGCAAAGGCCCATCGGCGTGTGCGGCATAGACCTCCAGCGCCGCGATGATGTGGTCATTTGCGCCGCGCTCATCGATCCAATGCGTGGTGCCGCCGGTGCGCGCATGCGCGAAGATGCCCTTCGCCAACAGGGCTAACCGCTCCATGAACGGCAGGCTGCAGACGTAGGTGCCCTCGTAGCGCGGGTCGTCGTAGAAGGCGAGCGCCATGCGGGCGATGCGCGCTTTGTCGCGGCCCATGGCCAATTCGGGCGATGGTGCGACCACCGTGTTGTTCCGCTCTGGATAGAGCCGCGCAAGCGAATCGATGCGCGCGAACCAGGCACGTCCGGGAAGATCCTTCTGCGCTATGCCGTAGTACGAGAAGGTGAGCGGCTGCATCTCGATCCGCTCCTGCGGCTCCAGTGTCCATTCCACATCGCCACTTGACCCACGAACCCCGCTGAAGATGCGCATGGCTGCTTCTGGAAATAGAGGCGATGGCTCCGTTGGCATGCGCACCACCCAATCGCGACCCGGCTTGATCCGCAACGGCTCGCCTTCATGCATGGCTTCCAAGAAGAAGGACCCGCCACTGCCGAGCAGGGTGTTATCGCTCACCGTGGGCGCCCGCATCACCACGAAGTCCATGGGGCCTTCAGCAAAAGCCCACCGCACATCAATTGGACCTCTCACCGGCCGACCATCCAATTGCTCCAAACTGTTGGCCGGGATCAGGATCACCTCGCCCTTTTCGCCCACGAGGCGGTGGTTCTTCGCGGCATCCAATCCCTTGGTGCGAGCCCGTGGATCCTTGCGCAAGGCGCACCAGATCGAATCGTCGATGCCGCGATAGCCCCTGCCCATGCGCATGGTGAAGTCCCTTCCACCCATGGCGGCCGGGTCCAGCATGAGTTCCGATTGATCAACGGGGCTGGTGCCTTGTTCCGTGCCGAGTTCGGTATCGGTGTGGATGTCATCGCTCTCAACCGAAGCACTTGGATCGTGGCTGTTGCATGCGGCGAACAACAGCAGGAATGCGAAGAGTTGCAGGAGTTTCATGAGCGGGGCGTTTCATCCGTTAATGCCGGCAACGCCAAAAGGTGACCCTGATTGCGTCCGGATTGGCGCCTTCTGAGGTAGTGCTGCTAAGCAACAGGCTGCGGACAAAGCCGCTCAAGCCGAAGCGCTAAGCGCCTTTCACCTTGTGCTCCATCACCGCTGCGATGGTGCGTGCGCGCTGCTTGGCCTCATCGGCCTTCGCTCCTGCGAAGAGGTCATCGACCGTGGCCTCCCAATGCATGAGCCATTGAGCAAAATGCGCGGCCTGCATGGGCTGTTTCCGCGATAGGAGGATGTGCGCCGTCATGGGGTCGCCCTGGTAGCTGCGATCGCCGAGCAGCACCATGCACCAGAACGAGACGATGCGCGGGATGTGGTGGTCCCAATCGAGCTCGGTGAAGAAGTGGCCGATCACCGCATCGGGACGCACGCGCGTGTAGAAGGCACGAACCAAGCGATCGATGTCGGCGGGGGAGGTGATGTCGTGCAAAGTAGTCACCTTTCTATCGCAAAGCGGCCGACGGGATTGGAGGCGTATCGAGAAGGAAGCTCAAGCAACTCAGCTTGCGGCCGACGGGACGTCGGCCGGACGCGCTCAATCATTCTCGCCCGTGAAGCGCGTCACTTCCTCCTTGGTGCCGAAGAGCACGAGGATGTCGCCCTTCTCCGGCACGAAGTCGGGATCCATGACGCCCAGCGCGCCCAGCTTGATGGCGCGACGGCCCAGGAAGCTCTTCTCGCTCTCCTTGCGCAGCACGGTAACCAGGCCGAGTTGGCGCTGGCGCAGTTCCTCGATCTGGTTCAGCGTCTTGCCCACGAACTTGTCGGGCACCACGATCTCCGCGATGATGAATCCGCCGGGCAGCTCGAATTGATCCACCAATCGGCGCAGGTTCAATTTGCGCGCAAGGCCCTCAGCGGCCTTCTCTTCCGGGTGAACGATGTCCGTAACGCCCATCGAGTTCAGCACCATCTCGTGCAATGGGTTGATCGCTCGGCTGATCACGCGCTTCACCTTCAGGTTCACGAGCAGCGCGGTGGTCATGATGTTGGCGCCCTCGTTCTCGCCGATGGCGACCACTGCGGCATCCACGTCGTTCAGCGGCAACGAGCTCATAGCTTGGGGATCATTGCTCTCCAAGCAAACGGCGTAGCTCACCTCTGCCTTGATCGCATCCACCTTGTCCATGTCGTGGTCGATGGCGATTACCTCATGGCCCATGCCGGTGAGCTTGATGGCGAGGTGCTTGCCGAAATTGCCGAGGCCGAATACTGCGATCTTCATGGCGGTTCAGTTGATGAGGATGTCCTCCTTGGGGTAACGGTACTTGCTCACTTGCACCTGGCGCAGCACCCCTACCAGGAGAGTGAGCGCGCTCACGCGGCCTACGAACATGACAACAACCAGGGCCAGGCGCGCGGCTTCGCCCAGCTCGGTGGTGATGCCCATGCTGAGCCCCACGGTGCTGAATGCGCTGAAGCACTCAAAGGCCACGGGCATCAGGCCAAGGTCTCCTTCGAGCGAGGCCACCACGCTGATGGAAAGGCCAAGGAAGATGAGCGAGAGCACGATGGCGGCGAAGGCCCGGCGCGTGCTCAAATTGCTGATCTCACGGCCGAAGAACTCGATGCGCCGTCGGCCACGCGCCGTGGCGAAGATGTTGAGCGTGGCCACGCCGAAGGTGGTGGTCTTCACACCGCCGCCCGTGCTGCCCGGAGAAGCGCCCACGTACATGAGCAGCAGGATCACCATGAGCGCTGGCACGGTGAGCGACCCCGTGTGCATCACGTTGAAGCCGGCCGTGCGCGGCGTTACGCCCGTGAAGAATGCCGTGCTGATGCGCCCCCAAAGGCTTCCATGCTCGGCCAAGCCATGATTCCACTCGAACACGAGGATGGCCAGGGTTCCGGTGAGGATGAGGAAGGCCGTGGAGAGCAGTACCAGCCGCGTGCTGAGGTTGACCACCCGCGGGTAGCGGCGGCAAGGAATGCCCGTGAAGAGCCTGCGGAAACGCTCGAAGAGCCAAACGCGCACATAGCGGCTGAAGTTGAACACGATTCCGAAGCCCAGGCCGCCGAAGATGAACAGCAGCGCCACCACCCACATGAGTCCGTAGTTGAAGCGGTAGGCCGGGTCATACAGCCCATCGCTCACCGTAGAGAAGCCCGCATTGTTGAACGCGCTCACCGAATGGAAGACCGAGAAGAAGATGCGATCGCCCGTAGATTCGAAAGGCGCTCCCATCGTGCGCCAATAGATCAAGACTGCGCCAACCAGTTCAACCAGCAACGTGAACACGATCACCTGCACGATAAAGGCGCGCGCACCGCTGAGCGTGGTATTGGCAATGTCGCGCACGCGCAACTGCTCCTCGAGCGAGGTGCGGCCCTTGAAGAAGAAGGCGAAGAAGCTCGTGAAGGTCATCACGCCCAAGCCGCCGAGCTGGATCAAGAGCAGCAGCACCCATTGGCCCATCGGCGAGAGGTCCTTGCCTACATCGATTGTGCTGAGGCCGGTGACGCATACCGCAGAGGTGGAGGTGAACACGGCATCGACCAGCGAGATGGGGCGTGTGGTGGCATTGGGCAGCAGGAACAGCGCAGCGCCAATAGCGATGATGATGACGAAGCTGGTGACGAAGAGCAGCGCCGGATTGAAGAGGGTGCTGTTGCGACCGATCTCCAGGCGTGAGAGCTCGATGAAGCAGAAGAGCAAGAGGAAGAGGAGCAGCGGCGATCGGCCCAGCCCAGTTGCGTCGCCCGCGTCAAAGGCCTTTCCTGCGATGAGCGCAATGGCTGCAAGCCACCACATCAGCTCCGCCTTGCGCACGCGCTCGCCACGAAGGCGCGCCCGCATCAGGCTTCCCAGCGTGACAAATGCAGCCAGCACCACCAAGCCAAAAGCAAGCTGCTCCAAGAGCAAGCCGGTAGCCGCATCGCTGCGGTAGCCGAACTCGAGCAGGAGCAGGAAGGCGGTGAGGATGATGACCGTGACCCTGGCGAGGCCCACCACTTCCTTGCGGAGTGCGGTGCGAAGGAGGGCTCGTTTCATGGGGCCTGGCGGGATAAGCCGCCGCAATGCCGGGCCAAAACTACGTGCCTATGCAATGGCAAGGCACGCTATCTGGCCGGAAGCCGGTACGCGATCACCACGGAGCCGCCATCGGAACCCACCAGCTCGCGTGCGCCATCGAGGTTCAGATCGCCCATAGCCCACCGCTGAGCCTCGCCAGCCGGGGCTTTCCCGTTGCTGGCCGAATAGCGCCATGCCAGTCCGGTTGCTGCGTCGCGTTCAGCGAAGGCCAGTGCTCCATTGGCGTTGATGGCGGCATTGGCACGGGGCGGAACAGCCGCGCCATCAACCAGCAGATCGGGCCAGCCATCGTTGTTCAGGTCGGTCGCTCTCATTTCCTCAGCGCCATCACCGCCCAACCGCGCGGCATGCATTGCCAGGTCCTGATTGATCCAGATCACGCGCGTGGCCTTCACTTGTTGCCCCGGCTCAACAGCCAGCACGGCTTTCACACGCGGCATGCGCAGCGCAACCGCTTCTCGCGCGTTGCCCTTGCGGTCAAACAGGCGAACGGCGCCTTCGGCATCAACGGTCATCAAGTGGTCCTTGCCAGCGATGCGCAGATGACGCACGGCATCAACGGCTCGAGCATCCAAGCGCGGGTTCGTCCAGCCCTGAACGGAGGCCCAATCGAGATCGACGTTGAGCACGCGTCCATCGGCAACGGGAACAAGCACACGGTACTCGCGCGTGCCCTCGTAGTCGAACACGGCAAGCGGCGCAGTGGCCTCACTCGGCAGTACGAAGGGCACGCCCACATCCTTGCCATTTCGGTCGATCAGGTGCAGCTGCTTGGCGGTGCCCATGAGCAACTGCAGTTTGCCATTCTTGAAACGATCCACCTGACGCACCGTGCCCAGCAAGGGGCCCTCGAGCTGACGCGACCAGAGCAACTTGCCCGTCGCGCTGATCAGGTGGATGCGGTGCGCGGTATCCTGCACGAGCACTTCCCAGGTGTTGCTCACGTGGTTCCGGACCAGGTCGGGCATGCGCAGCACGGGTGCACCCACCGTGCATTGCCAGAGCATCTCACCATTGGCCGAAACCACCGCTTCACTGCCATTCGACTGCGCATGCTGCAGGCCGATGGCCACATGCACAAGACCTCCGGGCGCTGGTGATAGCTGTACCGAAGCTGCGCCGATACCGCTCAGGATCGGCAGCCACGTATTGAAGCCGTCGGCGCGTGAAGCGTTCAATCCGTTCCGGAACAGCTCGCCGCCGCGCGCTGGATCGCACCACCACGTGAATGCCGCCTCATCGCCCATGCTTTTGAACCAAGCACGCGCTGCAGGTTGCTCGGCAAGGCTGCCGCCATCGAGCCAAACGTCGATGGAGGAACGGATCGCGGCAGGATCATCGCTCATCACCACATGCCGCCCGAGCACGGTCCACCAGGCTTGCTGCGGCAACGTGGTGGCGCGGCCCAAGAGCAACTCGTATGGTGTGACCACCGACAAACGCGTGATGCGCGAACCGCGGTGATGCAGCGTATCGCACATCGCATCGGCGCACGCCGCATTCAATTCCTCGGCTGCGCGCTCAGGATCGGCGGCTTCGGCAACGAACCACTGGCGGCCATCGGTCAACCCACGAGCTACGCCAACTGTTCCGCGCATCCAATCGGCAATGGCTTCTGTAGCGCGCGTGCGTTCATCCAAGTTCTCCCGGGCCTGCATCGCGCTCTCCGCGCTGCCCACGTGATGCAATTCCAATTGCACGGCATCGGCGGGGATCAAGCGCGCGATGTTCCATGCGCCAGCGCCCTGTGCGTGCATGCTCGCGACCCACGCATCATTGCCTTCGGGCACCAGCAGGCCGTTCAGCAGCAAGGCATCGGGCTTGTTGCCGAGATCAAGGGCCAGCCATCCACGCGGCAATGCCAATCGATCGATGCGCTCGGGTTCCCAGATGCTGCTCAACATGAATCCGGCGCGTGCGGTGTTCACCAATACATGCGCCTCTGTGGCCTGCCCCAACGTAGCGCGCGCCTTCGTGAAGAGCGGATCAGCAGTGATGGGCGTGCCGCGATCAAGCTGCACGAGTGCTTCATCGATCGCCGTCGCTGAATGCGAGGCCATCCAGATGCCCTTCCGCAGGCACGCATGCAATACGCTGCCGCTGCTGTCCGGATCGCATGCAACAATCCGTCCTTCATTGAACGCAGACATGGCTCCCGCACCAACGCCGATCAGCGCACCGACCTTCTCCGTTGGTGCTGCTTCGCTCGAACCCAGGAAGAGCGGATCGGCTACCGAACTGCCCGAGCGCAGCAATGCGATGATCACTGTGGGTTTGCCTACGAACTGTTTCAGCGACGCATCGTTCTCGAGCACGCGGGCGGCCTGGGCGATCCGTTGGGACAAGCCACGCGCAGCAGGTTTCGTTTCCCAAGCGCGCCAGAGCAAGGAGGTGTGCGCGAAACGGTCCCAAGTGGCCATGGCATCCGGCACCTCGATGATCATGGCGGCTTCCGTGGGCACGGCGCGCCATGGGTCGGTGCCCGCGATGCGCTGCGGATTCCATTGCAGCAGCACATAGCCGACGCCGCTCGCCACAGCGAGGAGAAGCACAACGAGGAGAGCGCGGCGCATGGCGAGCGGCAAAGGTGTTCGTGCGCGCGTGCGAGGCCCCGATGCCAGCCACGCGCTTGCGCACAGGGCCGTGTGGATGGCCGCTAACCGAAGAGCACGAGCTGATCCTTCAGCAGGCGGAACGAACGCCGGTGATGCGGGGTGGGGCCAAGGCGCTCAATGGCGGCGCGGTGATCCAGCGTGGGATAACCCTTGTTGATGGCCCAGCCGTACTCCGGATGCGACTCATGCAGCGCGCGCATCAGCTCGTCGCGGTGTGTCTTGGCAAGCACGCTGGCAGCTGCTATGCTACGGAACCGTCCATCGCCCTTGATCTGGCAACTGTGCGCGATTCCGGGATACACGGTGAAGCGATTGCCGTCGATCAGGAGATGCTCGGGCCGTTGCTTCAAGGCATCGATGGCGCGGTGCATGGCGAGGAAAGAGGCCTTCAGGATGTTGATGGCATCGATCTCCGCAGGCCCCACGGCGGCCACGGCCCAGGCCAATGCGCGTTCTTCGATCAGCGGACGCAATTCCTCGCGCGCGGCTTCGCTCAGCTTCTTGCTGTCGTCCAAGCCGGGCAGGCGAACGCGCGGCGGAAGGATCACGGCAGCGGCAACCACAGGTCCGGCCAAGCAGCCGCGACCAGCTTCATCGCAACCGGCTTCGGTGCGGCCTTGCTCGAGGTATGCAGCAAGTGCCATGAGATCTGTTGTTCGCGTTGCGAATGTCTGTGTTGATGGGTCAAGTGCGGTGACGCTCAACAGGCGTGGCGCCTGTTGGACCTTCAGCGCAACCCCGCATCCCGGCACATCCGCTCGAAGCTGGCCCAGAGATCCGTTGCGGCCTTATCCCAAGTGTAGCGCTGCGATCGCTTCAAGCCTGCTGCACGCAACTGTTCGCACAGCTCTGGATCGCTCCACACTTCATAGAGCGCACGACTGATGTCGGCCACGCTGAAGGGATCGCAATAGTGCGCGGCATCGCCAGCGATCTCTGGCAAGCAGGTCGCTTCGGCAGCCACCACGGGTACGCCACAGCGCATGGCCTCAGCCACCGGAATGCCGAAGCCCTCGAAATAACTGGTGAAGGCCAAGGCATGCGCGCCGCCCAAGGCCTTGTGCAGATCGGCTTGCGCCAAGCGACCGGTGAAGTGTACGCGCTCCTTGTGTTTCACTTGCTTCCACGCCTGCTCCATGCGCGCATCCCACCACATGCGCTCGCCCACGATCAGCAGGCGCAATTCCGAAGGATGCTGTTGAAGCAATTGATCGAAAGCCAAGAGCAAGCGCGCGATGTTCTTGCGCGGGTTCAAGCTGCCCACGCAAGTGAAGTACGGATGGCCTTGCGTGAACCGATCGCGCGCCGCGGTCTTCTCTTCCTCGCTCAACGGCCGGAACACATCACCCACGCCGTTGTACACCACATCGATTCGGCTCTCATTCACCTCGTAGCGCTTCGCGATGTCGCGGCCACTGAACTCGCTCACGGTGGCGATGCGCGCTGCGTGGTGCGCGAAACGCGGGAAGTAGCTGCGGTAGTAGTTGCGGTAGGCACGCGGCAGATCCTCGGGGTAATGCTCGAAGTTGAGGTCGTGAATCACAGCGAGCGATGGGATCGCACTGCGCAGCGGCAGGAAACCATCGGGGCTGATGAAGGCATCGGCTTTGAGTGCCTTCAGCTTGCGGGGCAAGAGCCAATCGAACCAGAGGCGATAGAGCAACGGATGGCGCGTGGGCGGGCCCATCACCACGGGCGTCACGTTGGGCGCATAGATGAAGCGCGAGCCTGCATCGGGCGCCGACCCGGTGTGCTTGCGATCGAAGAAGAAGAGGAACTCGTGCTCGGGGTGCGCCGCCACGATGCGCCGCATGGTCTCGTGCGTGAACCAGCCAATGCCCTCGAGCTTGTTGGGCAGCAAAAGGCGGGTGTTGACGGCGATGCGCATGCGCGGCAAAGGTGGCAAGCCCATGCGAACGATATGGGTTCACAATCACCCCCTCACCTCCGCCCCCGCTTCTTTCTCCAGCGCTGCGCGGATGCGGCCCATCGCCTTGTCCACCTGTTCATCGGTGAGGGTCTTCTCCTCATCGCGCAGGATGAAGCTGAGCGCGTAGCTCTTGCGGCCTGCGGGCAGCTTGTCGCCTTGGTACACATCGAAGAGACCCACCTCACGCAGCAGTTTGCGTTCGGCTTGCGTGGCGATGCGCCGCAGTTCCTCGAAACGCGCGGCATCGGGCACCAAGAGGCTGAGGTCGCGGCGCACGCTGGGGAAGCGCGGCACCTCGGCGTAGGTGATGGTGGCCGCGCGACAGGCATCGAGCAAAGCCTCCTCGTTCAGTTCGGCATAATAGACCGGCTGATTCAGATCCGCGCTCTTCAGCTCCTTCGGATTCACTTGGCCGAGCATGCCGATCAATCGCTTCTGCACGCGCAGCTCAGCGCAGGCATCGAGCAACGGGTGCTCGGCATCGATCCATTGGCCGCGAAGGCCGAGGCGTGCGAGCAGAGCTTCAACTTCTTCTTGCGCATCGGCGCGGTCGCTCGCGCGGTCATCGCTGCGCCAGTTGTCGTTCCAGCGGCGGCCCGTGATGGCCATTGATAGCGTCTCGGTCTCACGCGCGCCTTCGCCTTGCGCCACATACACGCGACCACGCTCGAAGAAGCGCAGATCGCGCTGTTGCCTGTTCACGTTGTGCGCGATGGCCTGCAGCGCGCCGAAGAGCATCGTGGGCCGCAGCGCATCCAACTCGGTGCTGAGCGGATTGCTCAGTCGCACGAGCTGCGCTTCCTCTGCTATGCCGCTCGTGGCGCTGCGTTGCTGGCTCACCAGCGACGGTGTCATGATCTCGCGGAAGCCACGTGCGGCGAGATGCGCACCGGCATCGCGGCGCAGCGATTCCAAGGTGAGCGCCTCGTGCAATACGGGCGGCGCCATCAGTCGCGCGGGCAAGGGCACGCGGTCGAAGCCATGGATGCGCAGGATCTCCTCGATCACATCGGCTGGGCGGCGAACGTCGGCGCGGTTGCCGGGCACTTGCACGGTGATGGATTGCGCGTTGCGGTCCATCACGCGGAAGTCGAGCAGTTCGAGCGCGCGTACGATGTCATCCGAGGCGATGGTGATGCCGGTGAGCCGCTCCACTTCGGCGAAGCGCAATTTCACTTCGGCCTTGCTACGCCTGCCGTGATCGATGTCGGTGATGGCCGATGCGATGCGCGCGCCTGCCACTTCCTTCAACAGCAATGCTGCGCGACGCAATGCGTATTCGGTGATCTCGGGATCGGCGCCGCGCTCGAAGCGGAAGGAGGCATCGGTGTTCAGTCCATGACGGCGCGCGGTGCGGCGCACATGCGTGGGATCGAAGCAAGCGCTCTCGAGGAAGACGGTGGTGGTGGCATCGCTCACGCCGCTGGTGAGTCCGCCGAAGACACCGGCGATGCACGCGGGCTTCTCAGCATCGGCGATCACGAGATCCTCCGCATCGAGCTTGCGCTCCTTGCCATCTAAGGTGGTGAAGGCTTCGCCCGGTGCGGCTTTGCGCACCACGATGCGCTGCCCGGCGAGTCGGTCGGCATCGAAGGCATGCAACGGCTGACCGAGCTCGTGCTGCACATAATTGGTGACATCCACCACGTTGTTGATCGGCTTCAGGCCGATGGCGAGCAAGCGGTCCTGCAGCCATTTCGGCGAGGGCGCCACCTTCACCTGCGTGAGTGTAACGCCGCAGTAGCGCGGACAGGCCAGCGCATCCTTCACTTCGATCGGAGTCCCGCGTGCGTCATCGTCCTGTGCGTAGGCTGAGACATCGGGCAGCTTCAACTCCAGTTGCTTGCCCTCGCGGTAGTTGATCGCCGCGATGAGGTCGCGCGCCACGCCCACATGCCCCATGGCATCGGTGCGATTGGGCGTAAGGCCGATCTCGAGCAGATGGTCGCTCACGAGGCCGAGTTGCTGCGCGGCGGGCGTGCCGGGCACTGCGGAATGATCGAGGATGAGGATGCCATCGTGGCTCTGGCCCAGTCCGAGTTCATCCTCCGCGCAGATCATGCCATTGCTCTCTTGCCCGCGGATCTTGCTCTTCTTGATGACGAGGCTTCCGCCATCGCTCATGTTCAAACTGGCGCCCACAGTGGCCACGAGCACCTTCTGCCCTGCCGCCACGTTGGGCGCGCCGCATACGATGCGCAGCGGTTCGCCCTGCCCCACATCAACCACCGTTAGGCTAAGCCGATCGGCATCGGGATGCTTGGCGCATTCGAGCACATGGCCCACCACCACGCCAGCGAGCATTCCCTTCACGGGCTCATGCGGCTCCACGCTTTCCACTTCCAGGCCGGTGCTGGTAAGGATGACTGCCGCTTGCTGCGGCGTGAGGTCCGTATCGACGTATTGGCGTAACCAGTTCCAGGAGATGCGCATGGCGTGATTGAAGGTCGGCGAAGATACCTGCCGGTACATTCGCGGTCGTGAAGTACATCGTGCTGGCCATCCCCTTCTTCTTCGTGCTCATGGCCATCGAGCTGGCGTGGAGCGCGTACTCACACAGGAAGGCATATCGTTTCAACGATTTCGTGGCGAACCTGGGCTGCGGCATCGGATCGCAGGTCGTGAGCGCCTTCAGCAAAACGGGCATCTTCACCATCTACCTCTTGGCCTATGATCACGGGCGGCTCTTCACGCTGCCCAGCACGCCGCTCACCTGGCTGCTGGCCTTCCTCCTGGTGGACTTCATGTACTACTGGTTCCACCGCCTCAGCCACGAGATCAACTTCCTCTGGGCCGCGCACATCGTCCACCATCAGAGCGAGGAGTACAACTTGAGCGTGGCCCTGCGCCAGAGCTGGTGGCAAGGGCTCTTCAGCTTCTGGTTCTATGTGCCCATCGCGCTCATCGGCGTGCATCCGGCGGTGATCGTATCGGTGGCCGCGATCAACACGCTGTACCAATTCTGGATCCACACCAAGGCCATCGGTCGCATGGGGCCTTTCGAGTGGCTCTTCAACACGCCCAGCCATCACCGCGTGCATCACGGCAGCGACCCCAAGTACATCGACCGCAACCACGCGGGCACGCTCATCATCTGGGACAAGCTCTTCGGCACGTTCCAGCGCGAGGAGGAAGAGCCCATCTATGGCATCACGGTGCCTTTGGAACGTTGGGACCCGCTCACCGCCAACTTCCACTATTGGGGCGAGCTCTTCCGCTTGGCGAAGCAATGCCGCAATTGGCGCGACAAGCTCCGCGTGTTCGTGAAGCCGCCGGGCTGGCGTCCGGAGTACCTCGGCGGATTCGACGGCCCGAAGGCGAAGGACCGCGCCAGCTACCGCAAGTACGATGCGCGCGCCGCTGGTGCGGTGCAGGGCTACATCGCTGTGCAATTCGTGCTCCTGCTCGCCATCACCACGATCTTCTTGTTCGAGCAAGAGCGACTTGATCCCAGCGGACAATGGCTCACGGCAGGCTTGATCGGCTGGTGGGTGATGAACCTGGGCGTGTTGCATGAAGCGCGTCGCTGGGCGCTCTGGAGCGAATTGGGTCGCGTGCTGATCACCGGCATGGCCATCGCCATGGTGCTGCCTATCGCACCATCGCCATGGAGCTCGATCATCGCGGCTACGATCACCGGGCTCTCGCTTGCGCATGCCGCTGTTTTGATGCGGAGGCCCTCACTGGCGGTCTGATGCGCGTACCCATCCCCTCACTTGCCGGCCTGGTCACCGAGCGTTTGCGCTTTCGGCCACTCTCACTTGCGGATGCCGATTGGTGGATGGGGTACCTGAACGACGCTGAAGCGATCCGTTTCATGCCCTTCACGGTTGGCAGCCGAGGGGATTGCGAAGTGATGATCCAACGCTCACTGGACCGCTACGCAACGGACGGCAGCGGATTGCATGCCGTGGAACTGCTCAGCACCGGCGAGCCGATCGGGCAATGCGGCTTGCTCACGCAGGTAGTCGATGGCGAAGACGAATTGGAGATCGGCTACCACTTCCTACCATCGCATTGGGGCAAGGGCTACGCGTCCGAAGCAGCCATCGCCTGCAAGCAATTCGCGCGGTCGCATGCATTGTGCGGATCGGTGATCTCGCTGATCGATCCGGGCAACCACCGCAGCCAAGCCGTGGCCAAACGCAACGGCATGGCGCCCGAGAAGCGCACGGTGCATCGCGGCGTGGAGGCCATCGTGTTCCGTGCAGCCCTCACATAGCACCACGCTGTCGGCCGGGCATCTACCTTTCGTGTCCTACCCTACTGCCATGACACGCGCCTTGCTCCTGCTCGCGACCTTGACGCCTTCGGTCCTCCTCGCCCAATTCAGCAACATCACCCTCACCGATGCCGCCGCGCTGCAAGCCATGAAGGGCCTGCACGATCCCGCCGCATATGCAGCAAGCAATGTGATCGATGATCATGCCGACATCATCTGCGCATTGCGCACCGAGGTGAATGTCGATTCGCTGCGCGCGCACCTCGAGCGCATCGTCTCCTTCGGCACGCGCCACACATACAGTGATACGCTGAGCGAGGCCACCGGCATCGGCGCGGCGCGGCGTTGGGCCTTCGCGCGCTTCCAGCAATGGGGCGCCGAACACGAAGCGCGATTGATCCCGGCCTACCTGCGCTTCAACTACACCAACGAGCCGCTCAACTGCGGCAGCGGCCAGGATTGGCGCAATGTGATCGCCGTGCTTCCGGGGTCGAGCACTGCCAACCACCGCGTGGTCATCATCGAGGCGCACCTCGATAGCCGCTGCGCCGACAACTGCGATCCGGCCTGCTCGGCCGAAGGCGCCGAGGACAATGGCAGCGGCAGCGCATTGGTGATGGAACTCGCGCGCGTGATGAGCCGCTTCACCTTCAAGCACACACTGGTGTTCATGCTCACCACCGGCGAAGAGCATGGGTTGCTGGGCGCACGGGCCATGGCGCAATTCTGCCAGCAGCAGGGCATCGCGATCAAGGGTGTGCTCAACAACGACATCGTGGGCGGTGTGCTCTGCGGCGAAACGGCCTCGCCTCCGGGCTGCGGCATCGTGGCCGATGTGGACAGTCTGCAATTGCGCATCTTCTCGCATAATGCGGCACGTGGCCTTGCGCGCATGATCCGACTCAGCTATGATGAGAAGCTCGCCGGTGCCGTGCCGGTTCCCATGCTCGTGAGTGTGCTGGACCGCGAGGACCGGCTAGGACGCGGAAGCGACCACATCCCCTTCAGGCAGTTGGGCTGGCCGAGCATCCGCTTCACCGCTGCCAACGAGCATGGCGATGGCGACCCCTCGCAAGAAGGCTACGAGGACCGCCAGCATACCGGTGACGATGTCCTCGGGCTCGACCTCGACGGTGATGGCACGCTCGACACGCTCTTCGTCGATTTCAATTACCTGGCGCGCAATGCGTTGATCAACGGCATGTCTGCTACCCTGCTCGCGCACGGGCCTGAGCGGCCTAGCTTCAGTCTATTGGATCAGCCGACTGGTCTACGCGCGCAGATCACCGGGGCGCCAGAGCATGTGGCCTTCCGCATCGGCGTGCGCGGAACGCAAAGTCCTGCACAACTCGACGCGATCTACCGCACCACCGAGACGAGCTTCCTCATCCCCAACCTGCAATCGCCGGGCGTGTACAACGTGAGCGTCGCTGGGATCGATGCGCAAGGCATCACCAGCATCTTCAGCGCTGAGTATGTGGGCACCAACGATGCCGCCACGCCGCAAGCGCCGGTTGACGATCTGCCTTATGGATTGAACTGCATGCCCATCGGAATCGGCGACACAAAGGGTGAATCGAATCTGCTTTCCGCAGCACCGAATCCGTTCAGCGGTTCAATAGAACTGTTCTGGAACGGCGCGCCGCTGAAGGCATGCGAGCTGCTCATCCACGATACGCGCGGCCGGCTCGTGCATCGCTCAGGGCTTAGCACGCTAGGCTCCGTTGAGCGCATCACCTATCGGCATGCGGCGGGCGCGGGCATCTACCGTTGCACGCTTCTCTCAGCAGGCGTGCCCGTTGGCGCTATCCGCATTATCGCGCTGGATTAGCCGCGCGGCCCTGTGCGCGTTCGGCATAGAATCCGCCGCGCGATGCGATGCGCGCGAAGGCCTCGCGGGCAGCATCGGCCTCGTCGAGCTTCTCCAACGTCAAAGCGTGATACCATTCCGCTTCCTCATCGAACACATCCACGGGATGAACAGCAGCGCGATGCAAGAGTTGGCGCGCACGCTGATGCAGGCCAAGGTTGTGCGCGCATAGCCCAGCGTAGAACAGAGCGTTCACGTCCTCGGGGTACTGGCTCAGCACGAATCGCATGTCGTCCAAGCAGCCCTTGTGATCATTGGCAGCGAAGCGCGCGATGGCCTCTTCCATGAAGCCGAGGTAGTACATCATCACTGCTTCGCCCGTGGCGCGCTGTTGTGTGGGTGCATCGGCGAAGCGCGCGGCCACGCCTGCATCGGCCAAGGCCAGCACAGGATCGGCGGTGTACAACTCCTGTGGATGCACCAGTTTCAGGTCCTTGATGAAGACGAGTTGCCGCGATGCCTTCTTCTTTCGTTCGATGCGCGGCACGGCAGGCTCAGCATGGCGGTCGATGGGAATAGCGCGCGGCGAAATCGGCTCGATGCCCGCGTCGCGCTCCACCCGTTCAACAACGATGGCACCACGCTCAATGGCCACCGCATGCGCATGCAACGCCAGTGGCTCGTGACCGATCAGCAGCGATTCCGGCTGCTCCTGCGCCGCAGTGATCTCCGCAATGTTCATCGGCGGCAAGGCGTCGGGCGCGATGAGCTCTGTTGTGCTCGCCATTGGATCCACCTGCGTTGCGTTCGGTCGGAGCAAGGCCCACGCACCCACTCCAACAGCAATCACGAGTGCGCCGACAGCCCATCCGTTGATCGCCGAGGAACCCTTGGGCCGAAGGGCATCGAGCTTCTTCAATCCGGCTTGTGCGCCTGGCAAACGAAGACCCTCAGCGGCATCGCGCGCAAGCGCATCGGCCTCGAGCGCATGCTCCACTTCGTGCATGCGTTCAGGCGGCAGGCGGCCATCGGCATAGGCCTGCAGTTCGTCGCGCGTGAGGGTGCGGCGCGGAGCGAAGGGATGCTCGTCAGCTGTTCTGGTCGGCATGGCTGAGCAATTGGATTCGGAGGTTGCGCCGCCCGTTTTGGAGATGGCTGCGCACCTGTTCGATGGTGAGGCCCGTGAGGGCAGATGTTTCCTGATAGCTGCGGCGCTCCAGATGGAAATGCGTGATGCATTGGCGCTGCGCATCGTTCAATCGCGCAATGGCCGCTTCGAGCTGCTGCAAGGTGGCCTCTTGCAGCACGCGGTCCTCGGCTTCTTCCGCCATCAGGTCGATGGCATGCGCATCGTCAATGCGCGTACGGCGCGAATCCCCGCGCAAGGCGAGCAGGCATCGGTTGCGCATCACCGTATGCACCCACGGGCGGAAGCGCTCGACACTGTGCTTGCGCAACAGATCGGGCAGCGCCGCGAAGAGCTCCACCACTTGGTCCTTCGCGCGATCGGGATCCTTCAGGTATTTCATGCCCACGCCGAAGAGCAGGTGCGCGTAGCGGTCCCACAGGGCAGCCAACGCAGCATGGTGCCCACCCGTAAGGGCGAGCACCAGCTCTTCATCGGTGCCTTGTGTGGCGGCTTTGCGGCGCAGCAGCATCGGGCTTCAGTCGAAGGTATCCTCTTCTTCCGCAGCGCGGTTGCCTGCGATCATGCGTGCATGCTGCAGCATCTCGGCGTAGCTCTTCGTTTCGATCACCACTACGCCGCCGGTGACATCGCCGTAACGCGCTGGCAAGCCGCCGGTGTACACACTCACGCTGCTGATGGCCGATGGCGGGATTCGTGGCACGGTGCCGCTGATCTTGATGCCATCGAGGAAGGTGGCCATGTTCTCGGTACGCGAGCCGCGGAAGTAGAGTCCATCGCCGTTGAGTGAAGGAGTCACGCCCGCGAAGTTCTTGCCCAGGAACTGAATGGGGTTGCGGATGTTGGGGTCCTTGGCAATCTCTTCGCTGAGCAGCGTCATGCGGCTGGGGTCGTCGATCTCGATCCGGGGCCGACGATAAACAACCACCTCGGCGCCTTCCAACTCGAAGGGCTTCATGCGCACATCGCGGATGTAAGTGGCTCGGTCAGGCACAACGGCTTCTCCCGGGAGTTCGATGGTTTGCCGCCCGCTGAATGAGATGGTGACGGCGTAACGACCCGGACTCAGCGGCTTCAGCACGAAACGGCCATCGAGGTCGGTGGTGGTGCCGAAGAGCTCGCCATTGACCTTCGTGTACACGTTGGCCGAGGGCAAGGGAGAACCATCGGTGTCGAAGACGCGCCCGCGGACCTCACCGAGGCCTTGTGCGCTGAGCGTTCCAGCCAGCGCCATGGCGCCGAGCAGGTGGAAGAAGTTTGAGGTGCGCATGATCCGTGTGTTTGACCATAGGATGCACGCGAAGGGGCGATTGCATACGGGGCAATCAGAATTCACCACTGACAGGAACAGCTTGGCGAGGAACGCCGGTATCTAGAGGCGGAGGCGGCGATGGAGGAAAGTGAGGTAAAGGAGGAATGGCCGCGCGAATGGGCGTCTCCGGCCTCTCTACCTCTCCACCACGAACAAGCGGCGAAGCACCTGGCCGCGAGCCATGACCTCAACGAAGTACACTCCGCTAGTCATGCCTGTAAGGTCGATGCCGGCTGCATTCGTCGCCAGATTGGCTCCTGCGGGAACAACGCGCCCAGCGGCATCGCGAACCACGACCTTCTCGATGCGTGGTTCTCCGGGCCATTCGACGCGCAGCACTTCATTGGCTGGATTCGGGAACACGCGCAGCGCGGAGGCATCCATCACTTCTTCTACTGAAGTCGTGTTCAGATCACCGTTGAAGCGCAGCACCGCAGTACCGCCAGAGGCATCAACATAAGAACCAAGCGCGATGATGTCGCCACCCGGAGCCATAGCAAGGCCCCTTGCATTGTCCTG
>JBATND010000015.1:0-4438 GCA_049290175.1 Flavobacteriales bacterium | reverse complement strand
GGGCCTTCTCTTTTGCTATGTGCCTCGATTAACGGGCAAGCACCACGCGCTGCGGAGCGCCTGCTTGTCCGTTCTCCATCAGGCTGATCAGATAGGCGCCATCGGCGAAGGCGCTCAGGTCGAGGCTCAGCTGGTTCGATCCATTGACCGTGGTGGTGAGCACCGTGTGGCCGAGGAGGTCGTTCACGCGCACTGTGGCGTTTGCATGAGCCTGGTTGAAGCGCAGATCAACGATGCCGGTGGTGAGGCTCGGCACCACATTGAACGCTGGAGCCGCATGCTCAGGAACACTTACCAAGCACTCCATGGTAGCAATGCCGCTGCCAGCGGGGAAGGCGTTCACGAAGGTGGTCATGTTCGAGATGGGCCAGATGTCTTGGCTCTTCATCAGGTTGTCTGGGCCGATCAGGCAATAGGTCGGGTAGGCACTGACTCCAAAGGCATCATCAACCGGGGTGCATCCACCTTCGATGCCGATGGCGGGCGGATGCGCCCAAGGACCACCATAAGCGGCTTCGTATGCATCCACCTCCGCGTTGGTGTCGGTGCCGTTGTTCATGGCGATGCAGATGAGGTTGCCGCCATTGCAGCCATAGGTCTGGTACAACTGGCTGAAGTAGTGCGAAGTGGCTTGGCACGGCGGGCAGGTGTCGAAGAAGAAGTCGAGGATCACGTACTTGCCCTGCGATGTATAGCTGTACAGGTTGTGCGTGACGCCGTGCGTATCGGTCACGGTGAAATCGGCCACCAACGAGCCATTGGGGTAATTGTTGGCCTGTGCGTTCAGCAGGATCGCGGTGGCACAAGCGAGCGAGGAGAGTACGAGTCGTTTCATGGTTGCGGGTTTGTTCTGCCAAGATGCCGAATGATCTGTGATGCGGTGCCCAGCCAATTGTCCAACCTGCGGCAGACGGGGGATCCTAGCGACCGACCAACAGCGCTTGGCTCAGCGCGATGCGGTCGAGCTCATGCCCGCCCTCGAAGGTGTCGGTGGTGCTCTTTACCCCATGCCTTCTCAGCAATTGCGCGCCGTCGTGCATCGCGTCCACCGGCACGAGGCTGTCATTCCTGCCATGCACCAGATGCAAGGTCGCATTGGAAAGCCGAGCCTTTAACCGTTCGCCATCAAGGTCTGGTGGCAAACTGCCGCCCCAGAGCACGACGCGATTGATGTCCGTTCGGCCCAGCACCGCCCAGCGCATCAGCGTGGCCACCCCTTGCGAGAATCCCAACGCGCAGATGCGCGCACCGGGCATGGCGTGTTTGCGCAACTCATCGCACAGCGCGTCGAGGTAGGCCACATGGTCATCGATCTCGTGCAGACGGTCCTCGCGGGTCATCCAGGTGGCGCCCACGCGGGCATGCTCGGCATCGAGGTAGAAGCGGCTCAAGCCCTCGGGCGCAACAATGCATCGGCCTTCTTCAAGTCCTTTGAAGTTGTTGAGGAAGTAGCGCGCGAGCTGGCCATAACCATGGATCGCGATCCAGACCTCGGGCGCTGCCTCCAATGAGCCCAGCACATGGTAGCGCGCGGTGCGCTGCACTTGGATGAAGCGCTCTTCCACGTTCAGTAAGCGAGGAGTTCCTGCAACGCCGCCGACACCTTCTCCGCGCTCGGGATCATCGCGGCCTCCAAGGTGCTGTTGAGCGGGATCGCTGGCATGTCCACGCTGCCAAGCGTGCGCACCGGTGCATCGAGTTGCTCGAAGCAATCGTTGCCGATGCGTGAAGCAAGCGCTTGCGCGAACGAGTTGGTGAGCTGCTCCTCGGTGACCACCAGGCAGCGCCCATGCGCGCGCACGGCGTTCATCACGGTCTCTTCGTCCAAAGGCACCAGCGTGCGCAGGTCGATGATGGTGATGCGGCCGGGGAAGTCCTTCGCGGCGGCCTTGGCCCAGTACACGCCCATGCCGTAGGTTACGATCACAGCTGCCTCGCCCTTCGCGATGGCATCGGCATCGGCTTCGAGAACAAGGCGCGCCTTGCCGAAGGGCACGATGTAATCGGCGCTGGGCTCTACGGTCTTCGCTTCCTCGGTGCCTTTGATCTTGCTCCAGTAAAGGCCCTTGTGCTCCAGCATCACCACGGGATTCGGGTCGTGGTAGGCGGCTTTCATCAATCCCTTCAGATCGGCGCCGGTGCTTGGGTAGGCCACCTTGATGCCTTTGATGTTGCACAGCACGCTCTCCACGCTGCTGCTGTGGTAGGGGCCACCGCTGCCATAAGCGCCGATGGGCACGCGCAGGATGCAGCTCACCGGCCACTTGCCCACGGTGAGGTAGCACGACCGCGCCACTTCGGTGAAGAGCTGATTCAGTCCCGGCCAGATGTAATCGGCGAATTGCACCTCCACGATCGGCTTCAGGCCCGCAGCGCTCATGCCCACAGTGCTGCCGATGATGAAGGCTTCCTGGATCGGCGTGTTGAATACGCGGTGCCCGCCGAAGTCGCGCGCAAGCGTTGCGGCCTCCCGGAACACGCCTCCGAGGCGAGCGCCTACATCCTGTCCGTAGAGCAAACAGCGCGGATCCTCCTGCATGAGTTCGCGGATGGCGAAGAGCGCGCTGTCCACCATCACGGTGGGCTGACGGTCCTTGGGTGCGCGATCGCCTTGCTCTTCCGTTACCGGTGTTGGTGCGAAGGCGTGCGTAGTGAGATCATCAGGCGTGGGATCATCAGCGGCACGAGCACGCTCGAAGTCGGACTTCACGCGGGCGATGGCCTTTTGCTCGATCTGCTTCAAGCCATCAAGCTGCAAGCGATTGTCGAGGCATTGCTGGAAGAAGCGCGGGAAGGGGTCGCGCTTGCGGTGCTCGGCGAGGTTCTCTTCGCTGCGATAGAACTCCATGCGCACGCCGCTGGTGTGGTGGTTGAGCAGCGGCACCTTCGCATGCACGAGGAAAGGGCGACGCTCCTTGCGCGCCAATCCGATCACCTCATTCAAGGTGCTGTAGCTCGCGATGAAGTCCGCACCATCGACCTTGCTCACCTCGAGGCCGGGGAAGCCTTTGGCGTACTCGCTCGCATCGGCCACGCGGATCTCGTCGGCGCTGGCGCTGATGTCCCATTCGTTGTCCTGCACCAGGTAGATGATGGGCAGCTTTTTCAGCACGGCCATCTGGAAGGCCTCGGCCACTTCGCCTTCGGTGATGGAGGCATCGCCCAACGAGCACACCACGATCGGCGCGTCGGTATCCTTCGATCCATTGTAGTCGTGAGCAATGCCCGCCTGCTCCTTGTACCACAGGCCCATGGCGATGCCCGTGGTGGGAATGGCCTGCATGCCGGTGGCGCTGCTCTGGTGCGGGATGCGCGGCATGCCTGCGCGCCGCAAACTGGGGTGGCCGTAGTAGGTGCGGCCGCCGCTGAAAGGGTCGTCGCGCTTGCCGAGCAATTGCAGCATCAGCTCCCAAGGCTCCATGCCGATGCCCAAAAGGATGCTGTCGTCGCGGTAATAGGGCGCCACGAAATCCTGCGCTTTCAGCTGCATGCCCAGCGCGAGCTGGATGGCCTCGTGGCCGCGGCTGGTGGCGTGCACGTACTTGCTCGTGAGCTTGAAGTGCTCCTCGTACAGCTCGGTCATGGCCTTGGCCGTACACATCAGGTCCCACGCGCGCAGCAGGGTATCCTGGTCGGGCGCGTGGCCGGGCTTCGGGAGTTTCCCCGCTTGGGCGGGACCTTGCGGCTTGCTGGCGGTGAAGGCCATGGGTTTGCGTGAGCGGCTAAGGTAGAGGATGGTCGGCGCAGCAATGGAAATGTGCCTCGATAGCTTCGCCCCATCTTTCAATAGGCCCATGAACCGCCAAGCCCACGAGCTCGATCACCGCATCGTCGGTGACGATATGCAATGCGTCGAGATCACACTCGACCCCGGAGAGACCGTTGTTGCCGAAGCCGGCACCATGATGATGATGGATGAAGGCATCGCCATGCAGACCATCTTCGGCGATGGGCGCGGCCAGCCCCAGGGCTTCCTGGACAAGATGTTCAGCGCGGGCAAACGCGTGCTCACCGGCGAGAGCCTCTTCATGACCACGTACACCAACCAGAGCCAAGCGCGGCGCACGGCCTGGTTCGCGGCGGCGTATCCGGGCAAGATTATGCCGCTAGATCTCCGCGACTTCCAAGGCAAATTGATCTGCCAGAAGGACAGCTTCCTCTGCGCGGCCAAGGGCGTGAGCATCGGCATCGCCTTCCAGAAACGTTTGGGCGCTGGCCTTTTCGGCGGTGAAGGCTTCATCATGCAGAAGCTCGAGGGCGATGGCCAGGTGTACATCCATGCGGGCGGCACCACGGTGCAACGTGACCTTGCTCCCGGCGAAACCCTGCGCGTTGATACCGGCTGCCTCGTGGCCATGACGCAGACCATCGACTACGACATCCAGTTCGTGGGCGGCATCAAGAACACGCTCTTCGGCGGCGAAGGATTGTTCTTCGC
>JBATND010000014.1:0-2847 GCA_049290175.1 Flavobacteriales bacterium | reverse complement strand
ACCGCTTGATGACCCAGGCCAAGGGCTGGACCAGCTTCGAGGCCGACTTCACCAGCCGCTTGCAAAGCACCAAGGACAAGCTCGATGTGAAGCAAGAGGGCAACATGAAGGTGAAGGGCAAGCGCTTCCGTTTGGTGCTTGATAAGAACACCATCATCAACGACGGCAAGGTGCTTTACACCTACAGCAAGGAGACCAACGAGGTCGCCCTGAACGACCCCTCTGAAATGGATCAGGACCTCGACCCCAGCACCATGTTCACCCAATACGAGAAGGGCTTCAAGAGCCAATTCGTGGAGGAGAAGCCCGATGCCAGCGGCACCATGACGCAAGTGGTGAAACTCTTCCCCATCGATCCCGCGAAGAAGCCCTTCCACACCGTGGTGCTCACCGTTGAGAAAGCCAAGGGCGATCCGCGCAGCGTGCAGGTGCTCTATAAGGATGGCAACGTGGTCACCTATACCGTGAAGAAGTTCACCGCCAATCCCGAGCTCGCCGATGCGCTCTTCACCTTCGACAAGAGCAAGTACCCCGGCGTTGAGGTGAACGACCTGCGCTAGGGTTCGTTACCAGATTGAGGCGCGTGCATTCCGACCTCATGCGCGCATTGCTCTCTCCCCTCCTTCTCGCATCGATTCAAGCATTCGCCCAAGAGCCGCGCGTGGCCCACGTGCTCGTGGCCCTTTGCGACAACGAGCATCAAGGCATCGTGAAGGTGCCCGCAGGCATCGGCAATGGGCAGAACGCGCGCACCAACCTGTATTGGGGCGCTGGGTACGGCGTGAAGACGCACTTCGATCGCGCCGAGGAATGGACACGCATCCCCTGCGAAGCCGCCACGGAGCCGCACATCCTGGACCGCGCGGTCTGGAAGCACCGCGACAGTTCGGTTTACATCGTGGCCGAGGCCTACGATGGTCGCAACATCCGCGAAGCCACGGTTGATCTATTGCGCTATGCCAGCGGCACCGGTCCGCGAAAGGTGATGGCCAGCGGCACAGCCTTGAATGCAGGTGGCGGCGCATCACTGATCGCTTATACCGGCCACGATGGCCTCATGGACTTCGCGTTGGAGGAGCGCTACAACGGTCCTTCCGGCAACACGCGTGAGACCATCATCCTGGCGTGCATCAGCAAGCGCTTCTTCGCGGAGCACCTGCGCGCCACCAAGGCGCATCCGCTGGTTTGGACCACCGGGCTGATGGCGCCCGAAGCGTACACGCTGCGCGCCGCGCTTAATGGCTGGGTGCAGCGCGAGACGGCCGAGCAGATCCGTGAGCGCGCAGCCGCAGCCTACGACAAGTACCAGAAATGCGGGATCAACGGGGCGCGCCGTCTGCTGGTGACGGGCTGGTAGTGCGTTGGCCTTGGAAGTGGCCCGTTCCCGCGCCTTGCTGCCCCGTGAGATGCACGTAATCGCGCAGCACCGTTTGCAGGAACTCCATGTTGTTCAAGCCATCACCGGTGATGCCCGTTGCTGCGCGCACCTTGGCCGCCATTTCATCCACCATGGCGAAACGATTGGCGATGCGCGTGCTGCCGAGCACTTCCTTCACCAATGCGGCCTGTGCATCGGTGAGTCGCACGGCTTGGGGGAAGCGCGCTTCGTAGGTGTCGCGCACTTCGGTGAGCAGGGTGTCGGCTAAACGTGTGCGTTGCTTCAAGGAAACCACGGTGGTGCCCCCGGCGATGTCGCCGATGCGCTGTCCCTTGCCATTGATCAGCACCACCACCAATCCCAAACCGTAGAGGCTATCGAGCGGCCGGATGAGCCAGCGCAGCAGGTATTGCCCCAAGGTGGGCTGCCCGCCATCGATGCGCGCCACTTTGACCTTCATCACGCCCTTGCCCACGCTCTTGCCATCCATGAGGAGCTCGCATGCCAAGCTGTAGAAGGCGGTCGGCAGCCAGATCAATATCCAATAAGTGGCTACAGCTGTCTCGTCCCATCTCGTTCCATCCATAATGAAGAACAGCATCATCCAGAAGATGATCCAGGCGAACTTCACCAGGCCATCGATGAGCCATGCCACGAGGCGGTCGCCAATGCCTGCCACCTCGTGGTGGATCATGACATTCTGTGCCGTCTCGATTTGGATGGTGCTCATTCGCGCAGCAAACCTCTTGAACGCAATGGCCTAGCCTTCGGTCTCGCGGGTCCAGATGGCCTCTGTGATGCTCTGGCCGTTCTTGAAGTAGTAGATGCCCCACTTCGCGATCACCTTGCTGTACTCATCGGCACGATTGCCGTTCACCACGATGCGCCGGATGATGACCTTGTTCCCTTGCGTTGAGCTCTCCTCGGTGACGCCCGGCGGATATTCCTGCGCGAGTTTGTTGCGGTTGTAGTTGGCGAAGTCGCGCGGCGCATCGGTGGGCGTGGCGTCGAGTTCCGCCTTGTTGCGCGCACGCGCAGCATCGCTGGCCTGCACGTAGCCAGCCTCACGTGCCTGATTCATGCGCTTCTGGTCCTCGATGGCACGCAAGCGCTCCTCATTGAGGTCGGCTCCCTTGCGCTGCCGCTCTGCCTCTTGATCGATCACCTTCTCTACTTGACTGCGCTGCGCAGCCGAGCGGTTGGCACTGGTTTCAGAACGTTGCGACTCAGCCGCGCGGATGCGATCCGTTTGCTCTGCCACCGTCTCCGCAGCCTTCACTTGCCGTTGCGACAAGGTCTGCTCCTGCTGGATCACGCGCTCTTGCGTGGCCACCTTCATGTCGTATTGTTGCGAGGTCACCTGATCCGACCGGCTTCTGCGGCGCTCCTCCTCCTCTGCTAAGCGGTCCTTCATGGCCTGCATCTCGGCCGCGCTCAACTCGCGCCGCGTTTCATCGCCGCGGTAGAGG
>JBATND010000013.1:0-2772 GCA_049290175.1 Flavobacteriales bacterium | reverse complement strand
CGTGAAGGTGGGCAGGTAGATAGTAGCAGATGAAATCCAGACTGCGGCCCGGGGCATTGCTCCGGGCCGCAGTTTTTCATTTCGCTCGAAGCCCTGCGATGCTGTCCGGGATCACCGCCAGGCCGGGCAGCGCGAAGAGCAGCGTGTACAAGGGCCAGCCGAGGAAGAGGCAGCCGATGCCGATGCCCGAGACCATGAGCACGCCGAAGGCAAGGCCGGTGGCATGCAGGCCGCGGAACAAGGTGCGGTCCATCGGTGTGGGCGGCCGCTCTTCGGCTTCGGTGCGCCGCGCATGCGTGTTGAATGCAGGTGGTTTGGCGTGCGCGGGCTCGTTGGCCTTCCGGTAGTGCCGCAGCTGCGCATCGTATGCTGTTCGCGCTGCGTGGTCGCTCAAGGTGAGATAGGCTTCATGCAACGCATGGAAGACCTCCGGCGCCCGCTCCGATCGGTTGCGGTCGGGGTGCCACTGCTTGGCCAGATCGCGATAGGCGCGCTTGATCTCATTGGCCGTTGCATCGCGCGGCACGCCCAGCACCTTGTAGTGGTCGTAGCGTAGTGCTTGCTGCATGCCGATGGTTGTTCCTGTGATCTTGACTCCAGCGTCTTATGCGATCTTCAGCGCCAAGGTATCTTACCACACCCAACGCCAACGCATGCGCACCCCGATCCTTGCCTTCGCCTTTTCGCTCGTAGCTTCGGCCATGGGCCTGCTGGCGCGCGGGCAATCCGTGGTGCTGCAAGGCATCGTGCTCGATTCGGAGACGCATCAGCCGCTTACGGGCGCGCACGTGAGCGTGCCGGGCGCTGCGCAAGGAGCGGTATCCGATGCCGAAGGCCGCTTCAGCCTGAAGGTGGCCAGCGGCGCCAGCGTGCTGTTGCGCGTGAGCTTCACGGGCTATGTGGAGTTGAAGCGCAAGGTGCTGCCGAAAGAGGTGGCCACGGGCGAGCCGATCCTCTTGCGCTTGGAGCGCCGCTCCTATCTCCTCGACGAGACCGAGGTGCGCGCCAGACCACAGCCGGAAGTGGTGTACCAGCGTCCCAATCTGCATGTAGGCGGTTTCCTCGCGAATGCCGATGGCCTCTGGGTGCTCGCCTACGACAAGCCGCAGCTCTGGCACACGCAGAGTGAAGCCGGGCAGCGTGTGATGCGCTCTCCGCGCCTCGTGTTGCTGGATACGCTGCTGATGGAGAAGGCGAGCAAGGCCCTGCCCGGTGATGCGCGCGCCATTCATCGC
This sequence comes from Flavobacteriales bacterium, assembly GCA_049290175.1. Classification (GTDB taxonomy): domain Bacteria; phylum Bacteroidota; class Bacteroidia; order Flavobacteriales_F; family PHOS-HE28; genus PHOS-HE28. The sequence continues at coordinate 1,537 of JBATND010000013.1, read as the reverse complement.
GACCACGGCAACAGGCCAGTGGTGGAAGGCAGCCGCGAAGGCTGGATCGCGCAATGGGCCGATGATGGCGTGGCCCTGAGCGCCGTGGATCGGAAGACGCTGCGCGAAGCCGTTCTGCCTTGGACCGACAGCGTGGGCGGCAGGCTACTGGGCAACAACCGCAATGAGATGTACCCGGCGTTCGAGCATTTCGCGCGCGACCTGAAGACCGACAAGGACCGGCTGCTCTGCACCGTGCAGGACGATTTCATGATGGAACTCTTCCGCAGCCAGTACAAATACATGAGCGGGCCTGATAAGGTGATTGCCATGGACCTCGAGATCGAGACCGGCATCGACCGCGAGGTCATCGCCGGCTTCATGACCGGCTTCCACAAGGACCTCTACTTCAAGGTGCCCTATGCGCCGCTCTTCGTGGTGCGCGATACGCTGTGCGTGTTCGATCATGCCAAGCGCACCATTCGCCGCATGCTCGCCGATGGCACCGCGATCGCCCAAGTGCCCATGCGTCACGCGGACGAGAAGCATTGGGCCAAGAGCCTCTTGCAGGACCATCGCACCGAGCGCGTGTTCGCAGTTTATCGGCAAGGTCCGCGCTGCTGGCTGCGCGAAGTGAATGCGGGGACTGGATCCGTAGGTGACCCCTTCATGCTCGTACACCCTTTCGCCGAGGATGTGCAGGTGCATGATGGCCACGCCTACTACGTGTACAGGCCGCACGGATCAACACAGAAACGCACGCTCTACCGCGAGCGGTTGAAGTAGCGTTCAGGCGAAGGAGACCTCCGCCACGCACCGCACGGGGAAATTCACGCTGCGCGCGATGAAGCAGTACTTGTGCGCCTCGCCGTGGAAGTAGCGGGCCTTCTCAAGCATGCCCTCTTGCTCCACCACCACCTGCGGCCGCAGGATCACTTCGGTGAAATGCCCGCCGCCGTCCTTGGTGAGTTGGAGTGTGCCCTCTGCTTGATCGCGATAGCTGAGCACGTTGATGCGCGCGCGCGCGCAGAGCGCGAGGTAGGTGAGTAGGTGGCAGCCACTGAGTGCCGCGAGCAGCAGGTCTTCCGGATTGTGCAAGGCGCCATCACCACGGAACATCGGGTCGGCGGTGGCGCGCAGCTCGCTCTTGCCCTGGATGGTGATGAGATGCTCACGCGTGTAGCTCTCGTAGGTGCGCGTGTGGTCGCCGCGCCAGAGCAGGTCGAGGGTGTAGAGATGCGAATCGGCCATGGGGTGAAAGTAAACGCCCGGACCATGGCTGGACCGGGCGTTTATTGGGGGTCGTTGCGTCTAGCGCTTCCCTTCCCCAGCGAAGGTGGGCGTGAAGCCAACGCTCTTGAAGAAGAAGGCCCACTTATCCGCCTGCTCCTCGATGATCTTGCTGGTAGGCTTGCCCGCGCCATGGCCCGCTTGCGTCTCCACGCGGATCAGCACGGGGGCATCGCCTTGCTGCGCGGGCTGCAGCGCGCTGATGAACTTGAAGCTGTGCGCAGGCACCACGCGATCGTCGTGATCCGCTGTCATCACCATGGTGGCG
>JBATND010000012.1:0-8516 GCA_049290175.1 Flavobacteriales bacterium | reverse complement strand
CTTCATTCGGGAGCCAATCCATGCTTCCCAAGTGGAAAAAGGCGGGCGGGTGCTTTTGATCGATCGGGTCTGCCGGGTACTCATTCGGGTCAACGCCGAAGGGAATGGTGACGATGGGAGTTCGCGTGCCGTGCTCACGGAAATGCTCGGCATCGCTGGGGCTTATGGCCGCCACGCCATCAACCCGGTCGAGCACGGCCATCTCGTATTCTTCGAGCTGCTTGGCCAAATAGCGCCTGTAGGGCCGCTTGATGATGTTGCGCTCGCCGCTGGCGATGCGCGACTGGATCATGTGCTCGAGGTTGTGGCTGCGCAGCACGATGCGGGCCTTGGTGTAACGCCGGATGGTGGCGATGTACGGCGTCATGAAGAGGCTCTCGAGCTGCACGATGTCGAACTTCTCTTCGGAGAGGAGCCGGATCAGCCGGATGTCCATGTCGGGCGAGAAGAACCGGCTGATGTTGTAGTTATCTGCCGTGATCAGGTCGGTGAAGGCATCCACGAGGTTGATGGCGGTATCCACGAAAACGCCTTCCATGGCTGTGGCGCGCATCCAATCGGCGGGCACGGTCTCGGGGTCCAACGGCTGTTTGGACGTGCTGATGCAGAGCACCTTCACCTGATGGCCTGCGGCAACGAGCCCGCGGGCGATGTTGTGCATGGCCTTGCTTCCGCCATCGATGGGCGGCCAGGGCGGTTTATTGCAGAGTTGCAGGATGCGCATCCTTGTTGCTTCGGCGCAATCGGGAGCGCAGTCGCTCCCAGCCGCGATGATAAGCATCGCGGTCAAGCAGGGGGCTGTCGGCCGATGCCTTCCAAGTGATGAAGAGGCCGATGGGCAAGAGCACGATCAGGCCCATCCACATGCCAAGCCACGCCTCCATTTCCCCCGCAACCACGAGCTTCTCTGTGGCGAAGCTCACGATGTGGAACACGAGGAAGAAGAGAATGGCCAGCACCACTGGCAGCCCCATGCCGCCGCGGCGGATGATGCCGCCCAATGGCGCACCGATCAGGAAGAAGACCAAGCAGGCGGCGGCCAGCATGGGCTTGCGGTGCCATTCGGCGGAGAAGCGCGCGAGCTGCTCAGTACGGCCCTCCATTTCGCGCGAGCAGCGGTCAGCAAAGCCCGCATTGGCGCGCGCCATGTTCATGGCCAACTCGAAGGTCTCGTTGCGGGCCTGCGCTGGCAGCGAATCGAGCCATGTGCGCACCGCCGGCTGAATGGCCGTGTCAATCTGGAAGGGCGCGCGCACGGTGCGCAGCAGGAAGAGGCTGCTGCGCAAGTGGCTGGCTTGTTCGATGCGGCGCTCGAATTGGGTGTGCTTCAGGCTATCGAGGCCTTCTGAAAGCTGGCCCATGGTGAGCATCTTGTAGTGGTCGCGGTACAGGTCCTCATCGGTGCGCTGCATGCCAAGGCCGCTCAGATCCATGGTGATCACATCCTTCACGAACGTGCCGCGCATCATGGGCCAACGCGCGCGGCGATCGGGCGGTGCCCCGCCTTCATCGTAGAAATGACCGTCCTCCAGGGTGAGCACGAGGTAGTTGCCGTCGGCGCTGCGTTCCATGCGGCCTTGCTTGGCGCGTATCACGGTGCCATTGCCGCGCCGTGTGCCGCGATGGTCGTAGATGAGCACATCGGTGAGCCGACCCGTTTCAACATCCTTGTCCATGACACGGATGGAGAACCCGTCGATGCCGTTGTAGAAGATGCCGGGTGCGATGCTCAGCGCGGGTTTCTTCTCGCGCATATCGTACAGGAGGCTGTGGAACTTGAGATTGGCTAGCGGAAGCACATTGTTGCTGAAGAACAGCGAGGCGCCCGCCAGTCCCACGGTGAATACGATCAGCGGCAAGAGGATCCGCCCCAAGCCCAGACCGGCCGAGCGCATGGGCACCAATTCACTGTTCTCGCCCAAGCCGCCCATGGTCATGAGCGAGGCGAGCAGGATGGCCAAGGGCAAGGCCAAGGGCACGAAGCTCGATCCGGCATAGAGCAGCAGTTCCATCACCACGCCCATGGACAGGCCCTTGCCCATGAGGTCGTCCACGTACTTCCAAAGGAACTGCATCACCAGAATGAAGACCACCACCAGGAAGGTGACGGCAAGCGGGCCCAAGAAGGCCCGGATGATCATCAGGTGGAGTTTCTTCATGCGGCGCCCGCAAAGGTGGGCACACGCGGCGCGTTATGCGCCCAGCACACGGGAGAGGTTGGCGATCTGCGATGTCCAGAGGCTGCGCACATTCTCCATTTCCCCCGGCCAGGCATGGTCGGTCACGATCAGGGCCACCTCGTTGGTCATGTCGTCGATGCGGATACGGAACTCGAAATAGGCCGCCGGGTCGTCGTCGTCGTTGCGGCGGAAGCGGATCACCTCGGGCGCTTTCCGGCCGATCATGGTGGTGGCTTCTTCATCGCCGCCCCACTTGAAGGTGAACTGGTCACCGCGCACATCCACATCGTCGCAGTACCACTCGCTGAAACCGCTCGGCGAGCTGATCAATTCATAGAGCACATTGGGGTTGCTGTGCATCTCGAATTCAAGGACCACGCGTTCCTTGAGAGGCTTGCGCTCCACCGGGCGTGGCGCTGGTTTGGCTGGCGGCGGAGTCGGTGCGGCCTTTTGCTCTACTGGTGCCGGGGCGGGCTTTTTCTCAGTCTTTGGCGGAGCTGTCTTCACGGCCTTCGCTGCCGGTGGCGGCTTCGGGGCCGTCTCCTTCTTCGCGGCAACAGGTGCTTTAGCAACCGGCTTCTTCACCGGTGGCTTCGGCGCAGCTGGCTGCTTCGCGATCGGCTTCGACGCGGTCTTCGGCTTTGGTGCAGGGCGCTTCGCTGGCTTGGCTGCTTTGGATGGCTTCCCTGCGGCAGGCTTCTTCACCGGCTTCGCCTTCTTAGCGGCAGGCGCGGCTTTCTTCGCTTTGCCCTTCTTGGCCGCAGCCTTGATCGGCTTGCGCGCGCTTGCTGTGGAAGATTTCTTCTTTGCCGGAGCCGGGCGTTTGCTCGTAGGTTTCTTGCCGCTCTTGGCACTCAGTGATTTCTTCTTCGCCATATCAAGGGTTCGTTGGTAGGGTAGCGGCTAAAGGTAGAGGGATGATTTTTCCATGCAAGTCCGCCATTGTTACCGATCCTATATTTGCCGCCCCTCAAAGTGACCCTTTGAGGCATGGCGCGGTAGCTCAGCTGGTTAGAGCGCATGATTCATAATCCTGAGGTCGGGAGTTCAAGTCTCCCCCGCGCTACTAAGGCCATCCGTCGCAAGGCGGATGGCCTTTTGCTTTTCTTCGCCAGCATGCGACCTCTGCTATTCACCCTGCTCCTGGGCGCCTGTGGGCATTCATTCACGCCCGCCGATGAGCAAGCCATACGGGGCTTGATGGCTGCGCAGGAAGCGGCTTGGGACCGTGGCGATATCCCCGGTTTCATGGAGGCCTATTCCGATACCATCTGCTTTCACAGCCCACAAGGGAACACCTGCGGGAAGCAACTGGTCACGGAGAACTACCTGCGCTCGTACCCCACGCCCGAGCACATGGGCGACCTCTACTTCGGCATTCAAGAGGTGGTGCCAGCCGGTGCCGACCATGCTTGGCTATCGGGCACTTGGGCCCTCAACCGCCACGCGGATACCCTGCAAGGCGCCTTCGCCCTGCTGTGGGCCAAACAGCATGAAGGTTGGCGCATCGTTCGTGATCACACCTACTGAAACGTGCTGCAAGACCTGGATACCCCCATCACGCTGCTGTTGCTGGCGGCCTCGTTCATCGTGTCGGTGCTCGCCTTCAGCAACCAGAAGCTATTCACCGATCTCCTCTTCGAGCCTTTCGTGATGAAGGCCCGGGGGCAATGGCACCGTTTCGTTACGCATGCCTTCATCCATGCTAATTGGCCGCACCTGGTGGTGAACATGTTCGTGCTATTCGGCTTCGGCCAGCATGTGGAGCAGGCGCTCTGGTTCTATGCGCCCGCTGCGCCGGCCGTGGCTTTCGCCGCGCTCTACTTCGGTGGCATCCTCTTCTCATCGCTCCCGGCATACCGGCGCCACGTGCATGATCCGAATTACCGCGCAGTTGGGGCCAGCGGTGCGGTATCGGCGGTGCTGTTCGCCTATATCCTGATGACGCCGACGAATGTGATCCGCTTCCTATTCATACCAGCGCCGATCCCCGCTTGGGTCTTCGGTGGCCTCTACCTTTTCTACAGCTGGTACATGGACAAGCGCAGCCGCGACAACATTGCGCACGATGCGCACTTCTATGGCGCCGTGTACGGCTTGTTGTTCATGGTGATCCTCGATCCGGGCATCGTTTCGGCATTCTTCCACCAGATCATCGGCGAATGAGCCTCAAGCCCTGCCTCTTCCTCGACCGCGATGGCGTGATCAACCGCGAGCGCGGGGAGCATACGTGGCGCTTGGCCGATTTCGAGATCCTGCCCGAAGTGCCCGAAGCAATCCGGTTCGCGGCCGCTGCAGGTCATGCGGTGGTGGTGATCACCAATCAAAGCGGGATCGGCCTTGGGCTTTATGGCCATGCCGAAGTGGCCATGCTGCATGCGCATCTGGTGGCGGAGCTGGCCAAGGCGGGCGCGCAGGTTGATGAGATCCTGTACTGCCCGCACCACCCCACGAAGGGCAAGTGCCTGTGCCGAAAGCCGGGCGGCTTGCTGTTGGAGCGCGCCATGGCCAGGCTGGGCATCGATCCAGCGGCATCGGTGATGATCGGCGACCGCGAGCGCGACGTGCAGGCGGCCCAAGCGGCCGGGGTTCGGGGCGTGCTGGTGGCACCCAATGGCTCGTTGTTGATGGCCGTGAAGCGCGAACTTCGCCCCGCATGACTGAATGGGTTGACCATAACGGCGAATTGCATCCGGCGAACGAGCCCGTGCTCCGCTTGGACAACCGCGCCTTCCATTTCGGCGATGGCCTCTTCGAGAGCATCCGCGTGGTAGGGGGCAAGCCCTGTTTCCTCGATGCGCATTGGGCGCGCATGAGCACCGGTGCTGACCTGCTGCGCATCACGCTTCCGCAAGGCTTCGATCGGCAGCGCTTCGGGGAAGCCGTTCAGGCCATCATCCAGAAATCGGGGATCATGAGCGGCCGTATGCGCTTCACCTTGTACCGAGGCGGCAGCGGCTACTACCGGCCCGAGACCGATCAGGGCGCCTACACCATCGAACTGAAGGCGCTGGCCGATGCGCACCATGTGCTCAATCCCAATGGGCTGCTGGTGGACATCTGGCCCGAGATGCGCAAGCCGGTGAACGAGCTCTCGCGGCACAAGACGCTCAATTGCCAATACTACATCATGGCCGCGCTGTGGAGTCGTGCGCGCGGCTTGGACGATTGCCTCTTGCAGAATGATCGCGGCAACATCATCGAGAGCAGCTCGGGCAATCTCTTCATCGTGAGCAACGGCGTGCTCTACACGCCATCGCTCACCGATGGCTGCTTGGGCGGCGTGATGCGCGCGCAGGTGATCAACCTGGCCATCGCCAACGGCATCAAGGTGTATGAGTGCTCATTGAACCCGCAGAACCTGCTGGCAGCCGACGAGCTATTCTTCACCAATGCGATCCAGGGCATCCGCTGGGCGGGCGGCTATCGCACCAAGCGTTACACGCACAAGATGGCGGGCGCACTCACCGACCTGCTGGTGAAGACCACGATCAGTTAAGGGAGGGGTCCTCGGGGAAATTGGCGAGCGGCGCGAAGGCTCGGCCCATGCCGCGCAATGTGTTGCCCCAGAGCGCATCAACTCGCAGATCCATCACCCGGCGCCGATCAGCAGGCGCAATGAGCCAAGAGCGGTCGTTGAGTTCCTTCCCCAATTGATCGGGTCCCCAGCCGCTGTAGCCCACGAAGAAGCGCACATGCTTCGACAGCTTGGGGTCGGTGGCCAGCAGCGATCGCAATTGCTCGTAGTCGCCGCCCATGTGCACGCCGTCCACCACTTCGGCGCTGCCCTCGATGGCCTTGCCCAAGGTGTGCAGGTAGTACAGCTCGCCGCTCTGCACCGGTCCGCCAATGCCCACTTGGGCGCTCACGGGCGGGAAGTCCTGCATGAGCTCGTTGATGGTGATGTCCATTCGGCGGTTGAGCACGAAGCCGAAGGAGCCCTCGTCGTTGTGGTCGCAGAGCAGCACCACCGTGCGGCGGAAGTAGGGGTCGGGCAAATAAGGCTCGCTCACCAGCAAGCGGCCGCGTGCAGGCAGCAGGCGGTTCTCCGGGTTGAAGTCGAGCAGGTTGGCCATGCGGTGCTCAAGGTAGGGTTGCGGCGCGGTGAGTGGCAAACAGCTCCTACTCGTCGCTCTTTGGGAGTTGCAGCATCACCACATCGAGCTTCCGGATCCCGTACTTGTGCTTCAAGCTGTTGCGGTGCTCTTCGCCTTCTTCGCGCGAGCCGAAGAGCAGCACATCGAGGTCCATGTCGGCGATGTCCTTCAACTCTGCGTGCTGCGCGCGGAATTGCTCTTTGAGCTTGGGCTTCGTGGCGGCCTCGGTGGTCTCGATCAGCGGCGAGATGTACACCGTTGGGCCGTTGCGCCAATTGCCGATGGCGAAGCTGTAGATGGTGTTCTGGGCGCATGCCGCAATGCCGATGGCGATCAGGGCGATGGTGAGCAGTGCTCTCATGGTGTTAGCGTTGCTTGGTCTTGCTTGATGAAGCCTTACCTGGGTTCTCGCTGGCCAAGGCACGTGCCAGCACATCCTTCAGTTCATTGGCGCTGGGCAGCTTGCCGCGAAGCTCTTTCGGCAGGTCGTAGAGCAGCTGGTAGCTGGCCACACCAATGGCGTTCTGCTTTCGGTGCAGCGAGAATTCCACCACCATCTCATCCTTCTCGGCGCAGAGGATGATGCCGATGGACGCGTTGTCGTCCGGCGCGCGCTCCTTCGCGTCCAGCACGTTCAGGTAGAAGTCCATCTGGCCGGCATGCTCCGGCTCGAATTCGTTCACCTTGAGGTCGATGGCCACTAGCGTGCGCAGGAAGCGGTGATAGCAGAGCAGGTCCACGCGGTAATCCTTTCTCCCCAAGGTGAGCTTGTGCTGCTGGCCCACGAAGCAGAAGCCGTAGCCGAGCTCAAGGATGAAGTCGCGCACGCGCTCCACCAGCCGTTCCTCCAGTTCGCGCTCGTCCATCACCTTGGCCACGCCGAGGAAGTCGAGGTTGTAACTGCTCTTGATGGCTTCCTGCGCCTGCTGCGCGAACGCCGCTGGGAGTGCCGTTGCGAAGTTGTTCGTGCGGTTATGGCTCCGCCCGTATGCATCAGCGAGTATCTGGTTGAGCAGCACATTACGGCTCCACCCGAAGTGCGCGCAGGCTCGCATGTACCAGATGCGCTCATGCAGGTCTTCGAGCTTGTTCAGCAGCAGCAGATGATGGCTCCACGGAATTTCTGCGACAGCCTGTCGCAGAATTTCAATTGGCTTGGGAACCCTTGCCATTGCTGGCTTTTCACTCTCCTTCCTCCCCGTGATGATCTCCTTCCGCGAAGGCTTTTCCAATTCTGCGACAGCCTGTCGCAGAATTGGCGGCGAGGCCCACGCTTCGAAGAATCGGCGCATGTCCCAGAGGTTGCGCGATGAGAATCCGAAGGTGCCGGGATAGTACTTGTTGAGGTCTCGCGACAGGCGCTCCACCACGCCATCGCCCCAGCCCAGCTTGCGCTGCTTCTGCACAATGCCCTTGCCGATGTCCCAATAGAGGAGCACCAATTCGTGGTTCACTGCGCGCGCTGCGTGATTGCGCGCTGCATCGATGCGGTCGCGCATCTCCGAGAGGAATGCCCTGTATTCCGGCACGCTGATCCCTTTCGCCATGGTGGAACGAATATCGCGCGTTCAGCGCACTTCGATCTCGTCCAGGAAGAGCCACGCCGGAAAGCCAGCGCCGGGGAAGCCCTCGGGTATCTTGCCGATGTGCTGCACGGTGAAGCGCACATACCTGCCATTCATATTGCCGCGCGTCTCGAACTGTTTTCTGCCCAGTGGTGCTTCACTTGAACCATGGTGTGGCTCGGTTCCATCAGGATGTATTAGCTGGGCGTTATCAGCCCCGACGACAGTGTATTTGATGCCGTCGCTACTTGTGAAAAAGTCCACGCTTTCTGGCAGGTGTATCCAGCTATACGTTTCGTTCAGCGCACCGATGCCGATGTAGCTGATGTCCTGGACGCTGCCCAGGTCAACGGTGATGGTGACGCCCTCTTTCCAGCCCAGCCACTCGGTGCTGACGCGCTTCTCCTGCGCCGTTATGCCATCCACCAGGGTGAAAGCGCCGCCTTCGTTGTAGCGATCGTTGGGTGGTACGCTGAGGGTGATGGGGCGGGCGGTGGCGCGGTTGAAGTGGATGCTTCTGAAAGATGGAGGTCCGAGTGGTCTCCCTTGTTTGTCGAGAACGGAAGCGATGAGTTGAGTGGAATTGGCGATTTGAAGTGTGTCGCTTGGTCCGGCTAAGATCTCGATGTCTGAATTGTCAGGATTGTTCCTTGCCCAGCCAAGACTTGATCGTA
>JBATND010000011.1:0-9514 GCA_049290175.1 Flavobacteriales bacterium | reverse complement strand
GGTCCAGTACACTTCAGCTGCCTCGATCCCGCTCTTGTGGCGGATGTAAGCTTCCACGTTGTATGGCACCACGGTCTCGTAGGTATCCGTGAGGCGCTGATGGCGGATCAGCAGCGGGTCATTCACGCCGATCGTTTTGGTGATGCAATGGATGGCGCCGCTCTGGCCGATGATGTTGTTGCCGCTGTCGTCGCAATCGATGCCAACAACGCGATAGCCGGGCAGGTTCTCGCGAAGGATGCGCAGTCCGGTGGTGTCGTACTGCTCGCGGTAGGTGGGCACGATCACCGTTTTGTTGATGAAGATGTTATTGGCGTAGGTGCGGTAGCTGGCCGTGGGAGGGAAGGCGCCTCCGGTGCTGGGCGGCATGGGCACGCGCACGATGCGGTATGGCGTTCCGAAGACGGAGTTGAAATTGCCGAGCACGTATTGGATGTTCTGCTCGATCTGCGGCCCATCGCTCACGCCGGTGGGGAATTGCCCAACGAGCAAGGTCTCTTCATCGAGCAGCTTCATGTGCATGTCGATGTGGTTGATGTTGTCGTAGGGCAAGGGCGTCATCTTCACGTAACGGCCAGGCTCGATGCCCATGAACTGGTTCATCACATTGTCCACGCCGGCGGCATCGCGCACAGTGGTGTTGTAATCGCCGTTAGGGCCGTTCTCCTCCAGCACCAAGTCGCTGCTGAATGCGGTGCCGAAACCGTCGGCCATGAAGTTGCCGCCGGTATGCACCAGGTCCCAGGGTGCGGCTGTGGTGCTGTAGATTCCGATGTTCTTGGCGGTGGCGATCACATCGCTGAGCGCATTGTCTAACGGGCGCGGGCGGTTGTAGATCCAATCGAGCAGGAAGAGCGAATCGACCTCGTTCTTGTAGATGCACTCAGGGCCGTAATCGCGCATCCAGATGCTGTTGAAGGGAGCTTGCAGGAAGGTGATGTTGTCCAAATCCGTGATCGGCCCACCGGCGCTGCTGTTCTGCAAGGTGCTGATCACGCTGTTCTGGTCGCTGCAAACGATGAGCACCTCGCATTCGTCCTTGGCATAGCGCACGATCTGCTTGAGGATGCTCGGAAAGCTCGTCCAGGTGATCACCAGGGTCTGCACCTCTTCCCATTCGGCCATGGTGCGCGGCGCGAAATCGGGTGGCGTGGTGATGCCGCGCGCGTTGGCGGCCAAGCCTTCGCGATAGGCGGGAATCAGCGGTATCTCGTGCGGCGCGAGCTGTTGGGGCAGGTCCTGCGCGATGGCCTGCTGCTCAAGGAGCGGCAAGAAACCCAAGGAAGCGACGAGTGCGAGAGCGTTGATGCGGTTCATGATCTTTGGAAGGAGCCGCAAGGTAGCCGCGTGCTGCGTTGGTTCATTCGCCACATCGACCAAGCGCGCGCTGGCGCCGCCCGATCGCGATCATCGTTTGGTGCGTGCGGAAACCTGCTCGTGGATGGCCAGCACGCCGCGCACGTAATGGAACACCTGGCTGCCCTTGCAGTAGCCGTTCTTCATGCCTGGCCTTTGGTAATAGCGCGGCTTGGCCAAGAGCAGCACGGCACGCTCAACGTTGCCCTCCCAAAGGGTGTCGGCAAGGCCCAATTGCGCTGCTAATCGTTGCGCATCGATGATGTGGCCCGGTCCGGCGTTGTAGCTCGCCAGCACGAAACGCAGCCGCTGTTCGGGGTCGGGCACTGCGCGGTACCACATGGTATCGAGCTTGGCCATGTAGCGTGCGGCGGCGTGTATGTGGTCTTCAACGGCGCTGGCAGTGTCCAATCCGAAACGTGCTGCCGTGCGCGGCATGATCTGCATGATGCCGCTGGCCCCTTTGCGCGAGGTCACCGAACTGTCGAAGCGCGATTCCTTCCAGGCCATTGCGGCCAACAAGCGCCAATCGACCTTCATGCCTTTGGTCTGCTCGCGGAAGTGTTGGTCGAATGGCGAGATGCTATCCGCGCGGAGCCCTTTCATGCGGCGCATTCGGATAGGGCCTGGTGGCGGCACGGGGCCGGTGCGTTCGCGCAGCAATTGGTCCATCGCCTGCCGCTCGCGCGGTTCGCCCTGCCACGCGGCAATGGCGGAACGCAAGGTGTCGGCATCGCGGCGCACGATCAAGCCCCAGGGGATGGGTGCGCCCAACGGGCCCTCGAATTGAAGCGCCGGGAATCGTGCTGCGTCATGCAGTGCGCGCACACGCGATACGACCGCTGCCTCCCTTCGGCCCAAGAGCACCTCCACCAAGAGGTCTTCCTCACCGTCGATTTCCGGATCGATGGTGCGCTTTGGACCTTCGCGCGCCCAACCCTTGTAGGCGTGGTGCGCATATGGCGAGCCTTGTGCGATGTGCGCGGAATCGGGCCATGGCCCGTATTCCTCACTCAGTGCATATTCAGGTCGAAGACTAACGAGCATGGGCGCCATGGCCGCGAAGGGCTCCATGCGGTGGAAGTGCCTGCGCTCGCCGCGATCGAGGTAGAGCGGTGCGGCGATGATGTCGCCCTGGCCCTGCCATAGCGCGGTGAGCATGGAGTCAGCGTCGGAGAGCACCACCACGCGCGCAGCCATGCCCTGTGCTTTAGCGAAACGCGCGAGCCATTGCCACGCGAGGCCGGTGCCCCCATTGCCGTTCGGTTCCCACACCAGCGGATCGTCGCACACGATCACGCGCAACGTATCGCGAGCGATCGCGCTCAGGTCGCGGTGCGATGCAGGGCCATCCCACGGGCGCGGCGTTTCATGCACGCCGTCCGTCCATTCAACCAGGGCATAGGCGAGTATGAACGCCGCTGCTGCCGCCACGAAGACCCACCACCTGCGCTTCATGCCTCTGCTACGTGTGCGATGATGCGCTGCAGGAAAGGCCCGAATTCCTGCTCGAAATGCGCGCGGTGATCGAGGAGCACGCGCTCCGCTCCGTTCATGCGCGTGCCGTTCACAGCGCGTACGCTCATGCCGTGCAGCGCTTCGGCAAGGCCATCGATGCCGGCATAACTGGTGAGCCAATCGCCACTGACCAGGTAGGGCAGCATGCGTTGCGTGCGCTCGGGCATCAGCGCGGCATTGGCTTGCAGCAACTCATACATGCGCGCGGTGAATCGCTCCAGCGGCTCCTGGTGCCATCGCTCCCATTGGTGCGCCAGCAGATGATCGAAGAAGAGGTCGAGCACAACTGGAGCATAATGCCCGGCGTGCGTGCGCAACGCGGTGCGGCCCGGATGCTCTGCACGGTGCGCATCGGTGAAGGTGTCGATGCGGCGGTGCAAGCGGATGCCTTGCTGCAGGCCGGGTGCGAAGCGTGAGAGGTCGCGTCCTTTCACTGCATCGGCCATGAAATTGCCGGTGATCACCAGCGGGTCGTCACCGCTGAGGAAGAGATGTCCGAGGAAATTCATGGCGGCGGCAAGGTAGGCCCATGCGCATGGGGCGCCTTCCGCACACGATGCGCGCCGCTCGTGTAAGCGCGCACGCGCGGAAGCCATCGCAGATACCTTTCGCAACCGAGATGGAATCCCCGCGCACCCGAACCATGGCCCGCTTCCCGCGCTGGGCGTTGTATTGGGCTGTGCAAGCCGCCGGCTGGGGCCTCTACTTCGGTCTTAGCCTATTGGCCTCATGGATCGATGGCACTTACGATCCGCGACTGTGGAAGATGCTGGTGCCCGAACTCGCAACAGGCATCGGCGTTAGCCACTTGCTGCGAGCCGTGATCGTGCGCCGGCATTGGCTCGAAAGGCCCATCGGCGAGGTGATTCCGCGCATCGCCCTGGCAGCGGTGGTGCTCAGCGTGCCTGCCTTCATCCTGGAGGGCGTGCTCGTCTCGACCGTGCTCGGCGATGCCATGGCCATTGTGGGACGCGAGCCGCTGGAGCATGTGGCGCGCCTGATCAATTGGGCGCTGCTGCTCGCGGTGTGGAGCTTCCTCTATTTCGCATACGGCTACTTCCTGCGGCATCGGCGCGAGGAGATCCGCAACCTGCGCCTCGAGACCGCCAACCGCGAGAACCAGCTGGGCACATTGCGCGCGCAAATGAACCCGCACTTCATGTTCAATGCGCTCAATGGGATCCGTGCGCTCATCGACGAGGACCCCGATCAGGCCAAGCGCGCCATCACGCAGCTCAGCGCCATCCTGCGCAATGCCATGACCACCGTGCGGCGCCGCACCGTTCCCTTGGGCGAGGAAGTGGACATCGTGAAGAACTACCTCGCGCTGGAGGCCATGCGCTACGAGGAGCGCCTGCGTGTGCGCTTCGAGCTGCAAGAGGGCCTCGATCGCGAGCTGGTGCCGCCCATGCTGCTGCAAACGCTGGTTGAGAACGCGGTGAAGCACGGCGTGGCGCACGACCCCAAGGGCGGCGACCTCGTGATCGGCGCGCATCGCGGCGTGGATGCGCTGGTGCTCACCGTGCGCAACAGCGGGCATTACGAGCCGGGCAAGGTCAATGGTACGGGCATCGGATTGCGCAATACGCGGCGACGGCTCGAGCTCATCTATGGCGGAAAGGCGTCCATGCACATCAGCAACCGCGATGGCATGGTGGTCACTGAAGTGGAATTGCCATTGCATCACGAAAACAAGTAAGGGCCGGAAATTTCCGGCCCCGACACCACTACCATGAAAGCACTCATCATCGACGACGAGCGCCTCGCGCGCAAAGAGCTCATCTCCATGCTGGAGAAGCACGATGGCATTGACGTGGTCGGCGAAGCGGCCAACGCCGATGAAGCAGAAGCCATGATCGCCGTGAAGAAGCCTGACCTGCTCTTCCTCGACATCAACATGCCGGGCCGCACCGGATTCCAATTGCTCGAATCGCTCGACCACGCGCCGCACGTGATCTTCGTAACGGCGTACGACGAGCACGCGCTAGAGGCCTTCAAGGTGAACGCGCTCGATTACGTGATGAAGCCCGTTGACCCCGAGCGCCTCGCCGCTGCCATCAGCAAGTTGCCGCACAAGAGCGAGGAGGGTGTGCCGCAGCGCGAGATCCTCCGCGCCGAGGATCAGATCTTCCTCAAGGATGGCGAGAAGTGCTGGTTCGTGACGCTGAAGGATGTGCGCTACTTCGAGAGCGAAGGCAACTACGTGCGCGTGCGTTTCGCCGATCAGAAGCCGCTGGTGCTGCGCTCGCTGAACAAGCTCGAGGAGAAGCTCGATCCGTTGGTCTTCTTCCGCGCCAACCGCAAGCACATCATCAACCTGCGCTGGGTGGACAAGATCGAGCCCTGGTTCAGCGGCGGCCTCATGGTGAAGCTGAAGCACCAAGGCAAGGACGGCGAGCCCGAGGCCATTGAGGTGAGCCGGAGGCAAGCCGCGCGGTTCAAGGACCTGCTGAGCCTGTGAGCCGGATTTCTTGCGCGTAGCCCAAGGCTGGGCGCGGGGTGCGCCGCCGCCTCACTGGCCGCTGCGCACCACTTCATGGCGCAGATAGCGACCGTTTTGGTTCATTGTCACCGAGTAGATGCCGGGACGCAGATGGTGCATGGCGATCCTCAGGTTCCCATCGGCGCCGGGCATTTCGCGCGATGCTGACACTTGCCTGCCCGTAGCATCAATGATCGCGACATCTGCTGCAACGCCCGGCTCCACGGGGCCGATCAGCACCCAGGCTTCTGTTGGGTTCGGAAACGCACGGGTGATCGTAGCAGCTGCATGCGGCGCTACGCCCACGGTTCCCTCCGGCACCGCATTCACGGTGAATCCATTCCTGCTGAACAGCCCATCATCATCGACGCCGATGCTGTCGCAGAATGTGCTGGTGCAAGTGAGGCCGTCGTTCAACGTGAGGCAAATCTCGTAGGGGCCATTCGTAGCGTAGGTGTGCGAGGGGTATTGCTGCGTTGATGTTGTGCCATCGCCGAAATCCCAGAGCCAGGACCACAGGGACGAAGGGGTGTCCGCTGAGCTCGTGTTGACAAGATCCAATACGAAAGGCACGGGTTCGCCAATGCCATCAACGGCTTGTGTGACTAAATATTCCGCGTAGCAGGTGGGCGCACCACTGGTGAGCATACGCACAGCCATTGCATTGCCGTTGGAGTACACGTCGCCTGGGAGCAAAGCAATGAGGCTCTCCAACGCCCCGCGCTCGTACGTCAGGTCGTCGCGGATGCCGATAGGGTACTGGCCTTCGAGGCTGAATAGGCTGATAGTGACGTAGTAGCCACCTGGCGGTAGTACGGTCGGTATCGTTGGCACCCCTGTTATCCGTCCATCGGCAACCATGCTCGGTGTTACATCAACAACATCGGAAGCAACGATGGGCACAACAGCGAACTGTCCAAGTATTTCCGTTGTATCGGCGATCGCGAACACCACGAATCCGCCGGCTTGTGTGCCAGGCGCGAGCAGGGCCTCGAAGCCCGTGAGCGTGGTGGTCGTCTTCAGGTTGATGTAGCTCATGAGCGTCAGCGCATCGTTCTCACCGGCGAAGGTCCAGGTGCCCAAACTGCCGGTCACGGTTTGTGCAGCGGGCGTAGCGCTTATTCCATCCAAGGCGCAGAAACCGTTGTGTACACCGAAGTAGCGCTCTAGGACATTGTTGCTCATATCCGGATCGGACCCGCTCTGCGCCGATAGCAAGGAGTAGGTCACAGTGTAGATGCCTTGTGGGAGCAGGGAGATGATCATGGGCTCCACCATGGTGATACTATCACCTTCGGCGATATTGCCGAATGGAACCTCCCACACGAATGATACAGGACCTTGTATGTAGATGTCGAGCAGCACATTGGTCTGCATGCCCGGCCCGAAGTTCTTCGCCGTTCCGCCTACAAGGATCGTGCTGCCGATCTGCGGCGTGGGCATGGTGCCGATGAGGCGCGTGAACGAAGAGTTGCTCACGAGCGGATTGATCAGTGCCAGATCAGCTTGCGCAGCTCCCAGCGCGGCTTGAAGCAAGAGTGCGATGGCGACGGTGTATCTCATGGCGGTGATTTGAAGCGCAAGCTATCCGCCTTGGGAATGCAACAAGCAACCGAACGAGCAACGGTGATCGCGCATCAAGCCGTGTGGCTCGCTCCTTAGCAGATCGTCATTGCCCGCAATGCGCCAACTGCTGCAGGGCAGTCGCATCGCCTTGCGTGGCGCGCTGGCGCAGGATGGCGCATCCCTCATCCTTGCGGCCCGCACCGATCAGTGCGATGCCGCGATTGGTTTGCGCCATGCCGTTGTTGGGGTCGCGCTGCAAGGCTTGTCGCAGATCTTCCAAGGCCCAGTCCCAATGCTTCTGATTGATCCGGCAGCTCGCCCGGTTCAGCCAGCCATTCGGCGACTTCGGGTCGATGCGGATGCATGCGCTGAAAGCGATGATCGCGCTGTCCTGCTTGTTCAGCCGCCAATACGCGGCGCCCAGCATTTCGTGGCCCTGGAAGGAGTCGGGTGTGCGCTTGGTGAAGGCGCGCAGCGATGATGCTGCGCCGGCATGGTCGTCCATGCGCAGCTGGCAAAGGCCGATGCTGTAGTAGAGCTCGTGCAATTTGGGAGAGCGCATTCGTGCGCGCTGGAATGCTTCAATGGCCTCCGGGAATCGCTGCAGGTCGAAATAGGCTTGCCCTTCGGCGAGGATGCCCTCCACGTAGGTGCTGTCCGCGTGCTGCATATCGCGGGCGGCATCTAGCGCTTGGTCGAAGCGCTTGGCGCGCAAGTGTGCCAGGTGCAGTGCGTAAAGCCCGTATTTGTTGCCGGGGTGCTCACGAAGGAAACGTTCGCGCCGCGCATCGGCATCACCGATCGTTCCATCGGTCTTCTGGAAGAGGCACACGATGGCCCTGCGGTCGCTGCTCACCACATGCGCGAGCTCCACCAGGTCGTCGCGCTTGTACATGTCATCGAGCTGCAGATCGCCTTGCAAGCGGTTGGAGTAATGGTTCTCCCAGAGCGCAGCGCTGCCAGCGATGGCCGTGTCCAGTGCGGCCTTGTTCATGATGCGGTATCGCGCGGCATCCGGATAGCCGAGGTCGTGCGGCCAGAAGAACCAGCGGTGGTTGGCATGCAGCGGCCATTCGCGCAGGTAGCTCTTGCGGTAGAGGGTGCTCAGCTCCGAGATGGCCTTACGCTCTGGGTTCATGTGCGCATCGGGGCGTTCGGTCCATAAGGTGTGGGCGAGCGCAGCGAGGGGAACAGCCGTGCAAAGCGCAACCAGCAGTGGCTTCGGAAGGGCGCGCTTGCGCTGGATCAGCAAAAGCGCGAGCCCGATGATGAGCAATGCGCCAGCTATGATGGCCGGGACATGGTTGCTGACATTCGAGATCTTGTGGTGGTTCTCTAGATCCTTGCTGAAGAAGAACCAGAGGAGCGCGAGCGCCGCTGCACCGAATACCTGCACACGTCCAAGCGCCCATGCGTTGCCGGGCTCTTTCCGCGCAGCGCTTTCGGGCTGGGCCCGCTTCCGATTGCCGCGTTGCACGGGCGCATCAACTTGCGCGGCGAGCGCTGCGCGATGCGGCGAACCCAACCAAGCGAGGAAGCCCTCATGCGCGAGCACGGCGAGGAAGGGCGTCATGGGGACCAGGTTGCGCAGGAAGCCAGCCGAGTTGCCCATATCGAGTTTCGAGGAGAACACGATGTAGAGCGCCAGTACCGCAAGGCCCTGACCGAGGATGAAGAGGTCGAGCCGCCTGCGCACCATGCGCTCGAGCGTTCCGATGATCAAGAAGAAGAAGACCACCGGTCCGATCACATACGCGAAGCGCTGCGTGTAATGCCATACATCGCGGTAGCCATAGCGGTTCTTGCCTTCCTTGCCCATGGTATCCTTCACCAACCAGAGCGGGTCGTCCGTATCCTTCACGAAGTAGCCGAGGACCATGAGCAGGATCAGGGGAACGGCCATCCAAGCGATGCGCTTCCATTCGCGCGCTTGCACGAGTGCGAGCAACCATATCGGCAGGATCACGGCGAGCTCCAATCGCGCGAGCGGGAGCAGTCCGCCCAGCACGGCGAAGAGCGTCCATCGCCGATGCGCGAGTGCGTGCAGGCCGAGGCAGATCACGGCCACGGCAAGCGGCTCGGTGAGGAAGTTGCGCGAGATGGTGAAGTAGAAGGTCTGGAAGAAGAAGAAGGGCAGCACACCATGCGCTTGGCCATAGCCCATGCGCAGCAAGGCACGGCAGAGCAGCCAGCCGCTCCAGGCGCTGAGGGCGATCATCTGCAGCATCATGGCCTCGCGACCGATCAGCGCGGCAGGGGCGAAGAGCACCATGAAGAGCGGACGGTTCCACACGCTGAAGAAGTGCGTGGGGTCTCGCCAGGCCTCGCGGGCATGGAAGTAGCGCACCACGCAATCGTCGTCCCACGGCGCATCGCTGAGGAAGCCATAGACAAGGCTGGCCAGCAGGTACACCCCAATCCAGGCGAAGGCCCAGGTGCGTCCGCTGCCATCACCATCCGAAAAGGGAAGCAAGGGCCGGGCAATGAGCCAGCGGTGCAATGCGCTCGTGGTGTTCAGCATGGAAGGGGAGGAGCGCGAAGATGCCGAAAGGAATGGCGTGCTCTCGTGGAACAAATGCTCTATTGCTGCAC
>JBATND010000010.1:0-6068 GCA_049290175.1 Flavobacteriales bacterium | reverse complement strand
GCTCCTGGGGACTGTTTGGCCCAAAGTGATCCGCAAACAGCCCCAAGCCCAGCTGCACCTCGCCGGCAACAAAATGCCAGCCGACCTTTTGAAGACTGAACTACCGGGCGTTCAGGTCAAGGGCCGTGTGAAGAACGCCGTGAGCTACATGCGCAAGCATCAGGTCATGGTGGTGCCACTGTTCAGCGCCGGGGGCATGCGCGTGAAGATCATCGAGGGCATGGCCATGGGCAAAGCGGTGCTGAGCACGCCCATAGGCGCCGAAGGCATCGACTGCACCGATGGCCGCGATATCCTACTGGCCACCACCGCGCAGGAATTCGCCGACCACCTGATCGCGCTGCACAACGATCCCGCTCGTGCCGCATCCATTGGCAAGAACGCGCGCAAGCTGGTCGAGCGCTCCTACGCCGACGAGCCTATCGTGCAGGACCTGGCCGCATTCTACAAGCGCTTGCTGAAGGCATGAAGCTGCTTGTGCTGCTCTCGCGCGTGCCCTATCCGCTGGAGAAGGGCGATAAGCTGCGCGCATACCACCTGATCGCGCGCCTGGCCAAACGCCACCAGGTGCATCTGGTCTGCCTCAGCGACACCCCAACCGACCCTGCGCATGTGGAGCACCTCGCCCAATTCTGCACGAGCATCGAAGTGGTGCGCATAAGGCGTTGGCGCATCATCCTGAAGCTCTTCACCGCTCTGTTCTCGCGCCTGCCCGTGCAAGTGGTGTACTTCTACCACGCCCATGCCCAGCGTAGGATCGATGCGGCCATCGAGCGCATCAAGCCGGACCATGTGCTCTGCCAACTGGTGCGCACCACCGAATACGTGCGGCACCGCTATGAGCTGCCCAAGACGCTCGACTACATGGACACCTTGAGCAAGGGCATGGAGCGCCGCACCGAGACCGCGCCCTGGTACCTGAAGCCCATCTTCCGCCTCGAGACGCGCCGCCTCATCCGCTACGAGAACCTCATGTTCGACCAGTTCGACCATCAGGTGATCATCAGCAGCCAGGACCGCGACTACATCTACCATCCTTGGCGCAACCGCATGTCCGTGGTGCCCAACGGCGTTGATATGGACCACTTCACACCGCAGGACGAGCAGCCCTCCTTCGACCTGCTGTTCACGGGCAACATGAACTATCCGCCCAACATCGACAGCGTGCTCTTCCTCGTGAACAAAGTGCTGCCCTTGGTGCGCCGGATCAAGCCCGAGGCCAACCTGCTCATCAGTGGCGTTGACCCCAGTCCCAGTGTGCGCGAATTGGCGCGCAAGGACCCGCGCATCACCGTTTCGGGATGGGTGAAAGACATCCGCAGCTCCTACGCCGCCTCGCGCATCTTCATCGCGCCCATGCAGATCGGCACCGGCCTGCAGAACAAGCTGCTCGAAGCCATGGCCATGCGCATGCCTTGCATCACCAGTGCTTTGGCGAACAATGCCGTGGGCGCGCCTCCCGGCGATGCCGTGCTCATCGGCGAAACGCCTGAGGATTACGCGCGACTGGTGCTGCGACTGCTCGACGATGCACAGGAGCGTGATCGCATCGCTGCCAATGGATGCGGCTTCGTGCGGGAGCATTTCCACTGGGACCGCAGCGCGGCCGATCTGGAGGGCCTGATCACCACTCCGGTGTGAACGGCGGCAAGTGCGATCTTCGGCGCATGCGCCTGATCACCTCCCTCCTATTCGGATTCTTGGCTTATTCGGCATGCGCCCAGCATGGCCCGCGCGTGGGCATCGGTCTGGCAACCCGTGGACCCGGCGTCTTCGGCGGCAGCACGGCGGCCATGCTTCCTGGCCCCTTGCTCGGCTGGCACGTCGAGGCCCGCTTGCATCCGCAGGTCTCATTCGCGCCTGAAGTGCTGTGGATGACCAAAGGTTCCTTTGCGCGTGATCCAGCGCTTGGGGCGAGCACAACGCTCACCATGCGCTTCGTGGAAGTGCCACTGCTCTTGAAGATCTCCACCGATAAGAAACCGAACGGGCTCTTCATCCTTGCCGGCCCTGGACTTGGCTGGTTCGTGCGCGGCCGAGAGCAGCGCTTCCTCAATGGCAGCCTCACCTTCGATCAACCCGTGGTGCTCGCCGATAACGAACGGAGGTCGCAATTCAGCATCACCTTGGGCTTTGGCATGGAAGGCCAGCGCTGGGGCTTCGATGCGCGCGGGCAGAGCAGCACCGGTCTCTTCGATCCGATCATCCGTCCGCAGAACCAGGTATATGCCCTCACGGTTTATTGCCGCCTCAACAACCCGCCGCCAGAAAAAGGCGCCAAGGTCCCCGAGGACGAGTAACGCATCTCCTGATGTTCACCACCGCATCCTCCCCTTCGCGCACGCCATTCGCGCATAGCAATTTGCTCAAGGCCTTCTTCGCGGTTTTCCTGCTCGTTTGGGCCTGGACCTTCATCGGCACACCAGACCGCGCCAATTGGTGGACGGAGAATGCCCTCACGATCGCGTTCATCCTTGGGCTGGCTCTCTCTCATCGGAAGTTCAAGTTCAGTGATGCGAGCTACACGCTCATGTTCGTGTACATCCTGCTGCACATCTATGGGGCCATGCACACCTACGCTGAGAATCCGCTCGGCTGTTGGCTGCAAGAGGTCACCGGTGGCGAGCGCAACCAATACGACCGCATCGTGCATTTCAGCTTCGGCTTCTTGCTGGCCTATCCCATGCGCGACTACTTCATGAACCACTTCCAGTGGCCGCGCTGGGTCTGCTGGGTGCTGCCTGTGGAGATCACCATGAGCTTCAGCGCCGCCTACGAGCTGATCGAATGGGCCGTGGCCGACATCTTCTTCCCCGCGCAGGGCGCCGCCTACTTGGGCTCGCAAGGCGATGTTTGGGACGCACAGAAGGACATGGGCCTCGCATTCAGCGGAGCGGTGCTGGCCATGGTGCTGGCGAGCACGGTGAAGCGGATGAAGCCGCGTTCAAGCCTGCCCACAACGTCATGATCAGGATGAGGCGCATGACCACCTTTCGGATCGTTGCTCTTGCCCTGCTGGGCTGTGCGCTCAGCGCAGAGTCCTACGCGCAAGCAGCATTGGGTTGCCACGTAGGCGCTGCATGGTCGGGTTTGGCCACAACGAGCGGGGCGAACTACCACAGCAGACTTGTGCCGTCCGCAGGGCTTGTGTTCGAGGTGCCGCTTACGCCTTCCTTCTCACTCAGCCCGGAGATCGCGTACCGCGTGCGCGGTGCGCGCGAATCCTTGACTTTCCCGCAACATCGGAACGGCTTGATCTGGAAGTTCAGCTACACCGACATCAACGCCATGGCCATCTTCCGCGTGGGTCGGAATCCGGTTCGCCCGCATTTCCTTGCCGGACCATCCTTCGGCATACTGAACAGTGCGTGGCTGCTTCACCTGCACGACAACAATGTGATCCGAAAGGAATGGCTCGATCCCGAGCCGATGAAGTTGAGCCGTGTGCAATTCAGTCTGATCGCGGGTGCGGGCTTCACCTTCCGCGTTGGAGGTCACCGGCTCATGGTCGATGGGCGATTTGCCTACGGATTCACGGATTTGATGGGCGCGGCCGTGGTAGCTGACAACAATGGCGTGGTCGTCCGTCAGTTGAGCGGCTTCGAGCGGACCTATTCCTTGAATCTCGTTTACCTGATCACGATCCCTGAAGCTGAGCGGCCCAAGTGAAGGATTACCGCTTCGTGCGCACCTTGCTCCAAGGCTTCACTTGCCACGTAGCCGTGCCAGTGGCTACGTGATTGCCATCGGAATCGTGCAGTTCAACGGTGCTGGTGTATTCCACGGAATCGGCCGTACGGAGCGGAAGGAGCACTTGCTCTTCGATGGCTTGCGAGAGATCGGGCGCCGATGCCGTGATGCGCTTCTTCGCCTGGTAGCGGTATTGGATGCGCAATTCGCGAAGAATCATCCGGTATTCCTTCGGGTCGAGCCGCTCGATCACCGCTAAGCCGCTGCACATCTCGGCGGCTGTGGCCAGCGCGCACGCATGAATGCCCCGGATGTGATTGCGATTGATCCGCCAGTAGGGGATCACCACGCTCATGCCCCCAGCCTTGAGCGGTTCCACACGGAAGCCGTGCGGCCGATTGAACGGAATGAGCCAAGGCAGCAACGTATTCGCCAGCCAGCGATGCGGACGCGAGTGCCGGGCCTTGCCCAACAGGTCGGAGAGCTTCATGCGAGCGAAGCTACTGGCTTCATCTACAGCCTGTCATTCGCCAGGTTCGCCAGCGGGCTGCGCTCACCTTTCTCCAAGGTGATGTGCGCGAAGAGCGGGTCGCCCTTGGCCTTGTCGATGAGGTAGCTGAGACCGTTGCTCTCGCTGTCGAGGAAGGGCGAATCGATCTGATGGATGTCGCCGGTGAAGACGATCTTGGTGCCTTCGCCTGCGCGGCTGATCACGGTCTTCACTTCCAGCGGCGTGAGGTTCTGCGCCTCATCGACGATGAAGAAGATGTTGCTGAGGCTTCGGCCACGGATGTAGGCCAGCGGCGCTATGGAGATCTTGTCGTTCTCCAGCATCTCATCGATGCGCTTGGGCGTGCTGTCGTGCTTCTCGAATTGGCCCTTGATTAGCTTCAGGTTGTCCCACAGCGGCTGCATGTAGGGATCCAATTTGCTCTGGATGTCGCCGGGCAGGTAGCCGATGTCCTTGTTACTGAGTGGCACCACCGGACGCGTGACGTAGATCTGACGGTAGTCGCGGCGCTGTTCCAATGCACAGGCCAGTGCGAGCAGCGTCTTGCCCGTGCCCGCAGCGCCTTGCAGCGTCACCAATTTGATCTCCGGATCGAGCAGCGCGCTCATGGCCAGCGCTTGCTCCGCGTTCTTCGGGCCGATGCCGAACACGCTGCGCTTCTCCACGCGATCGACCGTTGCCGTGCGCGGATCGTACTTGGCCAGGATGCTCTTCTTCTTGTGCTTGAGGATGAAGAAGTGATTGCCCTTGGGCTTCTCGAGCGGAAGGTCCTCCACGGGCACGGTGCCTTGCTCGAAGAGCGCATCGATGCTCTCCTCGTTGAACTCATCAACCACCGTGCGCCCGGTGTAGAGCTGATCGGACACGTTGCGCACCTTGCCGGTGAGGTAGTCCTCGCTCAGCAGGTTGAGGCTCTTGGCCTTCAGGCGCAGCGCTACATCCTTGGTTACCAGCACCACCTTGCGTCCTGGGTTCTGCCGCTGCACGGTGAGCGTGGCGTTGAGGATCTGGTGATCGTTCTTGCCGTCCTGGAACACCTTGGTGGCATCGACCCCATTGAGGTCGTGCTTGGCCACCACCTTCAGCTTGCCGTGGGTGGAGCCGTTGAGCGGTATCCAGTCCGTGAGGACGTCGCGCTGCGCTATGCTGTCGAGGTGGCGGATGAACTCCCGCGCCTCGTAGTTGATCGTGTCGTTGCCCTTCTTGAAGGTGTCTAGTTCTTCGAGCACCTGTATCGGTATCGCTACATCGTGCTCATCGAAGTTGGTGATGGCGGAGTGGTCGTGCAGGATGACTGAGGTATCAAGCACGAAGATTTTCTTGTCTTTCTTCTTCATTCGCTCAATGAACGGTGTGGATCAAAAGTATCCGGGCACCATGCCCTTCGCGGATCACGGTTCCGCGCACTTATCCACGATCGATCGTTCCGACCGCCGGATACGCGCGATGGCGCTCGCGTTTCGTTCCTTTCGGCCATGCGCACCGATTACCCTGCGAAAGTGCTCTTGGCCTGGGGCGAGGCCATCAGCGGCAATGCAGCGCTGCGCGATTGGCTCATCAAGAACGGCTATCAAGAGCTGGGCATCTTCACTTTCGCCTTGCGCAACAAGGCCGACGCGCGCAAGTGGCTGATGGAGAATGGGCATCCGCACCTGATGGCGGTGATCAACGGCATCGAAGGGAATGCCGCTGCCCTCGAATGGCTCCAGCGCAACAACATGGAAGTGCTCCGGCAGATCGCGCTCTGCGGCGATAACGACGATGCCGCCTTCCATTGGCTCATGCAGCGCGGGCACCGCGAACTGGCCATGCTGGCCATGAAGATGCGAGCCGTGAAGAACGCCATCGAAGAAGACAACACCGATCC
>JBATND010000009.1:0-2527 GCA_049290175.1 Flavobacteriales bacterium | reverse complement strand
CGTCAATCCGTTCTCCTCGAACCAAGGGAAAGTGCGCTTGTATCAAGGTCCTGCGATCGTGACTGGCACACCAACGATAAGCACCGCGGAACTTGCGATCCATCCGAACCCGGCAAGCGACCACATCACGGTGCGCAGCGAACTGGCCGTGCATCGGCTGGACCTCTTCGACCTGAGCGGCGGCTACGTGGTAGGAGCCGTATCGCAGTCGACCTTGGATCTCTCAGAGCTCGCTCATGGTCCATACTTCGTGCGTGTGACCTTTGTGGATGGCGGTGTTGCACATGCGCGCTTGGTGAGGCAGTGAAGCGTTCCAAGCAACAGCTGGAACGACACCGGGAGCAGCTACCCACGATCGACCTGGTGACTTCCCGCTGCTGAAATGCACGGCTTGTGAAGTAGATGTGTCGAGCAGGCTCGATGCCTAAGGCACGAGCTCCTTGCAAAACTGATGTTGTTGGGCCACGAAGCCCGGGCATGCCGTGGCACTGCGGTATTTCAGGTGGTCGCGACCCCGGCGCACCCTGGGCATCCAACCAACGAAGTTGATGGTACCTGGCCGTCCCTCCTGCACGCCCCAGCAACGTTCAAGCAACTGACCATTCACACGCCAGCGCAGACCGATGGTGCTGTGCCCGGGCGAGATGTCGAGCTTGCCGATGAACTTATCGCAAGCGGCATCAAGCGCTTGATCTGTACCGGATGAGCTCGACGTGTTGCGATTGGAAGACCTCCGCTTCACGCTACGGATGCACCACACCCACCCGGTGCCAGCGCTCCCCGCTGTGATAGGTGAGGATGTACGCTCCGGCAGGCAGTTGTGGTGTTGGCATGGTTGTGCTGCCATCCGTTGTCAAGGTCCGCATGATCACCCTGCCGGCCGCGTCGCTCAGCATCAACTGCCCTCCCGCGCTGGTGCCGTTCGCGGTGATGCGGTCCTCGAACGGGTTCGGATATGCATTGAGCGTGCCGTTGAAAGCTGGCAATGCCGTTGTACCGGTGGTGAAGTCGTTCGAGTAGCGGGCCACGAGCACATTGCTCGCCTGCGAGGAATTCCCCACCCGACCGGCCACCACGATGCTGCCGTCGCTCTGCAGGCCAACCCCATAGAGTGCCGCATTCGAGTATGGCGGAACCGCCGTGGTCACTATTCCATTGGTACCGAAGCTGGGATCCAAGTCCCCTTGTGCATCGTACCGGGCGAGGGTCAGCGCATCGCCGTCATTCCCGAGCGAACGCCCCACAGCAATGGTCTTGTCCCAGGGCTGTAGCACCGCGTCGTTGGCGTTGGACGTGATGCCGATGGGTGTGATGGCCGTACCGAAGGTGGTTGACTGGTAGCCGAGTTCGTTCACCCCCAGAAGCGTGAACTGCGAGTCGCCCTTGCCTACAAGCACGGTGGTCCCATCGGGGAGGAGAACCATGGACTCGGCCTGATCGTCGCTTGGACCGAGGTCCGCGATGTAACTGCCGTTCAGGTTGAAGTTCATATAGTCCTGGGTGCCGTCCGCGAGCATGCGGACCAAGGCGAAGCGGTAGTTGGAATCGATCAAGGTGGATCCGCCGAGCATGATTCGGCCATCATCCAGCAGCCCGATGCAGGTGCCGAGGTCGTTGATGTTGTCCTGTCCCACATCGACCAGGGCGTAGCCTTCCTGATCGAAGGAGACATCATTGGTACCCGAAGGATTGTAGCGTGCGACCATGAAGAAGGTCCTGTTGGTGCTGTTGTTCGTGGCCCTTCCTCCTGCGAGCAACTTCCCGTCGGGTTGGATCACGAGGTCACGGACACTCGAACTATGGCTGCTACTGCCGATCGCCGAGATCACGCGCCCGTTCGTGCCGAAGTCCGGGTCCAAGGAGCCATCGGACAACAAGCGCACAAGCAATGCGCGGCTGACCGAACCGACTGCCGTGGAGCCGCCCACCACGATCTTGCCATCAGTCTGGAGCGCCACGGCATAGGCCACATCATTGCCCGTACCGAAGCTTAGCTGCACACGTCCATTGGTACCGAATGTCTCATCGGGAAAACCGTCGGCGGTGTAGCGCAGCACCATGATGTCGTAGTTGCCGCCCGTCACCGTATTGCCCACCACCACGATCCTATCGTCCTGCTGCACGGCGAGGTCGGCCACCTGGTCATCGCTCCCCACGGCCGCAGTGATGGTGATGCCATCCGTACCGAATGTCGGGTCCAGTGTCCCCGGCTGGCCCAGGAGCAGGCCGGCATGGAAAAGAAGGGTGAGCAGGAATGGCAGCTTGCCGCTTGTTCGCACGATCATGGTGGTGGTTGGTAGGGTTGGGAAAGACATGCGTTACCAAACTATCGGATCGTTCCGTTCGTCATTTGCACTTGGGACCAACGGTCGTTCACGTATATGATCGGCGGGCGATGTATGGCATGGCTCCGTGGTGCGCAACATATTGGGCAGACTGGCGGCCGTGCCTACCGCATGCACCTCAAACGAAGAGCACCAGTTGGACTTCAGCACGATGCCCAGCGGGCTGTACCTGATCAGCAATG
>JBATND010000008.1:0-19392 GCA_049290175.1 Flavobacteriales bacterium | reverse complement strand
ACAGAAGGGATAGGAATGCGGCAACGTGCCAGCGCATGGGGGCAAGGTATCGCGACGGGTCGTGTGCTGGGATCACGCCCCTACATGCGCCCTCGGATGGAATTGCATGATGCTGCTGCGGAGGTACTCGCGATCGAGGTGCGTGTAGATCTCGGTGGTGGTGATGCTGGCATGCCCCAGCATCTCCTGCACGGCACGCAGATCGGCGCCGCCTTCGACCAGGTGCGTGGCGAAGGAGTGCCTGAAGGTGTGCGGGCCAATGGCCTTGCGCACGCCGGCTTTCACCGCTAAGGCGCGCACGAGCTTGAATACCCAGACGCGCGAAAGCCCGTTGCCACGCGCATTCAGGAAAAGTGTGTCCTGTGCCTCTTTGCGCACCTTCAGGTGCGTGCGCTCATGCTGCATGTACAGGCCGATCCAGTGCAGCGCCTCCGCACCGATGGGTACCAAGCGCTCCTTGTCGCCTTTGCCCACCACGCGCACGAATCCTTCTTCAACGCTGATGCGCGAGATGCGCAGGCCGCAGAGCTCGCTCACGCGCAAGCCGCAGCCGTAGAGCGTTTCCACCATGGCGCGGTCTCGGTGCGCCAGTGGGCGGCTCAGGTCGATGGCGTCGCAGATGGCGTCGATCTCGTCGAGCGTGAGGAAAACAGGCAGCTTACGGCCCAAGCGCGGACTGGAGAGCAATGTGCTCGGATCAGTGTCGATGGCTTTCTCCTTGCGCAGGTACCGATGGAACATGCGCACCGCACTGAGCAGGCGCGCCTGGCTGGTGGCTGCTGCGCCGCCTCGCGCAATGGTGGTGATGAAGGCCTGCAGGTCGTCGAGAGCGAATGCGACGGGCGTTACCGGCGGCTGTTGCTCCTCGGCCCAGACGCGCAGCTTCGAGAGGTCGCTGAGGTAGGCCATGAGCGTGCGGTCGCTCAACGAGCGCTCCAGCTTCAGATGCATGCGGAAGCCGCGCAGGGCCTTGTCCCAATCCATCGTGGCGAAGGTGGCTGTGCAAGCAACGCGGCCTTCGTGGCCTTTGGTGCTCCTTGCCAACGCGGCGATGTGGATCGCGCGCGCTCTTTTGGGAATGCGAACTTCGCCGCGCCGCTTGTGCTAAAGCAGCGGCGAGCAAAGCATGAGTGCAGCACCGCGCATCCTCATCCTCAACGGCCCCAACCTGAACCTCTTGGGCTCGCGCGAGCCATCGGTGTATGGCGGACGATCGTTCGAGGAGTACCTCGTGGAATTGCGCGAGGTTTTTCCTGATGCAACCATCAACCACGAGCAGACCAACATCGAAGGCGAATTGGTGAATTCCATTCAACAGGCCGATGGCAACTATGCGGGCGTGGTGCTCAATGCGGGCGGCTACTCCCACACTTCAGTCGCGATCCGCGATGCGGTGGCCGCCGTGCGCGTCCCTGTGGTGGAGGTCCACATCAGCAACCTGCTGGCGCGCGAGCCTTTCCGGCACGAATCGCTGGTGGGCGGCGTGTGCGCGGGCAGCATCATGGGCCTGGGCCTCGAAGGCTACCGCTTGGCGGTGCTTCACTTGCTCGGGCGCTCCTGAACGAAGGCCGCTGCGTCCAATTGATCGAAGCGGCGCCAACCGATGATGAAGCGGTCGTAGGCGATGCTGCGGAGGTAGAGGCCCGTGAGGTCGGGGTCATGCTCGGCGAGCAGGAGCGCTTTTCGCTGGCGCAGCACGCGTGGCAAGGCCGCGAAATACGACCAATGCGCGCGCACCACTTGCCACGCATGCGCCGGGTGTCCTTCCAGCAGGAACTTCAGTGCTGCGAAGCCATCGAGCACCAAGCGCCGCAGCAGCCGCAGCCCTAGCGCGCGCGACTTCAGGTTCTTGGTGAGCACGATAAGGCTGTTGCGGAAGTTGAGATAGGTCTTGAACGGGCTGCCGTAACCGAGCGCACCGCCGCCCACGTGCAGCACGCTGGTCGCACTGGTGTAGCCGATGCTCCAGCCCATGCGCCGCAAGCGCCAGCACAGATCGATCTCTTCCATGTGCGCGAAGAGCGCGGCATCGAAGCCATCGGCCGCGCGGAATGCTTCGGCACGGATCATCAGGCAGGCACCGGTGGCCCAGAACACGAAGCGGTCATCGTTGTACTGTCCCTTATCCACTTCAGTGAGCTCGAAGATGCGGCCGCGGCAGAAGGGATAGCCGTTGCGGTCGATGCAGCCGCCAGCAGCGCCAGCATGCTCGAATCGGTCGGGCGCGCTGTGCGTGAGCACTTTGGGCTGGCAGGCCGCCATGCGCGGATGGGCATCCATGTATGCGTTGAGCGCTTCCAGCCAGCCGGGCCTCACTTCCACATCGCTGTTCAGCAGCACGTAGCGGTCAGCTTCAACCTGCGCGAGTGCGGCGTTGTAGCCGCCTGCGAAAC
Source organism: Flavobacteriales bacterium (assembly GCA_049290175.1). Classification (GTDB taxonomy): domain Bacteria; phylum Bacteroidota; class Bacteroidia; order Flavobacteriales_F; family PHOS-HE28; genus PHOS-HE28. Next base: position 16,999 of record JBATND010000008.1, on the reverse strand, counting down.
CGAGGTTGCGATCGAGCGCGATGATCCGCACGCCGGGCTGAGCGGTGCGCAGCCAATCGACGGAGCCATCGGTGCTGCCGTTGTCGGCTACAACTACCTGCGCACCTGCGCTGCAGGCCACCACGCCGGGCAGGAAGCGCTCAAGCCAATGCCTGCCGTTGTAGTTGAGTATGACGACTGCCGTCCGGGCCATGGGGCGGCAAAGGTGGCGCGCAGCGGCTTGCGCTGGTCAGCGCGGCAATTGGAAGAAATCGAGCACGCGGTCACCCTCGATCGTGTCGATCTGCCGTTTATGCACATCGCCGGGCGCGGTGTTGCGCGAGTGGAGCGCCAAGTGCCACTGCGGATTCTGGATCTCGCCGGGCACTTCGCTGTGCAGCAGCTCGAAGCAATTGCTCGCCATGTCGGGCTGGTAGAAGATGAAGCGGCGGTTGGTGAAACGGCCTGCGCGGTAGTAGTGCCAGATGGTATAAGGCGGCGTGCCCATCTCGTTGAAGCGGTCCATCATGGTGTTGGGCGCGCCGTACTTCAGGTAAACGTATCCGCGTCCGGTCTGGTAGCCTTTCATGGCCCTGCACCCGAAGAGCTTGTTCACCTTGATCACTTCCTGCTTGTAGTTGTTCCAAGCGCCTTCGGGATCGTTGCTGCTGCGGTTGATCCAGAAGCTGTAGAAGAAGCGCCGCATCAGCTCGATGTCGCGGTCCTTCCAGCGATCGTCGATGATCTTCTGCTCCAGATGGTCGGCGATGGGCCGCATGCTCGACAAGTGCTCGGCGAGTGAGTCGCGGTCGGTGAGCGCCCCAGCGAAGGTGTTGTTGAGGTCGAGCGAAGCCATCGACTCCATGTCGTACTTCCGCTGGATGGGGTTGTTGCGCTGGAAGAAGAGCTCGCGCCGGGCGATGAGCGCGCCGCTGCGGTCGCGGGCCTCCACCACGGCCAAATAGTTCCCACTGGCCAGATCGCCAATGGGCATCTCCAGTACCACCGGCACCATAGGCCCGGCTTTTGCGCGCTGGATCCGTTTGAAGGCGCCTTGAACGCGCTTGTGCTCGAAGTCCTCGATCTGCAGGTTCAGCAGGAAGAGGCTGTCGGTGCCGAATGCTGCATCGGTGCCGTACACTTCGGCATAGAGGCCCAAGCTGCTGATGGCCGAGGGGAGGTAGTCGCTCAGGAGCGGTACCGGCCAATATCCCGATGGCCTTGGACGATCAGCCGTTGCAGTCTCAATGCGCTCGGCCAGCAAGAGGTCGCTGATGCTCACGCCGGCAGGTGCGGCTCCAACAGCCATCGGTGCGCGATACCGCGCAACTGTGGTGTCGGCGCTGTTCAGATCACGCAACTCGATTACCAACTCGTAGCTGCCCGGCGCCAGGTCGAAAGTCTCCTGATGGATCATGTCCACTTGAAGCGAATCGAGCCTTTCCTGGCCCAGCACCTCGGTCTTCGCATAGGCCTTGATGGCGCCATCCTGCTCGATCAGCGTGAGCGCTTCTACCCGCGCCTGCATGAACCCGGCGGCATTGGGCGCGGATACCATGGTGCCGGCGATGAAGGCCATGCTCACTTCCACGCGCGGACCGCCGCCCGGCGTATGGTAAACCTTGGGTTCCACCACAATGCCAACGGCGGCATGGATGAAGGTGGGCACGAGCGACAGGATGGCGAGCGCGAGGGAGTTCCGCATGGTGTGCCAAAGCTAGGGTCCGTGCCCGGCCCATGAGCACCGCTGCTTCGGTGTCCGGCGCCACTGCCTGCTTCGTGGAAGCGCGAATGACATGGCAAGCGCTCTCGTCTTGTGGCCTTGTCCCAGTGCTGATCGAAGTGTCCACCAATTGGTTTAACCAAATGGTTAATATTGCGGCCCCATGTCAGCCGTCAAGGAAGAAGGCACCGAGCAGCGGATCCTGGAAGCCGCGCAGCGCGTGTTCACCCGCAAGGGCATGGCCGGCGCGCGCATGCAGGAGGTGGCCGATGAGGCCGGCATCAACAAGGCGCTGCTGCACTACTACTTCCGCGATAAGCAGCGGCTCTTCGAGGGCGTGTTCAAGGGCGGCGCGGAGAAGCAGTTCGGCTGCATCTGGGATTCGCTCAAAGGGCGCGAGCACCTGTTCGAGGCCATCGAGGCCTTCGTAGCGGCGTACATCGACCGAATGGTCGAGAACCCGCAGTTGCCGCTCTTCATCGCCAATGAGTTGAACCGCGACCCCGAAGGTCTGCGCGCCTTCATCGACCGGGGCATGGAGAGCCGCCAGCTTTTCCTGAAGCTCGTGGCCGATGCCCGCGAGCGCGGCGAGATCATCGACATCGACCCGCGCGAACTGCTCGTGAACATCATGGCGATGTGCGCGCATCCATTCATCGCGCGGCCCATGATCACGCACATCCATGGCATCACCGACGAGGCCTTCCGCCGCATGATCATCAAGCGCCGCAAGACCGTCCCCGAATTCATCATCCGATCCATACGTGCATGAACGATCTCTTCAAGCGAAGGCTCAGCCTCATCACCGGCCTGTTGCTCATCGTGGGCGGCGTAGCCACCTGTAAGCGGTTGGCCGGCAGCGGGCAATCGCCCGAGCGCAAGAACGGCCCCGCTGCTCCGCGCGCCGTGCGTGTGATCGAGGCGCAGAACGAGGCTGTGCGCATCAGCATCCCGGTGACGGGCCGCGTGCGTGCCACGGATCGCATGCTCATCACCGCCGAGGTGGGTGGCACCTTGCTGCGCATCACCAAGCCCTTCCGCGAGGGCGCAACGTTCAGCAGGGGAGAGGTGCTCTTCCGGATCGACGATGGCGAGGTGCGGGCGCAGATCAATGCGCAGCAGAGCGCTTTCATCCGCAGCTTGGTGCAGCTCGTTCCCGACATGCGCATCGACCGTCCGGAGGATGCCGCGAAATGGGACGCCTACCTGAAGAGCGTGCCTGTGGAAGGCGCATTGCCCGACTTGCCGAAGCTCAGCAGCGAGCAGGAGCGCAACTACCTGTCGGGTCGCGCCGTGCTCGATCAGTACTACAACATCCGGTCACTTTATGAGCGCTTGCAGAAGTTCGTGGTCACCGCTGCATTCGATGGGGTGGTAATAGCTGCCGGTATTGAACCGGGCACCATCGTCACGCCGGGCACGCGCCTGGGCGAATTCATCGCGCCGGGCAGCTTGGAGTTGGAATCGGCTATCGGCGCGAGCGAGCTGAAGCATGTGCGCGTGGGCGATACGCTGCGCTTCAAGGCGGAGGATGGAAGCGTGGCCAAGGGGCGCATCATACGAGTAGGAGAGACCATTGATGCGGCCACGCAAAGCGTGAAGGTCTTCGTGCATGTGAATGGCAAGGGCCTGCGCGATGGTCTTTACCTCGCGGGCACCATCGAAGGCGGATCGGTTGAAGGAGCGATCGCGATTCCGCGCAGCGCACTTCTCGATGACGGCGCGCTCTACACCGTGAAGGATTCGGCGCTCGTGAAGAGCAGTGTCACCATCGTGCATCAAGGAGTGGAGCAAGCCGTGGTGCAAGGCGTGGCCGATGGACAAGTGGTGGTAACCGACCGATTGAGCGGCGCCTTCGAGGGCATGCGCGTGGCACCCATCAAGCCATGAAGGGACTCACCGCCTACTTCCTGAAGTACCGTGTGGCGGCGCTGGCCGTCATGGTCTTCTTCCTGGTCTTCGGCTACATGGGCCTGAAGCGCACGCGCAGCTCGCTCTTCCCCGAGGTGGAGAGCCGCGTGATCCAGGTGCAAGTAATCTACCCCGGTGCTTCGCCCGAGGAAGTGGAGCAAGGGGTTGTGCTGCGCATCGAGGACGACCTGAAAGGCGTGAGCGGCGTAGAGCGCATCAGCAGCGCGAGCCAGGAAAACGGCGGCATCATCACCGTGGAGGCGCTCAAAGGGGCCAACGTGGATGTGGTGCTGCAGGACGTGAAGAACGCGGTGGAACGCATTCCGCAATTGCCCGAGGGAATGGAGCCCATCCGCACGGTGAAGCTCGAGAACATCCGCCCGGCGGTCACCTTCGCGCTAACGGGCGAGGGCATCCCGCTGAAGGCGCTGAAGAACACGGCGCAACGCGTGGAGCAGGAACTGCGCGCCATATCGGGCATCAGCAAAGTGGATGTCACGGGCCTGCCGGAAGAAGAGATCGAAGTGGCATTCCGCGAAGCTGATCTGCGTGCCGCCAACCTCACGCTGGTGCAAGCCTCCAATGCGCTGCGCGCCGCGAACATCGATGTCACTGGTGGCAAGGTGAAGACGCCCGATGAAGAGTTGCTCATCCGCGTGCGCGACAAGCGGTACGACGCCGATGGCCTGCGCAGCACGGTGATCCGCACCAGCACCGATGGCCGTGTGCTCCGCTTGCAGGACATCGCCGACGTGCGCGACACCTGGGCCGATGACCCTGCGCGCAACTACGTGAATGGCGAGCCCAGCGTGGTGGTGAATGTGAGCAGCACGGTGAGCGAGGACATCCTCTTCATCGCCGATACCACCATCGCGTACATCGAGGCATTCAATGAGCGAGGCGGTCCGATCAGGGCCGAATTGATCGTCGATGCCACTACCGTTCTGCGTCAGCGGATCGATATGCTATTGACGAACGGTGCGCAGGGCTTCGCACTAGTGCTGCTCACCCTCGCACTCTTCCTCAACTGGCGCCTGGCCTTCTGGGTGGCGCTCAGCATCCCGGTGTCCTTCGCGGGCATGTTCATCCTCGCGCCCGGCTTCATCACCATCAACGTCATGAGCCTCTTCGGGATGATCCTCGTCGTGGGCATCCTCGTGGACGATGGCATCGTGATCGCCGAGAGCATCTATCAAGAGCATGAGCGCGGACTGCCGCCGATCGAAGCGGCGTTCAGCGGTTTACGCAAAGTGCTCGGCGCTGTGGTCAGCTCGGTGCTCACCACCATAGCCGCCTTCACCACCTTCTTCTTCATCGAGGGGCGCTTGGGCGATTTCGCACCGGCGCTGGCCTTCGTGGTCATTTCCACGTTGATGGTGTCACTCATTGAGGGGGCTTTCATCCTTCCAGCGCACGTGGCGCACTCCAAGGCGCTCACCGATCCCAAGCGCAATCGTTTGGAATCATTCATGGATGGCGTGATGGGCCGCCTGCGCGATCGGCGCTATGGCCCTTTCCTCGGTCGCATCCTGCGCAACCGCATGCTCACCTTCGGCATCGCCTTCTTCGCGCTGGCGATCACCGTTGGCTCGGTGGGAGCAGGCATCATCAAGACCACCTTCGTCCCAACCATCGAGCGCGACGATGTGGCTGTGGAATTGGAGATGGTGGCAGGCACGCGGGAGCAACTCGTGTTCAACGAGCTGCAGCGCATCGAGCAGTTCGCTTGGGAAGTGAACAAGGAATTGAGCGCTGGTCGCGAGGACAGTTTGGACGTGGTGCTGAAGGTGCAGACGCTGCTTGGCCCGCGCGCGGAGCAGGGCAAGCTCAACATCATCCTGCTCGATGGGGAGAAGCGCGGGTTCAAAGCGGAAGAGATCACCAATCGCTTGCGTGAACGCGTTGGGCAAGTGCCGGGCGTTGCCAATCTCACCTTCGGTTTGGCCACTCCGTTCGGTAAGCCGGTAAGCGTCTCCTTGCGCAGCCATGACCTGGCTGAACTGAACGCCGCGAAGAGCGAGCTGCGCGCCGAGCTGCAGAAGCTCCCCACCCTTCGTGATGTGGTGGACAGCGATCGCCCCGGCAACCGCGAGGTGGTGCTGCAATTGAAGGAACAGGCACGACTGCTCGGGCTCACCACGCAGGATGTGATCGGGCAAGTACGCCAGGCCTTCTTCGGATTGGAGACGCAACGGATCCAGCGCGGCGAGGATGAAGTGAAGATCTGGGTCCGCTACGATGAAGAGTCCCGCGCCTCATTGCGCGACCTGGAGGACATGCGCATCCGCACGGCCGATGGACGGGCCTTCCCATTGAGCGAATTGGCGAGCTACCGCATCGAGCGGGGCATCCGCAGCATAGGCCACCTCGATGGCAAGCGCGAGGTGCGCGTGGAAGCCGATCTCTCCAGCAGCGCCCAGAGCGCAACCGATGCCCAAGGCGTGATCCGCTCGGAAGTGATGCCTGCGATCCTCGCGCGCCACCCTGGCCTTACCTACAGTTTCGAGGGTCAGGGTGAGCAGAGCCGCAAGGTGGGCGCTTCCGCCGGACGTGTGATGCCCATCACGCTCACCATCATGTTCTTCCTCATGATCATCGCGTTGCGATCGTTCCCGCAAGCGGTGGTTATCATCCTCGGGCTGCCCTTCGCTTTCATCGGCATCGCGTGGGGCCATTGGATCCACGGCCCGCAGATCAGCCTCTTCAGCTTCTTCGGGGCTATCGCGCTCATTGGCGTCATGGTGAACGATTCACTGGTGATGCTGAGCACCTTCAATGCGAACATGAAGGAGCGTATGCCTTTCGCGCAGGCCTTGCGCACAGCGGCGATCTCCCGTCTGCGACCCATCTTGCTCACCTCGCTCACCACGGTGGTCGGCCTGCTTCCCATAACGCTCAACACGAGCTTCCAGGCGCAGTTCCTCATCCCCATGGCCATCACGGTGGCTTACGGATTGGCCGTCGCCACCTTCGTCACGCTCATCCTGCTGCCCATCTACCTCACGGTGCTCAACGAATTGCGCCGCTTCATCTTCTGGTTGTGGAATGCGCGTTGGCCCACGCCGGAGGAAGTGGAGCCCGCCGTGAAAGAACTGCCCTATGAGAACCTTGAGGATCATCACGCTTAGCTGCACGCTATCGGCCGCGGCTGCTTGTGCGCAGGACATGCTCTCGCTGGATGCCGCCATGCGGCTCGCATTGGCGAATGAGCACGGCATCCGCCTCGCGCGCAATGAGGCCCTCATCGCGAAGGAGCAGGCCACCGCTGGCAATGCGGGCCTGTTGCCGCGCATCGAGGCCAGCGGTCGTGCCAACTACACCAATCAGGATACGCGGCTCGATTTCGTGGAGGGAATCCCCGACGTGGAGCGCGATGGCGTGGAGAGCACCACGCTCGCCGGGCAACTGGGTTTGAGCTATACGCTCTTCAATGGTCTCGGGAATTTCGCCGCGCACGAGCGCGCGCAGCTGAATGCGCGCATCGCTGATCTGAGGGAGCGCGCGCAAGTGGAGGCCACGCTCCTGCAAGTGGTTGCGCTCTACTACCAGCTCGCGGCCATGGACGAGGATGTGGCCATCACCGAGCGGATCCTCGCGATCAGCAACGATCGATACGTGCGGCAGGAGGGGAGGGCCGCATTGGGCGGCACCGGTCGCTTGGAGCTGCTCAACGCGCAAGTGGATCTTCAAGGCGATAGCAGCGCTTGGATCCTCGCCGTGCAGCGCCGTGAGCGCACCGCGCGCGACCTGAATGTGCTGCTGGGCCGATCGCCGGCAACGGACGTGCTGGTGTCGCGGAAGGTGAGCTATGCACAAGGCTTGAGCGAAGAGTTGCTCGTGCAAGAGGCCTTGCGCGGCAACGCGCAGCTGCAAGTGGCCACGGCGCAAGTGCGCGCCGCGGAGGCAGATGGCCGCATCGCGAAAGCCCTGCGCTGGCCGCGCCTCGATCTGAATGCTGCGTACGGCGTGAGCGATCAGCGCAACGAGGTGGGCATTGTGCTTGGCACCTACACGCGCGGCCTCAATGGCGGCCTCACGCTCAGCGTGCCGCTCTTCGACGGCGGACGCGTGGGCACGCAGGTTGAGAGCGCCAGGCTGCGCGCGGAGAGCGCGGCTCTTGCCGAGGAGCAAGCGCGCTTGCAGGTGGAGCGCGATGTGCGCAACGGCTTCACGGCGTGGCGCAGCCAGCGCGAGGTGCTGCGCATACAGCAGGAAGCGGCGCGCACGGCCGAGCTGAATTTCGAGCGCACGAGCGAGCTTCATCGCAGCGGACAGATCACGGCCTTGCAATTCAGGCAGGCGCAGCTCGATCTGGCCAACGCGCGCAGGCTGGCGGTGGTGGCGGGCTACGAGGCCAAGGTGGCGGAGCTGCAATTGCTGCGCGCCAGCGGTGGGCTATTGAATGCCTTCGGGATCGTCGGCTTCCGCTGAGGTCGCCTTGCGCCGCATGCGGAAGAGCACCTCGAAGGCCGCATTGCCCTCCGTGCGCATGTGCAGGCTGCCATCGAGCTGCTCGGCTAAGGCTTCCACGATCTCGAGTCCCAGCTTGCCCGGACCGCTGCGCGCCCCATTCACTGGGGGCACGCCGTTGTTGCTCACCACCAAGCGATACAAGTCGCCTTCCACGTTCGAGGCGGTGATGTCGATATGCCCTCCGGTAGCATGCGGGAAGGCATGCTGGTAGGCGTTATTCACCAATTCGCACACGATGATGCCCAGCTCGATGGCCGTGTCCTGGTCGCATTTCAGGCCGTTCGCTGTTACACCGATGCTCACAGTGGTGCGCATGTCGCCGTGCATGGCCGCAATGGAATCGGTGAGCTGGCGCAGGAAGTTGCCCAAGCTGATGTCGCGCAGGTCGGGCTGATCGTACAGGCGATGGTGAACGAGCGCGATGGTGTCGATCCGGCGCTTTCCACGGAGGAATTCGTCGCGCACATGCGGGTCGTCGAGCGATGAGGCCTGGAGGTTGAGCAGGCTGCTCACCACCTGGAGGTTGTTCTTCACGCGGTGATGCACTTCACGGCTCAGCACATCACGCTCGCCTAAGGCCTTCGTGAAGCGGTGCTGCAATTGGCGGGTCTGCAATTCGAGCAGCCCGGCCGCGTGGCGCCTTTGCCTGCCGCGCCACGCGAGCAGGGCCAGGAGGACCGCCAAGGCCGCAGCGATAGCCGCCGCGATGAGGCTGGCGCGCCGATCAGAATCCGTCAATCCGATATGATCGGAGGTTTCGATGCCGATCACCGTATAAAGCTGGCATCCGTTGAGGAGCACCGGGCTCACCTGCACCGCATAGGGCCGGCCGGACTGTTCGAGGTGGATGGCTCTGTTGAATTTGCGCTCGATCCAGAGCGGAAGTGCCCGTGAGATCGCCATGGCCATCGGCTCTTCGGAGGCCGTATGGTTGCTCGCATACACCAGTCCATCGCCGTTGATGAGCAGCACGCCATTGTTGGCCATGCTCGGCATGCGCGAATCGATCGCGGGTGCGCGCCTCAAATCAATGTCGAACAGCAGCACGAGGAAGCCTTCATCAATCCCGTCGGTGCGGATCAGGTTGCTCACCTGCACCACGCGCCCCAAGCTGTCGCCGAATTGGCGCTCACTCCACACGGGCACGTTGCGGCTGTTCTCCAACGCCTTGCTGAACCAGATGCGCTCGCGCGGATCGTAGCCCCCGAAAGCGGGCATGGGCCGACCGATGGAATCGATGCCATCATCATGCAAGGTGAACCCCATGGGCACGCTGTCGGCGCTGTTCCGAACGGTGCGCACCAGCACCAAGGAGCTGTCTATGCGATATAGGCCGGTCTCATTGCCGAACTTGTCAGCCAAGCGCACCGATATCATGGGCCAGTGCGAGTGGAGCAGCGCTTTCCATCGCCGGATCAACTGGTCCTCATCGATCCCTGCTGAAATAGCTGCCGATTCCTCCAACGCATCCTCTTGCCATTCGAGGAACATGCCATCAACGCGCACCGTGAGCATCTGCTGGGCGCGCAGGATGTCGAGGCCGGCGATATCCAAAGCGCGCTGTTGGGCCTGGCGGTAGTGTTGCCAGAACAGCCATCCCGCAAAAAGCAGCAAGGCCGCGATCAGGGCGGGCAGGGCGCGGTCTATGGTCTTTCGGCCGCTCACGGGCATGGGGCCTTGGTCACTTCTGTGCGGGTCACTTCCACCTGTGTGCCGCCATCCTGGATCTGCGCGGTCGTGAGCCGCTCCGGAATGAAACGGATGCCGTTGAGCCGCCCCATGAGCAGCATGCCGGGTTTCAGGCAGGTGTCGGCCTCGAAGGTCTCCATGGTGCGGCCCTGGTAATACAGGTCGATGGCCAGCGCGATGGATCGGTCGGTCTCTGCCGTGTTCTTCAGGCGAAGCAGCAATTCACTGGGCTTGCCGGGCGGATGGCTCCAGCGATAGGCCACCTCGATGCCATCGTACGTGCCCTTCTCCAAGTACTGCGTGGTGGCACACGAAGCGAAGACGGCTGCGAGCAGGAGGAGTGAAAGGGCCTTCATGCAGTGATGGTGTTCAATGCGGCGATAGTGCGATCCACGTCATCGGCCGTGATGTCGAGATGCGTGACCATGCGGATCTGCTGCGGTCCGATCGCGAAGCAACGGATGCCCTTCTCCTCGAGCTGCGCTGCATGCTCCTTGGCGCTGCGGCCATCCTTGAGGTCGTAGATCACGATGTTGGTATCCACAGGCATCACGCGTTCGCACCAGGCCATCGCGCCAACTGCATGGCCGATGCGCTTCGCGTGATCATGATCAAGTGCGAGGCGTTGCACATGGTGCTCCAGCGCATGCAGCCCCGCCGCAGCGAGCAATCCGGCTTGCCGCATGCCGCCGCCGAAGCGCTTGCGCACGCGTCGCGCATGATGGATGAGTTCTCGGCTGCCGGTGAGCACGCTGCCCACCGGTGCGCCCAGGCCTTTGCTCAGGCAGATGGAGATGCTGTGGAAGGTGGCGCCCCATTGCGCGGGCTTCGTGCCATCGACCGCCATGGCGTTGAACAAGCGTGCGCCATCGAGGTGCAGCGCGAGGCCATGCGCATCGCATGCCGCACGGATGCGCTTCGCTTCATCGATGTCCCAGATGGCGCCTCCACCGCGATTCACCGTGTTCTCGATCACCACCAATCTGCTGTTGGCGAGGTACGCGGCGCTGCGGTCGTTCACGGCGGCGACCACATCGGCGGCGGTGAAGCGGCCACGATCGGCCGGCACATGCTTCACGCTGCAGCCGCTGTTGGCCATCATGCCGCCGCCTTCATAGCGGTACACATGAGCGCCTTCTTCGCAGATCACTTCATCGCCCGGCCTCGTATGCACATTGATGGCGATCTGATTGGTCATGGTGCCGCTGGGGCAGAAGAGCGCGGCCTCGTGGCCGAACTGCGCGGCCATGCGCTCCTCGAGCGCGTTCACGGTGGGGTCCTCGCCGAAGACATCGTCGCCGAGCTGCGCGCGCAGCATCGCCTCGCGCATGGCAGGCGTGGGCTGCGTTACGGTATCGGACCTTAGATCGACGATGCGCATGGCGACCGGCCCAAGATAGCGGGCGGTCGCAGCTCGCTAATGCAGGTGCTTGTGCAGCTCGATCAACAGGGGCAGTTCGGCCTTGCCCACGCCGTGGAAGGCGCTCGCGACCGCATCGGCGCATCGGTAGATCAGGTCCTTGCGCTCCGGTGCCAAGTCGTTGCGGTGCTGCGACATGTAGGCGATGAAGGAATCGAACGCGCCCTCGGCCGATGCCCCGCGCTCGGCCAGCACGTCGAACTCGAATTCGGTGATGTAGGCCTGATCGGTGCCGAAGTGGTCGGTGCTCACTTCCTGCGGCACCAGTTGCTCGCTCACCACCTGCTTGAGCGTGCGAATCTCCTTGTCAGAGACCTTGCCGTCGGCGGCTGCGATGGCATACAGCAGGCGCCCCAGTTCCTTGTAGAAGAGTTGTGCTTCCATGGCCGTGAAGGTTGTGCAGGCCGAAGGTAGCCCACCTGATAACCGTCACTTCACGCGCGCCACCAGCAATCCATCGCGCAGCGGCACCATCACCCGGTCGAGGCGTTCATCGTTGCGCACCATGTCGGCGTAGCGGATCAGCGCGCGGGTCTGTTCATCTTGTTGCGCTGCCGCCTTCAGCACCTTCCCGCTCCAGAGCACATTGTCGGCGATGATGAGCCCGCCCGGCGCCATGCGGCCGATCACGGCTTCGAGGTAATTCGGGTAGTTCTGCTTATCGGCGTCGATGAACACCAGATCGAATGGCGCGGACAGTTCCGGGATCACCTCCAAGGCAGGCCGATGATGCTGCGTGATGCGATCGAGCATGCCCGCTTTCTCGATGTAGCGATGCACCATCTCCGGCAGGTAGGGGTCGATGTCGATGGTGTGCAGCATGCCGCTCGGTGCGAGCCCCTCGGCTATGCAGAGCGCGCTGTATCCCGTATAGGTGCCGATCTCGACAGCGATGCGCGGGCGCGCCAATTTGCTCAGCATCGAGAGGAAGCGGCCTTGCAGATGGCCGCTGAGCATCGCGGGCATCTGCACCTTTTCGTGCGTCTCTTCGGTGAGCTCCTTCAGGTACCACGGCTCCTCGCCGCTATGCGCTTCGCAGTACGCGTCGAGCGCGGGATCGATGAATTGCATCAGGGGAGCTTGATGAAGCTGGTCAGTGCGCTGGAATGCGGGTTATCCATCCTCAAACTGTACCGACCCGGCGAAAATGATGCTATGTCGATTGTTCCAGCACTGCTGAGTTGTCCGCTCGCTGTGACTCGGCCGAGCATATCGTTGATCGTGAAGGTTGCACAGATCCAATCATTCGGCGCTCGAACCTGTAGTGCATCGCTTGCCGGGTTCGGGAACACACTGACGTGCGAAGCGGCATGTTCCTCAATTCCAACAGGAAGGTTCAGCACCCACCAATCCTTGAAGCGATTGCTGCCATGCAGGCCAAGTCCGAAGTAGATGCGGTTCACATCGCCCGTGGGCACATGAGCTGCGATGCCGCCTCGTCGAGGCCCTCCGGCAAAGGCAGGCAAGTCCTGGTTCCAGCCTTCGGCCCATCGGAATTGCCACACTTCATCGTGCTCTTGCGCGAAGGTGCTTGCTCCACCAATGAGCACATTGGCCGCACCACGTGCTCCGAATCGGGGTGACGGCAGAGGTATCTGGCCGATGTACTCGTGCCCGAGGCCAAGCTGCATGTAAGTGGCGGCGGATGTCGCTCCCAACGCGTCGATGCCGCAAGTGATGATGTTGAATCCGGCTTCTTTAATCACCGCTGAGCGATGGCGCGCAGGCAGCTCCGCATTCAGCACGAAATCGAGAAGGGTCCATTCGTCGCTGCCTGGTGCGTAGTACCACAGTTCGTTGGTGATGCTGCCATCGGCCAATACGCCGCCTTGCACATAGGCGAGGCCGTTACGCGTATAGCTCACGCTGGCGTATCGGCCGGGGCCGGGCAGCGGCGCGCGCGCTTGCCAAGCATCGATCGCTGGATCGTACATCCATAGCTCGTTCACTGCGCCGGAAGCTGTGATGCCGCCGAAGAGATAGCCTTTGTCACCTAATGTGAAAGCCGTGCAATACTGGCGAGGCGCGGCAGGGAGCGTGGACATGGAGAGCCACCAGTTCTCGTCCGCGTCATAAAGATGCCAATCGTTGGTGAGGCCCCAACCCACCTCCATGCCGGTGCCTACATAGATGCGCGATCCGATGGTGAACGCCGCCGCATCATCCCTCGCCGTGCCAGGGAAATCTGGCAGCTGCTCCCACTCGAATTGCGCCGATGCATGCACCGAAAGCGCAGCAACGCAGGCGAGCACGGTATTCCTCATGCGCACGAAGCTAGCTATCGCCTCGCGTCGGCCCGCAGCTCATCGAGGCTCTTCAGCGCATCGATCAGTTGCGCTTCCAGCACCACCCGCGGCTCCTTGCTGTTGAGTGGGGCCACCTCAGCACGGGCCACTTGACCGTCGCGGTCCACCAGGAAGAGCGATTTCATCTTGCCCGGCGCCACTAAGAGGTTGTCCCGCGTGCCGGTGCCGTTGCCCCAATAGGTGATCACGGAGTTCTCGTTGCGCAGCACAGCGTAGGCGTTCACCCATTGGAAGGGCTCGCCATCGGGTCCCACTGCGCTGGCCAGGACGTTCTGTTGCTCGGCCATCTTCATGATGCGGTCGATGTTGTACAGCCCGAAGCCTTCGAGCCCGAAAGTGGTGCGCACAGCTGCGAAGTTCGCATTGCCCATTTCCCAGTTCACGGGACGGCGCGTGGCGGCGTATTCGCGCCAAGGTTCAAGCACCATGGCCTGTTCGCTTTCATTCATGGCGCGGCGCGCGTGCTTCCAAGCGGTGAGCGGCATATCGGCGTGCTCGCGCTTGTAGCGGTCGGTGCTGCGCATCACATCACGGTCGAAGCGGACCTGACGCTTCTTGAGCGCCTTGGCATAGAGCACCATGGCGCGGTCCCATCGTGCAGCCTTCAAGGGCGAGCTGCGGTTCCATTTCGCGCTCACGGGCAGTTGCAGCCATTCGCCGTTCTCCTTCAGCCAGAGCGTGCCCTCAAGCTGTCCGGGCTTCATGTCGAGGTGGATGTCCTGGAAAAGGTGCCGTCGGCCGTAGAGGCGCTTGAATACGGCGCGCGATTCCGGACCGGAGTATTCCCATATGGCTTTGTGCGGCACGCGGCGCCAATCGGGGAATTGCTTGTCATTCTTGTTGTCGACCTGCACCACGAATACGATGCGTTCGGCGTCGTACATGCCTTTGTAGCCCAAGACGCGGATCTCCGGAACATGAGCCTGACGCTTGAAGCGGTTGCGTTTGCGCAGCCAGGTGTCGCCTCTTGCCGAGGTGTCACAAGGCGTCAGGTGGCAGTAACGTCCGCTGGTTCGGCGCGCCTCGAAGAGCGTGGTGTCGGGCCGCTTCTCGCGCTCGAGGTCCCAGAGCTTATTCCAATAAAGACTGGTGGCCTCGGTGGCCGTGGACGGCAGCGCGGCCTTCACGGGCGCTGCGCTCACCTGCCCGCTCGGCTGCCAATCGCCGGTGCTGGCATCCAGTTCCCAGCCCACGAAGTCGGCATCGAGCCGCTGCTCCACGGGTCGCTCCAAACTGATGCGCGCGCCCGGCGCCAGCGAGAGCCGCTCATCGTTTGCGGTGGCATACAGCTCATACATGCCTGCGGTCTCCATGTGCCCCATGCCCGCCACCGTGGCCACATGCATGGGTATGCCGCTCGCGATGATCTCATACGGCTCGTTGAAGCTGCGGTAGCTGATCTCCACTTCCTCTTGCACCGGACGACCGCTAGCATCAACGATGGCGTCGGCGGGTATGCGCACGCGCACGCCATCGCTCATCACCAGGTCGATGGGAGAGGAGGGATCCACCGCATGACGCTCGCGCGGTTTATCGAGCGCGGGGATTAATGGCTTCACGCGCGGATGCGCGCAAGGATCGATGCGTTGCGCCTGTTCCTCATCGAAGTGGAGGAGCACATCCACGCGTCGGTTGGCGGCATGCGCATGCTCGGAACCGTTGCGATCAATGGGCATGCGCTCGCCGCTCCAAACGATCTGCATGGGTTTTCCCTGAAGGCAATCGGCATCGAGTGCCTGCTTCACCGCCTGCGATCGGCGCCGGCTCAGGTCCTCGTTGTAGGCGATGCTGCCGCGCTCGTCGGTGTGCCCGTGGAGCACGATGCGCGTGATGCGTTGGGCATCGGGTCGCGCGCAGATGACGGCGATTGACGCTCTAGCGTTTGGCGTCAGCCGGTCGGAGTCGAGGTCGAACCGGATGCTTAGCGTTTCGGGCTGTTGCGCTTTTGCCTGCTGCTGCAGGGTGAGGCCTGAGGCCGGCACCAGCGCCATCGACAAGGTCAAGGGTCGGACCATGGCGAAAGGGTTTAGGGTTGGAATGCTTGAACAACCGTGATCGGGGTGTGATCAGTATGCGCGCACCCTGAATCGCGCCGCTTTTCACCAATGACCTGTTGCCTTCGGGGTAACGATCGGTGCTTCCTCGGTGCTTCCGGAGGCTTCTTTTGCGCCATGGCTCGCAAAGCGGCAGTTGATGCCCTCACGCTCTTCGACTCACTGGTGTACACCTGCCAGTACCGCGTGAGCATCGATGCGCCCAGCGATGCGCTCGCTTGGGTGATGCAATGCCGCCACGCCTTGCGCGATCGCATCGGCCGCTTCGAGTGCTTCTATCGCTTGCCCGGCATCACCTTGCTGGAGGCCGAGCTGCCGCCGGAGTATGAGTCCTCACTGCGCGATGCATTGGAGCGCGGAGCGAAGGGCCTGGGCGGTTTCAAGCTGCGGCTCAACGGCATCCTTCACAGCGACGATCGCAAGCGCATTTATGTAGGAGCGGAGCCGATGGGCGCCTTGGCTTCCGTGCAGCAACGTTTGGTGGATCACGTGCGCGCCAACAAGCGCATCCGCAAGCTGGGGGTCGATGCGCCGCAGCCCATGCTGCTGATCGCAGGCCCGCTGAAGGCAGCGCAATTCGAGCAGGCGTGGGAGATGCTGGCCAAGGAGACCTACGCCGGTGAGCGTTCCGTTACGGACCTCACCTTGATGAAGCGCGAGGTATCCGACGATTCGCTCGATGAGCATGTGCGCAGCATCAAACTGGAAGCATTGATCTGATGCTCACCCTGCGTGCCTATGGCCTGCTGCTGAACGATGCCCGCACCCATGTGCTGGTTGCCGATGAGTTGATCAAGGGGCAGCGCATCACCAAGTTCCCCGGCGGCGGATTGGAATATGGCGAAGGCTTGAAGGACTGCGTGGTGCGCGAGATCCGCGAGGAGATCGGGATTGAGGCGCTCGATGTGCAGCACTTCTATACCACCGACTTCTTCCAGCAGAGCGCTTTCCACAGCACGCCGATGCAAGTTGTGAGCGTGTATTTCACCTTCCGCGTGGCGGATGCGGCAGGGATACCGGTTGTGGAAGAAGCTTTCACCGGCATCGCCGGGCCGGGCGACCAAGAGGTGTTCCGCTGGGCGCCGCTCGTGCAAGATGCTGATGAGGCGGTCTCGTTGCCAATCGACCGTTTGGTATGGCGGATGCTGCAAGGCGAGGATTAAGCCCCCAGCCGCTTCATCACCAGAGCATCCACGCGCTCGCAGAGTTCCTCGGGGCTGTAGGTGCGCCAGCGCAGGTCGTTGAGCTGTCCGCCGAGCAGGAAGTACTGATCGATGTTGGCGCGTTGCAGGTCATCGAGCACGTGCGGCCTGAAGTTGAGCAGCGCGATCCAGCCATCGGCCTCGCTCACCTCCTCGAACCATTCAGCGTAGTACTCATCGTCGCTGTGATGGAAGTTGAGCACGTTCTCGCCGATGAGGATGAAGCGGCCGATGCCATGGGC
>JBATND010000007.1:0-2233 GCA_049290175.1 Flavobacteriales bacterium | reverse complement strand
GGTAAACGCACTTTCCAGGCGCGCGCCTTCAACCACTCGGCCATCTCTCCGTTTATGCATCGAAAGGCGGTTCCAGTGCCTTCCGAAGGGCGGCCAAGGTAGCAAAAGGTCTTTCCGGCAAAAGTCGCGGCGAGCAGCGGCTGAAGCGGATCGGATAGCGGTTCACGTAGCACGTTAACCCAACGTCAACTCACCGGCGATCGGTGCGGCCATTCGTTGGACGAAGGCCCCCGCTGGCTGATCGGGCGCCAACAGGAACATGGCCTTGGCCAGAGTGGCCTCTACCGTCATGTCGGCGCAAGGAATCACGCCCATCTCCACGAACGCACGGCTGGTCACATAACGCCCCTGCTCCACACGGCCACCTACGCATTGGGTCACATTCAAGAGGTGGATGCCGCGCTCGCAGGCCTCACGCAGCGCTGCGATGAAGCCACTATCCGTCGGGCCGTTGCCGCTGCCGAAGCTCGTGAGGATGGCCGCGCGCAGCCCTGGTGTAGCGAGCGCATGCCGCACCCACTCGCCGGAGATGCCGGGGAAGAGCCGCACCACGCCAACGTGCTCTTCGAGCTTTTCATGCACCACGAGCGGCTTGGTTGGGTGTTGCCGGATGGCGCCATGGTCGTAGCGGAGGTGTACGCCCGCTTCGGCCAGCGCTGGCCAATTGGGCGAGCGGAAGGCCTCGAAGCGTTCGGCATGCACTTTCACGGTGCGATTGCCGCGCAGGAGCCGGTACTCGAAATACACGGCCACTTCAGGAACCATGGCGCGGCCCGCTTCATCCTTGGCGGCAGCGATCTCGATAGCGGTGATCAGGTTCTCCTTTGCATCGGTCCGGATGGTGCCAATAGGCAATTGCGATCCGGTGAGGATCACGGGCTTCGCGAGGTTCTCCAGCAGGAAGCTGAGCGCGCTGGCGGTATAGGCCATGGTATCGCTGCCATGCAGCACCACGAAGCCATCGTGCTTGTGGTAGTTGTCGCCGATGATGCGCGCGATGCGGACCCAATCGGCGGGTCGCATGTCGCTGCTGTCGATGGGCGTATCGAAGGCCACGCTCGCCAGCTTCACGCCTACACGCTCCAACTCCGGCACCTGCTCTTCGAGATGCTCCAGGTCCATGGGGCGAAGCACCACTTCGCGCGCCCCGGCGTATGCCGGGGCGGCCCACATGCCAATGGTGCCGCCGGTGTAGATCAGGAGGACGGAGGGCTGGCTCATGCGAAAGGGAAGAATGAACCACGGATCCACACGGATATGCACGGATGAATGCGATGCGCGATTGGCACTCTTTCGAAACCCATTTCGCACCAAATGAATGTCCTATCCGTGTTCATCGGTGTGCATCCGTGGTTGAATTGAACAAGGCCTCTGCGTTGGCCGTGGTGATGCGCGCGATCTCCTCGATGCTCTTGCCCGTTGCATCGGCCAGTTTGGCGGCGATGTGCGGGATGTAGCTGCTCTCGTTGCGCTTGCCGCGATAGGGCACCGGAGCCAAGTACGGCGCATCGGTCTCCAGCACGCAATGCTCAGCGCCCACGTCGCGCATGGTCTCATAGAGGCCGCCTTTCGGATAGGTGATCACGCCGCCGATGCCGAGGTAGAAGCCTTTCAACGCAATCACGCGCTGTGCTTGCTCCGCACTTCCGGTGAAGCAGTGGAACACGCCGGTGAGCGATTCGTCATTCTCCTCTTCCACAATGGCGATCACTTCAGCGAAGCTCTCACGGCAATGGATCGCGATGGGCAGCCGTAGCTCCTTCGCCCAGCGCACCTGCTGACGGAAGACCTCTTGCTGCTGCGCGAGGAACGTCTTGTCCCAATAGAGGTCGATGCCAATCTCGCCCACGGCGCAATAGCGGCCCGTGCGCAGCAGGTGCTCCACTTCTTCCATGGCGGCCGCGTTATCGGCGCCCACGGAACAGGGGTGCAGGCCCATCATGGCGAAGCAGCGATCGGGGTGCGCTGTGGCCAACGCATCCATCGCCGCAATGCTGTCGTGGTCCACGTTCGGGAGGAAAAGCTTGGTGACGCCTGCTTCCGCCGCGCGCGATAGCATGGCCTCGCGGTCGGCATCGAACTGCTTGTGGTAGAGGTGGGCGTGGGTATCGATCAGTTCCAACGGCGGGTTGGGGGTTGCAGGTTGATTCGAAAGACGGTTGAGGGTTGATCGCCGCAAATGTCGGAGCATGAGTTCAACCCCCAACCCCGGTCAACCTGGTGATTCCGAGCG
>JBATND010000006.1:0-2395 GCA_049290175.1 Flavobacteriales bacterium | reverse complement strand
GTTCTCAACAAGAACGCCGAGTTATGAGTCCCCTGGACCCCATGAAAACAACAGCACCAAACACATTAACCTTGTCTGAATCCTGTCCAGTTCAACCCGACCACCTCACCTGCGCCCATAGAGAACCGTGATCGCATGCACGAATCTAATCCATCACCTCCGCCATCAGCGCCCACCGCACTCCATGGCGGCATGAAAACTCGAGGCATGGCCGCTCACTTCGCTGTTTCCTCTTCCTCCCCATTCCAATCCGGCATCGCCTTCAGCAGGCGCTCCTTCATGCGCTCGTAATAGCTCTTGCGGTCCACCACGTAGGCGATGAGGTAGCCCACCACGCTGGCGTACATGAGTTGGAAGATGGCGCTGTGGCGGTCGGTCATCTCCAGCACGAGGATGGCGCTGGTGAAGGGCGAGCGCGTAACGCCGCTGAGGAAGGCCGTCATGCCCGCGAGCACGAGCAGGTTGAATTGGCCGCGGTTGCTGGCGAGGCCGAGGGCATCGGTGAGCCATCCGCCAATGGCCGCGCCGCTGGCCAATGATGGAGCGAAGATGCCGCCCGCGCCACCGGCGGTGAAGCTGAAGAGCGAGCCCAGCACACGCGCGCCTACGTTGCCCGCACCGGTATTCGGATCGTCGGCGAAGAGGTGATCCTCGAGCAAGAGGTGGCCGCTGCCAATGGCGGTGGAGCCGAAGAAGTACACCACGCTGGCGAAGAGGAAGGCGCAAGCCAGCGCGAATCCGCCGTTGGCCAATGCACCGTGCAAGCCGCGCCTGAACTTATCGATGGCGAGCACCACGCGGCAGAAGAGCGCGCCCGTGATACCAGCGATAGCGGAGAGCAACAGGATCTTGTACATGAAGCTCACCGTTGCTGGAGCGAGCTTCGGATAACCGAGCATGAGGTAGGGGCCGAGCAGCCATTGGGCTGTCATGCCGGAGAGGATTACCGCTGTGAGCACCGCCGTGCGGAACTGCGCCATGTGCGTTTTGGTGAGTTCCTCCACCGCGAACACGATTCCACCGAGCGGCGTGTTGAAGGCCGCGCTCAGACCTGCAGCGCCACCGGTGATCATCATGATGCGGCGGCTCACCTTGGGCCAGAAGGGCGGCAGCAGGCGATGCACGGTGCGGTAGATGCTGCCAGCGATCTGCAATGTGGGGCCTTCACGACCAACGGCGCCGCCACCCACCACCATGGCCAAGCTGCTCACCACTTTCACCAGCAGGATGCGCAGGTTGAGGAATCGTCCGCTGCGATCGCGCTTCTTGTCGGTGGCCACATCGATGGCGGCCATCAGTTGCGGTATGCCACTGCCGCCGGCCAATGGCGCGAAGCGGTACACCAGCCACCATGCTATGAAGAAGGTGATGGGCGCCGAGAGGAAGATGAGCCGTCGATCGATGGCGAGCAGCTCGGCGTTGCGGTCGCCCATCCAATTGAAGAGCCACGCGTAGCCTACGGCGATGAGGGCGGTGAGCACCGCGCTGATCTGATAGGGAAGGGCCAGCAGGATGAAGTCCTTCGCGCGGCTCTCTACCAGCCATTGCCGCACGCGTTCGAGCAGCGCCGAGCCAACTGCGAGCCAGCGGTCGGTGAGCGATTGCGCGTGTTTTGGTTTGGGCATGGCATACCTGCTAGGCAGGCGCGCGAAGCTAGAATCGGTTGTGTCTAGCGTTCCTCGCCCAGTTTGCCCATATCAATTACCGTGAACCGGTATTGCGATCCGCGGTCGTAGCTCTTCACCAGGGCCTTGCTTCCGCCCCAATCGAGCACCACGCCCATGGGGCATGGCACGAAGCCTTCTTCCATCATGAGCGCCGTGCCTTCGCGTTGCACGCTTCCATCCTTGGTGCTCACGAACACAGCCTTCAGCACTTGCGGTTCTGCGGGCTTTTGCTCTTTGGTGCTTGCCGCCTCGCTGCCTGCGCGCAGTATGGCTTCGTAACCGCGCGGCGTATGGCCGTGCAGCAGCAGCATGTTCCCTTCCATGGGCTGTGCAACGCTGCCGTCGTAGGCCTGACCAGCAGTAGTCATCAGCGCGCGTTCGATCACACGCTGCCAGCCGATGCTGTCGTTGGCTTGCACATGGCTCACGCGCACGGGACCGCTGAGCCGGCGCATGGCGAGCGCATCGCCCATTTGCAAAAGGAAATCGTGCTGCAGGAAGGTCTCCGTCACCAGCAAACCGCCATCATGCGCTTCAACCAGATCCACAATCTCGTCGGGCACTTTCGCAGTGCGTGCAACCGGCTTGCGCGGATCAGCGGTTGGATCACCGAAGGCCATCAGTCGCGCTTTGCGGATGCTGGGCAAGCGCTGCGTGGCGATCGGCGTGGGCTTCAGTTTCGGGTCGTTCGGGTCGAAGGTGACCACGGCGCCGGGCTGTCCCGTGAG
>JBATND010000005.1:0-9659 GCA_049290175.1 Flavobacteriales bacterium | reverse complement strand
CCTCTACGCCGCACGCCACATGTTCGGCCTCGAGTACGTGGTGTTCCGTCCGCACAACGTGTACGGCGAGTACCAGAACCTCGGCGACCGCTACCGCAACGTGGTGGGCATTTTCATGAACCAGCTCATGCAAGGCCAGCCCCTGACGGTGTTCGGTGATGGCGAGCAGAAGCGCGCCTTCACGTACATCGGCGACATCGCGCCCATCATCGCCGCGTCAGCAACCACGCCCGCAGCTTTCGGTGAGGTGTTCAATGTGGGCGCCGATTCGCCCTACACCGTGAACGAGCTCGCCCGCTTGGTGCAGGACGCCATGGGCATCAAGGGCGACGTGAAGCACCTCGAAGCGCGCAACGAGGTGGTCTTCGCCTTCAGCGATCACAGCAAAGTGGAGCGCATCTTCGGCAAACGACGCGAGACCACCTTGGCCGAGGGCCTTGCGCAAATGGCGCCGTGGGCGAAGGCTACCGGCGCACGCGCCAGCGGCCGTTTCAGCAACATCGAGATTGAGCAGAAGCTGCCGCCGAGCTGGAGGGAGGGGTAGGGGCGATTCTCCGAGTATTTACATTTTACGCAGTGTACTGCGTATTTCTACGCGATCAATTGAGAAGATCGTATGGTCACGCCATGCCGTGATACAAGCCAATTGCGCCCTTCTATCTTCGGCCGCCTTCCCGATGCCCTCGATCCTATTCGTCGCCACGCACCGCGCGGGCCGCAATCCCAGCCAGCGCTTCCGCTTCGAGCAGTACATGGAATGGCTGCAGAGCCAAGGCTGGCGCTGCGAGCTGAGCCACTTGGTAGAAGCCAGCGACGACGCCTTCCTCTACAAGCCGGGGCACTTCGCACAGAAGATCCGCTTCGTGGCGCGCTGCATCAGCAAGCGCCGCCGTGATCTGGCACGCGCCACGGACTTCGACATCGTATTCGTCTCGCGTGAGGCGCTGATGACGCGCAGCACCTTCTTCGAGCGCGGTTTGCAGAAAAGAGGCGCGAAGGTGATCTTCGACTTCGACGACAGCGTGTGGTTGAGCAATGTGAGCGACGCCAACCGGCGCTGGAAGTGGGTGAAGGACCCCGGCAAGACAAGCAAGCTCATCGCCCTCGCCGACCGGATCTTCGCGGGCAACGCCTATCTGGCCGACTATGCCAAGCGCTTCAACAGCGCCGTGCAGATCGTGCCCACCACCATCGACACCGAAGAGTACACGCCTCGGGCTGCGCGCCCCGATGGCCCGGTGTGCATCGGCTGGAGCGGCAGCATCACCACCATCCAGCATTTCCAGTACGCCGTGCCCGCGCTGCGCATCATCCGCGAGCGCTTAGGCGAACGCGTCACCTTCCGCGTGATCGGCGATGGCGCCTTCAGCATGCCCGAACTGGGCATCACCGGCAAGGCTTGGCGCAAGGACACCGAGCTCGACGACCTGCGTGCCATCGACATCGGCATCATGCCCTTGCCCGACGATGAGTGGGCGCGCGGCAAGTGCGGGCTGAAGGGCCTGCAGTACATGGCCCTCGCGATACCCACGCTCATGAGCCCGGTGGGCGTGAACACCGAGATCATCCAGGAGGGCGTGAACGGCTATCTGCCCCGAACCACGGAAGAATGGGTGGCCCGGCTCTCGCTTCTGATCGACGATGCCGACCTTCGCCGCCGCATGGGGGAGGAGGCGCGCCGCACCGTGGTGGAGCGATACTCAACCAAAGCCTGGCGAGACCATTACCTCCAGCACTTCGCAGAACTGATCGCAACCGAACGAACCAAGGAAAAGCTGAAACAAGAAAGCGGAAAGCTGAAATAGCCCCGTTCCCAAGGCTTCCATCTTTCATATTTCAGCTTTCAACTTTCAGCTTTCAACACATGTCCCATGACTGAGACCACCACCGACCTCAAGCGCACCGCGCTCACCCACATCCATGAATCGCTCGGCGCCAAGATGGTGCCCTTCGCAGGCTACCTGATGCCCGTGCAGTACAGCGGGGTCATCGATGAGCACAACGTCGTGCGCAACAGCGTGGGCGTTTTCGATGTGAGCCACATGGGCGAGTTCCTGGTGCGCGGTCCCGGCGCCTTGGACCTGATCCAAAAGGTGACCAGCAACGATGCCAGCAAGCTCACCGTGGGCAAGGTGCAGTACAGCTGCCTGCCCAATAAGACCGGCGGCATCGTGGACGACCTGCTCGTGTACCGCATGCAGCACGCCGATGACCATCATTACGTGCTCGTGGTGAATGCCAGCAACATCGAGAAGGACTGGAACTGGATCAACTCGCTGAACACCTTCGATGCGCAGTTGGAGAACATCAGCGACCGCATGAGCCTGCTGGCCGTGCAAGGACCGAAGGCTGTGGACACGCTTAAGGGCCTCTTCGCCGAGGACATCGCTAGCATGCCGTACTACACCGCGATGTATGCCGAGATGAAAGGCGTGGGCCTGGTGCTCATCAGCACCACGGGATACACCGGCGCAGGCGGCTACGAGGTGTACATGCCGAATCCGCTCGCGGAGAAAGCGTGGCACGCGGTGATGGAAGCAGGCAAGCCATTCGGCATCAAACCCGCCGGACTCGCCTCGCGCGACACGCTCCGCTTGGAAATGGGCTTCTGCCTTTACGGCAACGATATCGACGACAGTACTTCGCCGATTGAGGCTGGGCTGGGCTGGATCACCAAGTTCACCAAGGACTTCACGAACAGCGTCGCCATCAAGGCCCACAAGGACAACGGCACCGCGCGCAAGCTCGTGGGCTTCGAGCTGATCGATCGCGGCATACCGCGCCATGGCATGAACGTGGTGGATGCGAGTGGAGCTGTCATCGGCGTGGTGACCAGCGGTACCATGAGTCCTACGCTGAACAAGCCCATCGGCATGGCTTACGTGCCCGTGGCGCTGAGCGCCCCCGATACCGAGATCCTCATCGATGCGCGCGGCAAGGCCCTCAAGGGCAAAGTGGTGAAAGTGCCCTTCCTGAAACTGGATTGATACCCTTGTGACTCGCACCCGTGCTGGGTATCCGGCGCGGAATGCTTATCTCTGTGGCATGCAGGAGCCCATCCGCAACAGCGATTACCAGTACCGCGTGGAAGTGTGCTTCGTGCCCACTCAATTCCCGCTGTACGCGCAGGACATGGGCATCGTGGTGGTGATCGATGTGCTGCGCGCCACCAGTGCCATGGTAGCCGCCTTCGAGCATGGCGTTGACCGCATCATCCCGGTGAGCACCATTGAAGAGGCGCGCCAATACATCGGCCGACCGGGCTACATCGCCGCCGCCGAGCGCAATGGCGAAGTGGTCGAGGGCTTCCAGTACGGCAACTCGCCGCTGGCCTACATCGGGAAGGACCTTCGCGGGCAAACCATCGTGATGACTACCACCAACGGCACCAAGGCCATCAACCTGGCCAAGGATGCACCGAAACTGGTGATCGGCTCATTCCTCAACCTTTCTGCTTTGAGCGAGTGGCTGGTGAAGCAGAACGAGAACGTGCTGCTGCTCTGCTCCGGCTGGAAGGACAAGTTCAACCTGGAGGACAGCGTGTACGCCGGTGCCGTGATGGAGCGCCTGCTCGCCAGCGGCAAATTCGGGGTTGAAGAGGACAGCAGCATCGCGGCCAAGTACATGTTCATGGCCGCGCGCGACAACTTCCTCAGCATCCTCAAGGCCGCGCCCCGTCGCCGCCGCATCGAGCAATTGCATCTGCTGCCCGATGCCAAGTACTGCCTCACACCCGACCAGAGCCGCGTGATCCCCATCCTGAAGGACGGCGAGATCGTGCGCATGGCATAGGAATCGGCATGTTGCGTCGCACGATCATCTGCTTCTTGCTCCTGAGCGCTTTGTCGGTGCTGCTGGCGCCGAGCGCAGCGCCCGAAGCCAACGCTTGGGGCTTCTACGGCCACAAGCGCATCAACCGCATGGCCTGCTACACGCTGCCGCCGGAGATGTTCCCCTTCTTCAAGCGCCACATCGATTTCATCAGCGACCACGCCGTTGATCCCGACCGTCGCCGCTATGCCGTGGAGGGTGAGGCCGAGCGCCACTACATCGACATCGACCATTACGCCAAGGGCGGCGAGGACCCCTTCGCCGTGATGCCGCGCAAATGGGCCGACGCCGTGGCGAAATTCAGCGAGGACACGCTGAAGGCATACGGCATCGTGCCATGGCACATCGAAGTGATGCACGACCGGCTCACCCGTGCCTTCGCGCGCGGCGATATCGATCGCATCCTGCGCTATGCCGCTGACCTGGGCCATTACGTTGGCGATGCGCACGTGCCCTTGCACACCACCGAGAATTACAATGGCCAGCTCACCAACCAGCATGGCATTCACGCCTTCTGGGAGAGCCGCATTCCTGAGCTCAGCGCCGAGGGCTACGATCACCTTGTGGGGCGTGCCGAGTACATCAAGGAACCGCTCGATGCCGCGTGGCAAGCCGTTTACGACAGCCACATGCTGCTCGATAGCGTGCTGGGCATCGAGAAGCGCTTGAGCCAGAGCTTCCCGGAGGACCGCCGCTACACCTTCGAGGACCGCGGCCGTGGCGGCATGCGCTTGCCTTCGCGCGAATACGCCAAAGCCTACGAGGATGCCATGATGGGCATGGTTGAGCGCCGAATGAACGCGAGCATCGTCACCCTAGGTGGTTTCTGGTACAGCGCGTGGGTGAATGCCGGGCAGCCG
This sequence comes from Flavobacteriales bacterium, assembly GCA_049290175.1. Lineage (GTDB taxonomy): Bacteria > Bacteroidota > Bacteroidia > Flavobacteriales_F > PHOS-HE28 > PHOS-HE28. The sequence goes on along the minus strand of JBATND010000005.1, from coordinate 4,968 downwards.
GACCTGAACCGGATGGAGCAGAAGGAGGTGAGTGATTCTTTGAAGGCCGTGCTGCGTGCCGAGGAGGAGTTGTGGAAAGAGCGGAGCCAAGGGCACGGCCGCGACCACGAATAGCCATGGCCACGGATATCGATGGCTACATCGCCAAGGGATTGGAACTGAAGAAGGCTGGTTATTCCGGCGAACGCGTGAAGTCTTGGTTGCAGGAAGAGGGTGTGAAGCCTGAAGCCGTGAGCTTCATCTTGGCGCAGATCAGCAAGCAGGAGCTGAAGGAGCATGCTGCTAAAGGCAGCACGGCGTACAACTTCACCAAGGGTTTCCTCGGTGCGGGGTTCGTGGTGGGCGGCTTCGCGCTCATGCTGCATCTATGGTCGGGCATCGAAGGCTGGACGGTGATCTCCACTGTGCCCTTCTTCATGATCGGCGCCGGCGTTTGGATCCTCGCCTCGAAGAATTGACCGCCACGTTTTCCACCATCGCCGAGTTTTCCACCGATCGTTGCAAAGGCTGAGCGACGGATCTACATTCGTCCCAGTTCTTTCACAGCACAACCTGTACGCGCATCAATCGGCCGCAAGGCCGTCAACGTGAAGCCCGCATAGGCCAGCAGTTCATCGGAACCAACAATTTCCATCAGGGACCGCACCCTGAGCGGCCTACGGCGGGCCTCGGCCACTTTCGGGTGGCTGCCTTCGGGCACAACGAGGATTACGGAAGCCATCATCGCGGTCCTGCCCATGTGATTTCATGGGTTCCTTGAACGTGGCTCTGTGCGGGCTTTTTCTTGGCCGTCAGCGAAGGAGCTATAACCGTCGCAACGCTTTCCAATTGCACAGAACCGTGCCCGCGAGAGGGTTCTGACAACTACTGCGTCCAGTCCTCCAAACGGATTCCTTGGATGCGCTGGAAGTGCTTGGTGTTGTTGGTGACCAGCGTGAGGCCGTGATGGATGGCAGTGGCGCCGACTTCGCCGCCGCATAGCGCTTTGGCGGAGCGCGGTGAGGAGGTCGAAATCGGGGAGGGGTTGGCCAGAACGATAGAGCCGCGCCTTCTCGAATGCGAATACATCGAGGGCTTCGCGAACCGGAAGAATGGATACTCCGAGGAGGAACTCTTCCAAATGAGCTTTGTTCGCCAAGGGCCTGTTGCTCTTGGCCACTCCATATTTCAGTTCAGCCAAGGTCACTTCGGAAATGAAGAGGTCTTGGATCCGCTCCCGTCGAGTTCGTTCGGTCAGTTCAACCCTGCCCCTCATCAGGAAGATGCAGATGTTGGTATCGAGCAGGTAAGGCAAGCCGGTCGAATTCAATCCAGCGGTTCACGCTCAGGATTCTCGGTGCGCGCATTACGGATGGAAGCAGCAAGATCCTCAGCGCTCCCATCTCCTTCCCAAGTGCCAAAGGAGGCCCAGAAACGCTCGGTGCGCTCCTTGACCATGTTGTCTTCCGGTTCCTGAGGGCTTTTGTATTCCATGCTACGCGTAAGAATGTCCACGATAGCCTTCTTCGTGGCCGTGCTCAAGCCGAGCAGCCGCTCCACGTAGCTGTGTACCCAAGGTTCTTTGAAGCTGAAGGACTTCATGATTTTCAAAGGTAAGAAGGCAACATTGTTCTCTACAAGGAACAGGACCGACGAATGACGTATGCCCTTGGTGTGACGCTTCCGTTCTGTGAGCGATCAGCCATCCAGCGACTCGCGCTCTGTTCCCAGGGTCCGCGACCCTTCGATAATCTGAATAAGTTCCTCGGCAGATTCAGGACCCTCCCAAGCCCCGAACGAACTCCAGAACCGTTCGGACAATTTCTTGTCGCGCTTGAGACGCGGGGTCATGCTGCGCTCCAGGGCGCGTATGATAGCCTCCTTCGTGGCCGTGCTCAAACCGAGCAGCCGCTCCACGTAGGTGTGTACCCAAGGTTCTTTGAAGCTGAGGGACTTCACGTGTTCAAAAGTAGCGCATGAGCGCAGCTCAGGGGATCATGGACCGAATGGCAATGCTTCCATCGGAATACCCAACATGGCGGCATCCCATTCGATCGGGCCAAGGCCAACCATTCGCCGTCTGGCGTTCAACGCATCGCGCGCAGGCAGCTTGATGGTGTCGAGGTAATTGCGGAAATACCCGATCAATGTGCCATAGGGCATTGGCTCATTCGCTTCTTGAGCTGCATGGTCGTCGAATGCGCACAGGTAGCTGGGGGAGAGGTCGCCGTTCGCGATGGCGATGCGGATATGCGGCAGCAAGCGTTGCCACTGCGAGGAATTCGGGTAGTGCGGGGCGCGCTGATGCCACAGCAGCAATTGGACGCTCCCGGTGGAATGGCCGAGCAACCGTTCGGTCAAGAACCCATGCTGCTCAACAAGAGTGATCAGCTTCTCGAAGTTCAGTGAATCAATGCGACGGGTTTCCTTCGTGTAGTCCTTGCCCCTCCGCGCAGCTTGATCGGCATCGTGGAGTGCTTCCACCGCATCGATGAGAGCAGAATCGCAGGATGCCGCGAAGACCGCGCGGTCGGCTTGCCATCGAGAGCGGAAACCAATCGACCCCGGACCGCGCAGATGTTCTTGCAGATCGTTGGCACCAGAGTACAGCTTAGGGTCGAAGCCGTGCTGAACGCCCATGCTCAGGAGCGAATTGGCCAAAGCAGTATCGCCGACCGCCAAAGCGCAGGAAATCGCATCGAAACAGTGTGTTCTGGAAAGTGGATCCAGATCGAATGCTTGACTGAAGAGAGCCAGAGCAGACTGGTGCTCACCCTTGTCGGCCAAATAGCTCGCTTCGCTGTGAAGCAATGATGCACGGAGCTTCCATTCGGGTTGGGCGCGCACAACCAGCGGGCCAGCTGCAAGAAGCGGCAGTATAACAATGGCTCGTGCTGCCTTCGCGAACCGTCGAGATTCTAACATGCTTTCCGAATCAATGTTCAGCCAGGATCCAATACAAAGGTTGCACGACGAATACGATGTTGGCCTATGAGCGCGATAGTGCGGTCCCCAGCAGCCCCCGCCGCCACACATCCTCGAACTTCTCCTTCAGCACGGCGATCAGCTCTGGCTGCATGTAATCGTAAATGTCCTCGATGTACAAGCACACGATCGGCTTCTTCACATACCACTGCGGAAAGCGATCTCGGATCTTGTTGCGGTGCTGCTTCTCCATCACCACGATGGCATTGGCCCATTCCAGGTGCCATTCCTCCAGCACCACTTTGGCTGTGCGGTCCGTGCCTGCGGAATCGACCATAAAGCGCGTATCGTTCTCGTAGATCTTGTGCGCAGTGGCGGAGCGCATACGGTTCACAGTGCAGACGAAGAGGATGCGAGGCTTTCCGACTGTCATCGGCTTCATCCGTTCGCAGCCTTTGTTGTGGCCCAGACCTGCTCGAACACTTCTTTGCTGGTCTCATATGGTGCCCAATCTTCGTCGTCGAGGGGCTTCTCGGCCAGGCCACCAAACTCGTCTTCTACGTGGGTTTGCGAGTATTTGAGGCATACGCCTGAATCATAGACTTCGATCTGACGAAGCACGTTGAGGCTTGCGTCCACTTCAAATAGCCACATTGAACATCCCCAATCTGAGTGCTCGTCGCCACGAGTTTCTTCCCATCTTCTGCTGAAGTAGTGAATATTGGATGTCATGGCCCAAGAGATCATCCTGCCAGCCCCTCAACCACCTCCACCGGGTCCCTCACCCCCTCCACCATCCCCAGCACCTTCAGCATCACCTTATCGAGAAGAGTATCCGGGCAGCTCGCGCCGCTGGTAAGGATGATGGTAACTGGCTTCCCCTCGACTCCGCTAGGGGGGACAAGCCAGTTGCTTGTGCTCTCCAGCTTGTGCTCCGGGTAATTGAAGTGCTGGATCGTTTCCGCGCTCAGGATCTCGCTCTCATCCTTGATGAAGTAGGTGGGAAACTTGTGCTCCAGCAATTCAACGAGGTGGCTGGTGTTGCTGCTGTTATAGCCGCCCACTACCAGTGCGAGGTCGGCATCGGCCTTCAGTAGTTCGTTGGTGGCTTCTTGGTTGTCGTTGGTGGCATAGCAGAGCGTGTCGCGAGTATCGGCGAAGTGGTTCTTGAGGTCAATTTCGCCGTGCCTGCCGATCATCACTTGCTTCAGGTGGTCGGCGATGGACTGCGTCTCGGTGGCCAGCATGGTGGTCTGGTTCACCACGCCGATGCGGACCAGGTCCTTTGCGGGGTCGAAGCCCGGTGTGCAACGCGTGCCGAAGAGCTCATGGAAATGCGCGGCAGGCAGTTCACCGGTGATGATGCGTCCCAGTTCCTGCGCTTCGGCCATGTCCTTGATGATCACAGCAGGTGCACCAGCGGCGGTGTGGCTGAAGGTGGCGCGCGTTTCCTCGTGCTTGGCCTTGCCATGGATCACCACGGTGTAGTCCTTCTGTCCCAGTTGCGCGCTGCGGTTCCACACCTTCTCCACGAAGGGGCAGGTGGTGTTGTATTTCAGCGGGTCGATGCCGATGGCTTTAAGCTTCTCTTCGGTCTCGAGCGTGGTGCCGAAGGCGGGGATAATCACGATGTCGTCGGCGGTGAGTTCGCTCCATTCCATCAGCGGCTGGCCGTTGGTGTCCTGGATGAAGCGCATGCCGCGTGACGTGAGGTCGTCGTTCACGGCCGGGTTGTGGATCATCTGGCTCAGCAGGAAGATCCGCTTACCGGGGTTCTCCTCCAGCGCCTTGTAGCTGATCTCGATGGCGTTCTCCACGCCGTAGCAGAAGCCGAAGTGCCGCGCGAACACGAAGCGCACCGGGCCGAGGTCGAGCAGGGTAGGGCTGAGGTCCTTCTTCTTGGGGTCCTGTGCTTTGCGCCACGCTTTCAGGCGGCCGATGAGGTTGCTGCGGTAGTGGGTGGGGATGGAGAAGGTGCGCATGATGGCCGAATATGCCGTGGCGAAGGTGAGTGCCTGAAGGAATCAGATGTTCAATCGAATCGCGTCGCGCGGGCCGGTGAGT
>JBATND010000004.1:0-6684 GCA_049290175.1 Flavobacteriales bacterium | reverse complement strand
CGGTGGCTACGCGTGTTGATTTTCCCGAGACCTTGCAACCATCAACTGCCTAAACCCTAAACCACCTTGGGCGACGCATGCGTCGCCGCTACGGTGGTCTTTCAAAATTTCAGCTTTCAGCTTTCAGCTTTCAACTTTCAGCTTTCCATGAGAACCCTCTACCTCTGCCGCCACGCCAAGAGCTCATGGGCCGATCCGGGCCAGAGCGATCACGAACGTCCGTTGAATGATCGCGGCTTGCGCGATGCCCCGGCGATGGCGCGTTTCTTCAAGCAGCGCAACGAGCCTGTGCAGTTGATCGTGAGCAGCGATGCCAATCGTGCGCAGACCACCGCGCGCTTCTTCGCGAAGGAACTCGGACTAAGCGGTGATCAGTTCCGGCTCGAGCCGAATTTGTATCACGCCAGCGTGCGCAGCATTGCGGGTGTAGTGGCCAGCTTGCCCGACGATGCCGATCGCGTCATGCTCTTCGGGCACAACCCCGGCTTCACGGAAGTGGTGGAGTACTTCGCGAGTGAAGGACCGGCCAACATGCCCACCTGCGGTTTGGTGCGCATCGATTTCGTTGCCGATAGCTGGAAGGAAACGGGCCGCGATCTGGGAACGCTCGTCTGGTTCGAGTATCCGAAGCGGGTGCTGGGGGAGGAGTGAGTCAGTACGTGCCCGCAGCGAGCATCACCAAGGTGCAGGCCTCGATGGGTTCGCAACCCATGGCATCCAACTCGCGCGCCAGCACTGGGTTCTCCGCACCGGGATTGAAGATCACGCGCTTGGGTCGCAAGGCGATCAGTGTGTCGCGCCACGGTTGCTGATTCGCTGCCGATAGGTACATCGTCACCGTATCGATCTCCGTGTTCTCCGGAATGCGCATCACGATGGCCGTATCACCGATGCGGCCTTCCCTGCGCCCAACGGCGATCACCGGGTGACCATGCGCCACCAAACGTCGCACGGCCATGTTCGCGTACCGTTCGGGCTTTTCGCTCGCGCCCAGCACAAGAGTAAACTTCGCCATGGCGCAAAGGAACGCTCATGTCCTGCCGACGCTCATCGTCCTGCCGACGTCCCGTCGGCAGTTTACCCCATGGGACGATTTACCTGCACAAGATTGGTCTCCGCGATGATCGCTCATCTTCTGCCGACATCCCGTCGGCCCTTTGATCATCAACACGCACTGTTCATCAAGTAGTGTGTCTTAACAGGCGCTTCACCCTGCCGTTGCATGCGCACTTGAGTTTCGCTGCCGAAACCAACCACCGCCATGAAGCGCACCATCGACGTGCTCGTGCTCTCCGACCTGCATTTGGGCACCTATGGTTGCCGCGCCGAGGAATTGCTACAGTACCTCCGCAGCATCCGTCCGCGCATGGTGGTGCTCAACGGCGACATCATCGACATCTGGCAATTCAAGAAGAGCTACTTCCCCGCCAGCCACATGAAGGTGCTGAAGCGCTTGATGAAGCTCGCCGCCAAGGTGCCCGTGTATTACCTCACCGGCAACCACGACGAGGCCCTGCGCCGCTACAGCCCTGCGCAATTCGGCAACCTCCAGCTGCTCGATCGCTTGGAGCTCGAGCTCGATGGCGAGCGCTACTGGTTCTTCCACGGCGACATCTTCGACGCCAGCACGCGCCACGCCAAGTGGATCGCCAAGCTCGGCGGCATGGGCTACGATATGCTCATCCGCTTCAACGATGTGGTGAACCGTGTGCTCACGCTGCTCGGCCGTCCGCGCATGAGCTTCAGTGCCCGCGTGAAGAAGAGCGTGAAGCGCGCTGTGGCCTACATCGGCGATTTCGAGGAGACCGCTGCCGAAGTGGCCATCCACGAAGGCTATCAGTACGTGGCGTGCGGGCACATCCACCAGCCGCAGCTGCGCACCATCAGCAATGCACATGGCAGCGTGCGCTACATGAACAGCGGCGATTGGATCGAGCACATGAGCGCGCTCGAATACGCCGATGGCGCGTGGAGCATCTACATGCACAAGGCGGGCGCCGCGCTGATCGCGGACGAAGAAGAAGCTTTGGCAGAGGAAGAGGAAGTCGTCCTGCCGACGTCCCGTCGGCAGTTAATTCTTGAGCCAGTTGCCACCGCGTAAGTCCTGCCGACGTCCCGTCGGCAGTTAATTCTTGAGCCAGTTGCCACCGTTGATAATTGACCCCGTCAGAAGCACACGTCCCTCCATTCCTACGCCAGATCCAGATCCAATTCCTCACGCAGCTTCAGCAGCGCCGGGTTGCGCTCGGCCATCAGCGTGAACTTGTCGATCTTGGTGTAGCGGGGCCGCGCCACCACCGTCTCCTTCACCACGTCGAGCTGTAGAGCGGGGTCGTTCAACTCGCGGCGCAGGTGCGCCAGCAGCACGGGCTTCTCTTCGCGCAGGTACTTCTCCTGCACATCGTTCACGATCGCGAAGCTCACCAAGCTGGGGCCAGCGGCCACCGGCTCGTGAGCGGCCAAGGTGGCGTGCAAGCTGTTCTTGCCCTCGCTCTTGCGCGCTGCGGCGTATTCGCTCCACACGCGTGCTAGCAGCGCGGCATTCACCTCTTTGGTAGCGCTCGGCAGCGCAGGACCTTCGTCGGTATCGGCCACGGCCACTTCCTGAACAGGTGCCGCTGCCACGGGCTTAATGCTCACGTGATCGCGCACCAACCGGCGCTTCGGCGTATAGCCATCGGCTGCGGGCGTTGGTTCTGCAACAACAGCAGGCGCAACAGGTGCAGGCGTTGCAGCAGCCGCACGCGGAGGCGCCGGCGCAGGGGAAGCGCTTACGTCAGGGCTTTTTTTTTCAGCCCCAGCTTCTTGTGCGGCGGGCGCGTTCAGCCGGCACAACTGCATCAGCGTGAGCTCCACCAGCATGCGCGGTTCCTTGCTCTGCTTGTATTGCGTATCGCATTGCGCAAGGCGGTCGAGTCCACGCACGAGCAGCTCGCGTGGCGTGCTCTTGGCCTGTGCGCCGTAGCGCGCTACCAGGTCCTCGCTCACTTCGAGCAGTGGCAGCGTGCGCGCATCCTGGCTCACCAGCAGGTCGCGGAAGTGGCGCGCCAGGCCGGTCACGAAGAGGTGGCCATCGAAGCCGTGCTGAAGGATGGTATTGTACTCCACCAATGCGGCGGGCACATCACCTTGCACAATGTGGTCAGTGATGCTGAAGTAGTGCTCATGGTCGAGCACGTTCAGGTTGGTGCGCACATCCTGGTAGGTGAGGCGGCGCCCGGCGAAGCTTACCAATTGATCGAAGATGCTCAGCGCATCGCGCAGCCCGCCATCGGCCTTCTGCGCGATCAGGTGCAGGGCCTGCGGCTCGGCCTCGATGCCTTCCACCTTGGCGATGCCCGCCAGATGCTTCGAGATGTCCGCCACGCCGATGCGGCGGAAGTCGAACACCTGGCAGCGGCTCAGGATCGTGGGCAGGATCTTGTGCTTCTCGGTGGTGGCCAGTATGAAGATGGCGTAGGGCGGCGGCTCCTCCAGCGTCTTCAGGAAGGCGTTGAAGGCCGCTTGCGAGAGCATATGCACCTCATCGATGATGTACACCTTTTTCTCGCCCACTTGCGGCGCAATGCTCACCTGCATGATCAGGTTGCGGATGTCGTCAACGCTGTTGTTGCTGGCGGCGTCGAGCTCGAAGATGCTGAGGCTGTGGCCCTCTTGGAAGGTCTTGCAAGGAGCGCATTGGCCGCAAGTGCTCAGGTCCTCGCCGAGGTTCTCGCAGTTGATGGTGCGCGCCAGGATGCGGGCGCAAGTGGTCTTGCCCACGCCGCGCGGACCGGTGAAGAGGAAGGCCGACGCCAAATGCTTGGTGCGGATGGCATTCTTCAGCGTGGCGGTCACGGCCTCTTGGCCCACCACCGTATCGAAGGTCTCGGGCCGGTACTTGCGCGCGCTTACAACAAAGGGCTCCATGGGTGGCGAATGTAGGGGCGAGGGCAAACTGGAAGCGGGCATGTTGAAAGACGGGCCGATGTCCTGGGCTGTCGAGTGCGGATCCAGTGCATCATGCCGAACAGGTCGTTAACAGGGCGTGAGCGGCAACCCAGCGGGCCGCATCTCGGCATTCAAGAGCGCAGGGCGTGGCGTGGGAGCAACGTAGAGTATGACGAAGGGCGCCGATCGTTGAAATCTCAACGCAGTGAAACGAAGGTTACTATCGATGATTTGACGGTTTGCCTTGTTAAAGCAGAATGCACCCGCTACATTGGCCCTCCCTTAACCGAAACCATCCCTTCACACAGGCTTAGCACAGCAGACGAACCGACCTCGATCACGCCTTTGTTGTGGTTGAGCAGATAACAGGCCATTAAGGCCTTGCCCGTTCGGCGCAACGGATGCGCCACCCTTTGACAAGAAACCCTAACCCTAAACCCAAGATCATGAAGATTCTACGGCTCTTTGAAACAGTCAAAGTCCACGGGGCGTTTGTGAGCGCGGCCGCTTTGGCTTTCGCGATGGCTCTGCCGCGTAGTGCAGCAGCGCAATGTGCTTACGGAACCCCCACTATCGATTGCACCACCGCAGCCCCTGGAACGGTAGGTGGCACGATCGTGTGCGCAATTTCAAACACAGGCAACGTGTTCCGGGTCACTGGAATGCTTGCTGGTGCAACCTACCGGGCCTACAATTGCGGAAGCGGCTGGGATACGCAAATCACCGTCTTCCCAGTGGGTGGTGGCAGTTCATTGGCGTACAATGACGACAATGGCCCGGAATGCACGGGTGCGGCTGCATCTGTCAATTTCACGCCTGCATCGGCCGGTACTTTCGATTTCAAACTTAGCCGGTACAATTGCTCCACAGCCGCCGCTACACCGGTTGGTTCGCTGACCATTAGGTTAATCAGCTTGCCGCCTCCTCCCGGTGGCGAGAACTGCTCGGCCCCGCTCGTGATCAGCACTTACCCCCACGCCAGCAGCAACACCACCTGCGGCAAGGGCAACACCTATGGCCTCCAGTGCGGTGGCAGCTACGGTGGCGGTGAGGACATCGTTTACCAGCTCAACATCACCACTACGGGCACCTACAACATCACCGCTACGGCTACGGGTGGTGGCAGTTGGATCGGTTGGTTCCTGAAGAGCGGTGCCAACTGCGCTGTGCCGGCTTCATGCTTGGCGAACGCGGTGAGCGGTGGGGGCACAGTTGCCGCAGGCTCGTACAACTTCACCTCGACAGGCACCTATTTCCTCATCCTCGATACGTGGCCGTCCCCGGCGTGCTCGGCATTCAACCTCAGCATCACCGCCGCTCCGCCCCCCGGTCCCTGTTTCACAGCGCCTAACGGCCAGTACCCCGGAACAACGGTCACCCCGATCTGCGATGGCGTGGCCAATGATGTTGCGCTCGGCTGCGGTTACAATGGCGAGTACACCATGCTCCAGCTCACCGCTGGCGTGAACTACACCTTCACCAGCAGCGTGGGCACCGATTGGATCACCATCAGCAACAATACCGGCACCATCGGTTACGCCTTCGGCCTGGGCCCTCAGTCCTACACGCCCACCACAACGGGTGAGTACCGCTTCTACACGCACACGAACTCTGCCTGCGGAGATCTCGCTGCCTGCCGCCAGCGCCGCGTGCAGTGCGCGCCTCCTCCTCCGGTTGACCCCTGCACCGTGATCACCGCTGCTGCGGCTTGCGGCACAACGCAGGTTACCACGCTGGCTGGTTCGCCGTTCTGGCCTATGCAAACGCTTTGCGGCTTCGATCGCACGGGCGTTGAACGCATCTACAGTTTCGTGGCTCCTGAGACGGGCACCTTCTCGCTGTCGATTACGGCCAACAGCCTGAATAACAATCAAGCTTGGGTGTGGGCCACTTCTTGCGCCGAACTCGCTACCTGGAACTGCTTCAGTGATGTGGCGGCTGCAGGCACCGGCACCTTCACCGCTGGCGCTCCATGGACCGCAGGCAATACCTACTACATCATGGTGCGTGGCGAAGTACCCGGCATCACGGGCAACGCGACCTGGAGCGTTATCTGCCCGCAACCGGCCAACGACGCTTGCGCTAGCCCCATCGTTGTTTCGAGCTACCCCTACACGAGCCCTGTGGTCAACAACAGTGGGGCCACGGACGACTTCACCACCTCCACCTGCTCCGGTCCCTTCAAGAATGTTTGGTGGCGGGTTAGCGGTGTTTGCGGCACCATGACGGTGAGCACCTGCAACGTGGGCACCAACTTCGATACTGAGATCACCGTATTCGAGGGAGCATGCGGAACGCTCACACAGGTGGGTTGCAACGATGACGTGACCTGCGGTGTGAACTTGAACTCCAGCACGGTCATCTGGACGGCAACACAAGGCACGGACTATTACATCTCGGTCGGAAGCTATTTCGCCGGTGGCCCAACGGGCAACATGGTTGTTACCGTTACCGTGACCGATGGCGATGGCGATGGCATCGGCGATGCGTGCGACCCCTGCCCCGTGCTGGCGAACGTGAACCCCGGTGATGCCTGCGACGATGGCAACCCGAACACCGTGCTCGATGTAATCGGTGCCGGCCCCGGCTGCGCCTGCGCTGGCGTGGCTTGCACCACCGACCTCGACTTCGTGTACCAGGCCGATGGCACTGACGACCTCGACTGGCAGTTGTTCGAGCAGAACACCAACATCCTGGTGCAAACCGGCGGCGGCGCCCTGATCGGCAACGGCTCTGAGGCCACTTGCCTGCCCG
>JBATND010000003.1:0-5117 GCA_049290175.1 Flavobacteriales bacterium | reverse complement strand
AAGTAGAATGCGCTTCGTTATCGGTGGTTTTGTGGCGGCTCTTGTTCGGAGCCGTCACTCCGGCGTAGGCCGGAGTCCCACCAGCGCTTACCGGAATTGCAAGCGGTGGACTCCGGCAGGGAGCGAGGGGAATGCGGCACTAGTGCTGGCCAGTGGACCGGGATTGATGGAGAGGCTGCATGGGAAGAGGGGACTCCGGCGCCTGTCCCGGGCCACGACCCGGGACGCCGGAGTGACTGCACGAGAGGGAGACGGAGGCCTGCGCTGGAGAGACTGCATGGGAAGAGGGGACTCCGGCCTACGCCGGAGTGACTGCACGAAAGGGAGACGGGGGCCTGCGCCGGAGTGAACTACCAAACCCTTCCATCAGCTGCCAGATCCTTCCACTCTGGATTCATCTCGCGGATGAGACGCTCCTTCCATGCGCGCTTCCATTCCTTCAGTTGCTTCTCGCGTGTGATAGCGGCATCAATGCTCTGATGCGCTTCGTGCCAAACGAGCTTCTCCACGTTGTATCGCGCAGTGAAGGAGCCGGGATTACGATGCTCCTTGTGCTCTTTCGCGCGGCGTTCGATGTTGTTCGTCACGCCCACGTACAGCACGGTGTTGTGCGCATTGGTCATGATGTACACCCAGTAGAACTTCATGAGAGCAAGGTTAAAAGGAAGCGCTGAATGCGAGAACGTGGGGACTACGGCTATAGCGGAGTGAAAAACAATCGCAGCGGTGGCATGCACCAATTCCATTCCCTTCTTAATATACCGTCGCCTGTTTGCCAAAATATCCGTCAAGCCATGAACACCTTGGAACCACTGGCCTTTCCGCCTCCGGCGGCCAACAGCCGCCTTACCTACGACACCGTGCAACGCGAATGGCAATGCACCTTGGAACGCTTACGCGAGGTGTGCGAAGTGCTCGAAGCCTCCGAGCATGTGAGCCGTTCGGGCTATGCCCGCCTCTTCATCCGCCGCCACGAGGGCCTGGAGCTGGAGGCCGTGGAGCGCATCCTCTTCGACAACCTGCTCTTGGCCATTCACACCCGCACCGAAGACAACCACAAACTCTACTTCGGCGGCGAGTGGCTCTGGCAATGGCGCAAGGCCGTGCCGTGGCAGGCGGTGAAGGTGGGCCACATCAACCGCTTGGTGCCGTGGCAGCCGCAGCATCAGTGGACCTACCGCTTCAACCTGATCACGGCGGAGATGTAAGGGGCGTGCCCTACCCCACCTTCAAGCCCTCGGTCTGCCTGCGCTTGGCATGATCGATCACGAAGCGGCCCACGAAGAGCAGCAGGGCCAAGGCGATGAGGCTGTTCTCCACCCAATGCTCCAGCGGGTGTACCCAGATCTCTTTGAAGAGGCCCCAGCGGCCTGCTACTTCGATGAAGTTCCAGAAGATGACCACCGTGGGCACCGCGTAACGCAAGGCGTGATCGAAGGCATGGATGCGGAGCAAGCGCGCCATGAGCCATGCCGACCATGCCAAGGAGCCGAAGGCCACCAACCACGTGATCGGATGGCGATCGCCGGCCAACTCCGGGTCGTAGGCCAACAGCAGCAGCAGGTAGAAGGCCCAGATGATCATCACCGTTTCGATGAAGGTGACGATGGCCAAGGGACGCGCGCCGGACTGCGCGCCGCGCGGCGAGGTCTGCGGGCGCAGCCCCAACCGCTGCTGGAACCAGACGAAGAAGCCGCAGCGCGTGTGTGTGAACAGGAAGAAGAGCAGCATGCTGGCCAGCAGCCCCACGGACGATACCATCACCAGGTACTCGGGCTTAGTGGCCACTTCGTCGCCTTCCATGTGGGGCGCCACGCCATGCTTCTCGGCGATCCAAACAAAAGAGAACTCGACCCAGCCGGTCCACACCAGAATGCCGGAGAGCAGGCCGAGCAAGGTGGCGCGCAAGGCGTGGCCCTGCGAGCGCACGCCTACCACCAGCAGCGCTGCGCCTAAGGTGCCCATGATGCCCGCGCCCAGCAGTTTCGACGCGCCCAGCACCTGCTCGTTGAGCACCATGAGCGCATGGCCGATGGGCATGAAGAGCAGCACGATCACGAATGCCAATGCACCGGTGAGACCACCTCCTTTCACCACGCTATTCCCCTTCTGCAACATCATGCAAGCCTTGACGAGCGCATTTGGCGCCGCCGGGGCGAAGGTGCTGGGGGCCGTTGGCGGCGGCAATACCTTGATCGGGGTATTGTGGTGCCGCGCGAGTAGCTACTCGGTTGTTCGGCAGGGTTGATCAATCGCGAGTCGGCGGTATAGGCGATGGAGGTGATGGGGGACGAACAAGAGAGAGAAATCGCGGAAAACAAACTGCCGAACCACAAGGCGATCGGGACGAACACGCTTTGTTGGCGCGCAGTTCTGAAATCATTCAACACGGTGCTTCGCTGGACTCGCGCTGACATGCGCACCGATCATCATGAACTGTGAGCCAGTGAATTGAATCAGATGATGGCCTCTTTTTCAAATATCCCAGTGCATTGCCATCCGTGTCTATCGGTGTGAATCTGTGGTTCATAGTCGGAAAGAACATGTGCTGCCAGGCACAGGAACTGGACCGGATGGGCGCCGAACCGCATCCCAGCGCCCTTCAGCCCACCAAGCCCATTCGCCTAACTTCGGCGCCCCTGAAAAACCCGCGCCCGTGCGGGCCATCCGCATGAAACCAACATCGCTCCTGCTCGCCCTCATGCTCGCAGTCACCGCCTCCGCGCAGCGTTCCAACGACCAACAGAACGCCATCGCCTACACCGAATTCACCCTCGACAACGGCCTGCACGTGATCCTGCACCAGGACCGCAGCACGCCCATTGTTTGCGTGAGCGTGATGTACCACGTGGGCAGCAAGAACGAGGACCCCACGCGCCGCGGCTTCGCCCACTTCTTCGAGCACCTGCTCTTCGAGGGCAGCGCCAACATCGGTCGCGGCGAATTCAGCAAGCATGTGGAGAAGGCCGGCGGCGTGCTCAACGCCAACACCACCGCCGACCGCACCTACTACTACGAGGTGCTGCCCAGCAACCAATTGGAATTGGGCCTCTGGCTCGAGAGCGAGCGCATGCTGCACGCCAAGGTGGACCAGAAGGGCGTTGACACCCAGCGCGAGGTGGTGAAGGAAGAGCGCCGCCAGCGCTACGAGAACCAGCCCTACGGCACCATCCTGCTCGAAGTGCTTGACCGCGCTTACGACAAGCACCCCTACAAGTGGCCCACCATCGGTTTCATGGAAGACCTGAACGCCGCTAGCGAGGCCGACTACCAGGCCTTCTACAAGAAATTCTACGTGCCCAACAACGCCGTGCTGGTGGTGGCCGGCGACATCGAACCGGAGAATGCGAAATCCTTGGTGCGGAAATACTTCGCCGAGATCCCGCAGGGCGCGCAAGTGGTGCAGCCCGACGTGAAGGACCCCGCTCTGACATCGGAAGTGCGCGCGGTGATCCACGACCGCATTCAATTGCCCGCCGTGGTGCTGGGCTACCGCATACCGCCCACCGGTTCGCCCGACTACTACGCCGTTGACCTGGTGAACCGCTTGCTGAGCAACGGCAACAGCAGCCGCCTGAACAAGTCGCTGAAGGACGAGCAGCAGAAAGCCGTGGGCACGGGCGCCTTCAGCCTGCCCTTTGAGCAAGGCGGCTTGGCCATCCTGTACGCCATTGCCAACATGGGCGTTGAGGCGCAAGCGCTGGAAGCAGCCATGACCAACGAGGTGCGCCGCATCCAAGAAGACGGTGTGCCCAAGGCCGAATTCGACAAGCTGATGGCGCAGCTGGAAATGGAATTAGTGAACGACCGCAGCCGCATTGCCGGCATTGCCAGCGACCTGGCGCGCTGCCACATGCTCTTGGGCGACACCAAATTGGTGAACACCGAGATCAACCGCTACCTCGCGCTCACCCCCGACGACCTGAAGCGCGCCGCACAGACCTACTTCACCCCGCAAGCACGCGTGGTGCTGCATTACCTGCCCGCAGGCCAGAAGCAACAATGACCATGCGCGCCATGAAGCACAACTCCTTTTCCATCGTCGGTTATCGCGAGGCCCTGCGCAGCGGCCTTGTGAGCCTCACCATCGCCCTTCCCCTATTCATGCACGCACAGCTCGACCGCACCAAACCACCTGCACCTGCTGCCCCGCCCCAAGTGCAGGTGGCCGCCCACTCCACCTTCACCTTGAACAACGGCATGCGCGTGATCGTGGTGGAGAACCGCAAGCTCCCAAAGGTGGATGTGCAGATGCGCTTCGATCACACCCCGCTGAGCCAAGGCGATAAGGTCGGCGTGATCGACCTCTTCGGCGAGTTGCTCGAAGCGGGCACCACCAAGCGCAGCAAGGCCCAGATCGATGAGTTGGTCGATAGCCACGGCGCCACCTTCCATACCAGTCCGGAGGGGCTCTATGCCAGCATGCTGAAGAAGCACATGGGGCCCATGATGGAGCTCGTTGCCGAAGTGGTTACCACGCCCGCATTCCCGGCCGACGAATTGGAGAAGGCCCGCACGCGCATGATCAGCGGCGTACAGCAGCGCAAGGACGACCCTGCCGCGATCAGCGAAACGGTGGGACGCGCCATGACCTTCGGCACATCGCACCCGTATGGCGAAGTGACCACCGAGGCCAGCCTGAAGAAGGTGAGCCGCGAGCAGATCGTAGCCTACCATGCCAAGTTCTTCCGCCCGGAGAACGCCTACCTCGTGTTCGTGGGCGACATCAACGAGAAGGAGGCGCAGGAAATCGCCAAGGAGCGCTTCGGCAAATGGAAGCCGGCGAAGAAGTACAACGAGGTCGATGACAACGGCATCGAGCGCATTCCCGGATACGGGCCTGCGCATTTCCTCACCACTCCGAAAACAGCCAGTGGCGCGCGTCGCGTAGTGCTCGTTGACCGGCCCAACGCCGCGCAATCGGTGATCCGCGTGAGCTTCCCGCTCAACCTGCAGCCCAAGGACATGCGCCACATGGCTGCGCAGGTGATGAACACCATCCTCGGCGGCGGCGTGTTCAACGCGCGCTTGATGCAGAACCTGCGCGAGGACAAGGGCTGGACCTACGGTAGCTACAGCACCTTGGAGAGCGATCGCTTCAACGGCCACTTCCACAC
>JBATND010000002.1:0-26017 GCA_049290175.1 Flavobacteriales bacterium | reverse complement strand
ATTATAAGTAACCATGACAGCAAAAACAGGATTTCCCGTTTCGCTTCTTGTCCTTGGAGCCGCAATGATCGGCTGCGGCAAGGAGGAGCCTGCTCAGCGAAACGCTACCTCCCGGGATTTTGCCCTGATTAATAGCTATTCACCGGAAATCTCCCAGATTGAAGGAAGAATACTGACGGCAATACAACGGCGGCAGGAGATTGAAAACGGCTCACGAGAAGAAGAGCTGGAAATCCCGATCGATGAAGCCGTTTGGTTGTCCGAGGCGCTCATGAACTTTGAGAAGGGCGATGCACTCCGGCGCTCTCCTTGGTGGTCCACCGGATCATTTACCTACACCATTCCAATCATAACACGGTCCGATGGCTCACTGTGGATGCGCGAGTCCGAGTTCTTCAGAGCGCACAACGATGCAATGGTTCGCATAGAGCAAGAAGTTCCAGGTCATCGCATCTACCTTATTTGCCAGGATGTCGTCGCTCTCGATCAGAACAGCCTAACTGTAAAGCTGGAGTGGTGTGATGCTGACTTGACGGCAGCAGCTCCGGAGGGGCTACTAGCCGACGGCTCCAACTTCGGTTGCCTTGGGGCGGTTCAGGGTGCACAGGCTATCAAATGGCTAATCCACATGAACTACCACGGAGAGGTGCTTGCACCTGGCAGCTTCATCGTTTCAACCCACCCGCCAATCTATGTTGATGCGGTTACCGAGGTTCCTAATCCGGGTAATATCTATCCGAGGTACATGGGAACCAGCGACAATCACGGAGGTCCTCATTGAATCTATTCCGGACCCGACGCATGGAACGCGATATGCTTCCCTGATCGGTGGAACCGGTACCTGGCCGCGCGACAGCACACGCTCGATATCCTCAATTTGCCTTCAAGCAGATACCCCGTCATTGAGTTCTTCGGGGCTGCATACACTCCCCGGACCGGGCAACCATTCACTTACGGAAGCCCAATCTATCCGATGGGGCCATGGGACCATCTGTGGGCTTTCCGTATCGGGTACATTCACGGCCCAATTGGTCCTGAATGATTTTCCGGCTTGTAGTTGTTCTTTCCTGCTGCCTCTCGGTAGCGTTGACATGGGGCCAGCTCAGCACCTGCACGACTACGAGTGATGGCCTTTGGAGCGATGCGGCGGTTTGGAGTTGCGCGTGCGATCCCGGGGCATGCGATACGGTCATCGTCGAGCACCAAATTGAGCTCACTGAAAACCTGGGCTTCAATGGGCAGCTGATGCTAATCTCTGAGACAGGCGCTCTTAATGGACCTCATCGCATTTCATCGACTTGCGTAACGGACAACTCGGGTCTCATTGACGCGCGGCATATCTCATTGGGCGAGGGTGCCATCTTTAGGAACCAAGGTAGCATCATGTGCGACGTCCTCATTGCCCAAGCGGATTCCACCATCAACTTCGGGAACATCGCCTGCGGCGATTCGCTGGTGCTCGGATGGTGGAAAGCACTAGCCAATAGTGGCAGCATCAGCACGGCCGTACTCCTCGACCTTGGGGCGCTCAACAACTTCGGAACCCTTGCCTGCGGCTCGGCCCAAGCGCGCACGTTCTTCAATTCCGGGTCATTCGGAGTCGTGGATACTCTTTACAATACCGGTAGTATCCTCAATGACGGCAGCTTGCAGGCCGGACATCTGATTACGGTGTCAGGTGTGCAGACTAGTGGTCCGATTGAAGTCGGTGGCCTATTCCTGAATGGTCTCCTGGGCAATGCCGATTCCCGAATCAACCAAGGCGGGCGCATCGAGGTGCAGGACTTCATCAACTCAGTCGAATCGGAAATCAGAGGCCCGGGGGAGCTGTGCATTACAGGACACTCGGAGAATCACGGAACACTGAGGGGCTCGCTTATCATCTGTGACCTGTCGCCATCGATGTCCATGGCTCCATTTCTCGATGTGAACACCGGTACGTTCTGGAACGAGGTGACCTATTGCACCAACAGTACTTGTTCATGGACATCCCTTTCTGGCGATGGGGCGGGTTGGGAAGTCCGCTGTTTCCCTAGTCCGGCATCAAACACATTCTCACTGAGCCTGGGACGCGAAGTACAAACTGCGCATGTCATTGAAGTTTATGGCCCAACAGGCCGCATGATCACAAGCCTAGCTGGTCCTTTTGAGCCGCGCTTTATGATATCCTGTTCTGGCTGGTCCTCCGGATTGCACCAGGTGCGCATAATAGACTCATCTCACATGCCCATTGCCACAATGCCCGTGTTGATTGCCAGATGACATCTCTTCATCCAATAATACACCTGTAGGCAGAGAGGGCATCAAGGAACCACTCGATCTGTTCTTATCGGCTACAGAATTCCTGTTCCACCACCCGCGGATAGTGCGCATGCTCCAGCGCATGGATGCGCTCGGCCAGCGATTCAGGCGTATCGTCCGCGAGCACAGGGCATTTCGCTTGGAAGAGGATGCGGCCTTCGTCGTAGCGCTCGTTCACCAAGTGGATGGTGATTCCGCTCTCCGTCTCTTTCGCCGCGATCACCGCTTCATGCACATGGTGGCCGTACATGCCCTTCCCGCCGAACTTGGGCAGCAGCGCGGGATGGATGTTCACGATGCGGTCGGTGAAGGCGCGAACCAGTTCGGCGGGGATCAGGCGCATGAAGCCTGCAAGCACGATCAAGTCGATGCGCTGTTGTTGAAGCTCGCGCAAGAGCGTGCCATCGCGAAGTTCCTTTCCGCTGAACAGATAACTGGGCACAAGCAAGTCCCACGCCCGCTGAAGCACCCCAGCCTGCGGTTGATCGCAGCACACCAGCACCACTTGCGCCATGGCGTGCGCGCGGAAATGCTCGATGAGCCGTTGGGCGTTGGTGCCCGAGCCGGAGGCCAGCACAGCGATGCGCTTCATGGGTTGCCCGCAGCAGCAAATGCTGTCGGCGAGGCTGCGAAGGTGCGACCTTCGGTGCATGACCGATCATGGCACCTTCATCCCGCTCCGCTTCAAGCGGCACAGTCCCGAGGAAATGCTCGCACGAGCGCAGGCTTTCCATGCCGAACTGGATCGGCGACGCACGGTGCGCCACTTCAGCGAAGAACCTGTGCCGCTTGCCGTGATCGAAGAAGTGGTGCGCTCCGCGAGCACCGCGCCCAGCGGCGCCCACAAGCAGCCATGGACCTTCGTGGCCGTTGGCAATCCGGAGCTCAAGCGGCGAATCCGCGAAGCGGCCGAAGCGGAGGAGCGCATCAACTATAGCGGGCGCATGAGCGATGAATGGCTCGATGACCTCAAGCCATTCGGCACCGATGCCAACAAGCCATTCCTGGAAACTGCCCCCTGGTTGGTAGTGGTATTCAAGCGTGCATTCGAACTGGGTCCCGACGGCCACAAGCACCAGAACTACTACGTGAACGAGAGCGTGGGCATAGCCACGGGGCTATTGCTAGCCGCGGCCCATCATGCCGGTCTGGCCACCCTTACCCACACGCCAAGCCCCATGAACTTCCTGTCCAAAGCGCTCAATAGGCCCGATAATGAGCGGCCTTACCTCTTGATACCCATAGGCTTTCCAGCCGAAGGCTGCCAAGTGCCATTGCTCACACGAAAGCGGTTGGATCAAGTCTTGGTCGTGCATAAGTAGGCTGTATGGGGGCGGGCTTGCCCGTTTGGAAAATGTCTTTCCTTTGGGGCCTCACAACAAAAACGAACCGACATGTCGGACATCAAGTCAAAGGTCATTGCGATCATCGTGGACAAGCTGGGCGTGGACCAGAACGAGGTAACCATGGAAGCCAGCTTCACGAATGACCTTGGCGCTGACAGCCTCGATACCGTGGAGCTCATCATGGAATTCGAGAAAGAGTTCAACATCGCCATCCCGGACGACCAGGCCGAGAAGATCCAGACCGTGGGTCAGGCCGTGGAGTACGTGGAGAAGAACGCGAAGTAATCCTGCCGCATGCAGCTCAGGCGTGTGGTTGTCACCGGACTGGGCGCGCTCACTCCCATCGGGAACACCCTCAAGGAGTACTGGGAGGGGTTGGTGAGCGGCCGTAGCGGAGCCGCGCCCATAACCCGGTTCGATGCGAGCAAGTTCAAGACGCGTTTCGCTTGCGAGGTGAAGGGCTTCAATCCGGAGGATTTCCTTGACCGCAAGGAGGCCCGGAAGATGGATCCCTTCGCGCAGTATGCGCTCGTGTGCTCGGATGAGGCGCTCAAGGACAGTGGCCTATTGGAGAGCGGCGTGGACCGCGATCGGGTGGGCGTGATCTGGGGCAGCGGCATTGGCGGCCTGAAGACCTTCCAAGACGAGTGCATCGGCTATGGGAAGGGCGATGGCACACCGCGTTTCAACCCCTTCTTCATCCCGAAGATGATCGCCGACAGTGCTGCTGGGCTGATCAGCATGCGCCACACGCTGCGTGGCCCTAGCTATGTTACGGTGAGCGCCTGCGCATCGAGCAACAACTCGATGATCGACGCTTACAACTACATCCGTCTGGGCACCTGCGTGGCCTGTGTTACCGGCGGCAGCGAAGCAGCGATCTACGAGGCGGGCGTGGGCGGTTTCAACGCCCTGCATGCCATGAGCACCCGCAACGACGATCCCTCGACCGCATCGCGCCCCTACGACAAGGACCGCGACGGTTTCGTGCTAGGCGAGGGCGGTGCAGGCATCATCCTCGAGGACATGGAGCACGCCATTGCACGCGGCGCCAAGATCTACTGCGAAGTGGTTGGCGGCGGCATGAGCAGCGATGCTTACCACATCACCGCACCGCATCCCGAGGGCTTGGGCGCAGAGCTGTGCATGCGTGCCGCCTTGAAGGATGCGGGCATGGATCCCACCGAGATCGACTATGTGAACACCCACGGCACCAGCACACCGATCGGCGACCCGCAGGAGGTGAAGGCCATTGAGCGTGTATTCGGCGAGCACAGCTACAAGCTGAACATCAGCGCCACCAAGAGCATGACCGGGCACCTGCTCGGCGGAGCCGGAGCCGTTGAGGGCGTGGCCGCGATCATGGCCATCCACACGGGCATCATCCCGCCCACCATCAACCATTTCACCGACGATCCCGAGATCGACCCGAAGCTGAACTTCACCTTCAACACCGCGCAGCACCGCACGGTGAATGCCGCGTTGAGCAACACCTTCGGCTTCGGGGGGCACAACACCTCGGTGATCTTCCGCAAGCATCGCTAGCGTGATCGCACGCCTATTCAGCCGAGCGCGCAACCCCGAAGAGAAGCGGGTGCGGGCTTGGTGCCGCCAGACCTTGGGCATCACCCCGGGCGACCTTCCGCTTTATCGCCAAGCGCTGCGCCATGTAAGCGCCGTGTCCGAAGACCGGCCGGACCTGCCGGATAACGAGCGCCTCGAATTCCTCGGCGATGCGGTGCTCGATGCCATCATCGGAAACCTGCTCTTCCAGCGCTACCCCGACCAAGGCGAAGGGTTCCTCACACGTATGCGAAGCAAGCTGGTGAGCCGGTCGCAGCTCAATCAACTGGCCAAGCGCATCGGCATCGAGCGCGTGATCGAGACCACCGTGGCACGCGCGCACGAGAGCAGCGTGCCCGGCAACGCTTTGGAAGCACTGATCGGTGCGCTCTTCTTGGATAAGGGCTTCGAGCGCACGCGTAAGGTGGTTGTGGGCCTCATCACCCAGCACTTCGACTTGAAAGAGATCGAGAAGGAGGATCGCGATGGGAAGAGCCGTCTGCTCGAATGGGGCCAGAAGCGCCGCAAGAAGGTGGAGTTCGTGGTGCGTGAGGGCGGCGGCGGCCGTGGCAGGCACTATGTGGCCGAAGTGCGCATTGGCGGGGAGCTGAAAGGAACCGGCAAAGGGGCCAGCAAGAAGACCGCCGAACAGGATGCCGCGCAGAGCGCATTCCGCAGCATGCGGTCGCGTCGCCACAAGCCCAACGACCACGAGCCTATCGAACCACCTCTCAAGCGCGAGGGGCAGCGCGCTCGCAGGGCCGAGCAGCCCTGATGCGCGCAGGTACCTTTGGCGCCATGCCCAAGCACAGGCTCGATGAGGTTGAGGCCCTTCCGCAGGTCGTTGTCTTCGGCATCAGCAGCCATGTTCCCGATTACCGCTTGTGCTGGGCGCTGAATAAGGCATTGGGCCTTGATCTGGCGCGTCGTCGCGAGGATATCGTTGAGCATGTGCGCAGCAAGGACCTGCACTACCCCGTTTTCCAGCACAGCGCGCCAGACGATACGATTACCTGGTCGCTGGTGTGCAATACGTGCGGCAAGCGGCGGCTTATCGCTGGGCAGACGCAAGCCGACTATTTCCTTGTGATCGACCAAGAAACCGCCGAAAGCGAACAGGACTTGTTGCAACGCCTACGGGCCACCGAATTCGTGCTGCTCGCCTTTTCCATCGAACTGAACGAACTGCGCAACGGCCACAAGTTGTTGCTTTGAGCCCCATTGCCGTTCGCGGCACCTAGAGACCGATGAATCATCCGAAGACCAAGATCGTAGCCACGCTGGGACCCGCCAGCTCCTCGCGCGAAGTGCTGCGCGACATGATCCTCAGCGGGCTAGATGTATGCCGACTCAACTTCAGCCACGGCAGCTACGAGTTCTACACCGAGCTGATCGCGACCATCCGCTCGCTGAACGAAGAGTTGGGCAGCACGGTGGCCATCCTGGCTGATCTGCAGGGCCCGAAACTGCGCGTTGGTGCCATGGAGAATGGACCCATTGAGCTCAAGGACGGCGAGCTCCTCACCATCACCACCGATGAGTTGCCCGGCAGGCCTGGACTGGTGAGCACCGTGTATAAGCAGTTCCCGCAGGACGTGAAGAAGGGAGAACCGGTGCTGCTCGACGACGGCAAGCTCCGCTTGGAAGTGGTGGGTACCGATAGCCGCACGGAGGTGACACTGCGCGTGCTGCACGGCGGCATGCTCAACGCCAACAAGGGAATCAACCTGCCCAATACGAGGGTGAGCCTGCCCTGTCTCACGCCAAAGGACCGGGCAGACCTCGACTTCGCGCTGGAGAACGATGTGGACTGGATCGGCCTGAGCTTCGTGCGCAGCGCGAGGGACATCATCGAACTGAAGGGCATCATCCAGCAACGCGAGAAGCATGCGCGTGTGATTGCCAAGATCGAGAAGCCCGAAGCACTCAAGGAGATCGATGAGATCATCCGCGAAGCCGATGCGCTCATGGTGGCGCGCGGCGATCTGGGCGTGGAGATCCCGATGGAGAAAGTGCCCTTGGTGCAGAAGGACATCATACGCCGCTGCCTGCTGCAGCACCGGCCCGTGATCGTGGCCACCCAGATGATGGAGAGCATGATCACGAGCATCACGCCCACACGCGCAGAAGTGAACGACGTGGCCAATGCCGTGCTCGATCACGCCGATGCCGTGATGCTGAGCGCCGAGACCAGCGTGGGCAAGTTCCCGGTGGAGGTGGTGCGCGCCATGAACCGCATCCTCATGGAGATGGAGAGCAGCGATGCCATGTTCAACGTGGAGCAGCCTGATCTGGAGCTGAAGGACCGCATGGTAACCGACACCATTTGCATGGCCGCCGTGCGCATGGCCGCCGCCATCGACATCAAGGCCATCGTCACCATGACGCACAGCGGCTACACGGCATACAAGATCAGCAGCATGCGGCCCAAGGCCAACGTGTTCGCCTTCACCAGCAACCGCCGCATCCTCAACCAGCTCAACCTGGTGTGGGGCGTGCGCGCGCAGTACTACGACAAGACCGTGAGCACCGATCACACCATCGCCGACATCAAGCACATCCTGCGCAGCGGGCGCTTCGTGCAGAAGGGCGACTTGGTGGTGAATGTGGCCAGCATGCCAATCGCCGAGCAAGGCATGGCGAACATGCTGAAGCTGAGCGCGGCGTAGGGCTATTGGCCGATTACCACCTTTTCCCAGATCATCCCTTCGTTCGTCTTCAGCACCACGAAGCAAGCGCCGGGCGCCACTCCTCGCAGGTCCACACTGAAGCTGCTTTCTCCCGGCGGAGCCGCATTGCTGCGGAGCAACTGCCGCACTGTTCGGCTATCGGCACCCACAACCCGCAGGTCGGCAATGGTCTCGCGGTCCAAGCGCATCCAAACCTCAAAAACTCCGTTCGCAGGGTTCGGGCCGATGCGCAACTGATGCCATGTTCGGCGCGACTCCACTTGTGCCGCCCTCGTCGAGAGGTCTGCTTGGTACTTATAGATCCTCTGCCCAGTGAGGTACGCTGTGCTATCGTTCACCTTGAAGAAGCGATTGTAGCTGTTCCCGAGTGTGATCTCCTCCCATGTGCCCCCGCCGTCAGTGGTTTCCCATAGCCTGTCTTCACCGCCGGTCCACCCGATCTGTTCATTCATGAAGCCCACTACCTCCACATACGTGTAGCTGTCGCTCACCAATACCTGCTCCCAAGTGAGTCCGCCATCATTGCTCCGCAGCATGCGCGTATCGTCGTTTGTGGGTTCACTGTAGATGCTCGCGTACCACTGCTGAGCGGTGAGCCGTTGGATCTACCAAACGATGTCCGTGAGCGTGTTGGTGACATGCACGGCATTCCAGGTTGCGCCGCCATCGGTGGTGCGCAGGATCACCCCGCCATCGGTTGCTGGATCCGCTGTGCCCGTTGCGAAACCGGTATCGGGATGCGTGAAGTGGATGTCGACCAAGCGCGTGGCAAGCCCGCTCATGTCCGTGTAGGACCAGGTGTTGCCTGCGTCGATTGATGAGTACACGTAGGCGGGCGCTGCCCAGAGTCCGCAAGCATGTATGGTGCTTGCTCCAATAGCGGCTAGTCCGCATATGCCTTGCGGAGCGGGCAGCATACTCCCGGCGATGTTGCTCCAAGAGCCGCCTCCATCCGTTGTTCGATAGAGCCAGCCATTCAGCGATCCAGCGAATCCGGTATCGGCATTCAGGAATTCGATGCTCCGCAAGTAGTATGGCGAATCGAATTGAAGCGCCCAGCTCTGGCCGCCATCGGTGGTCTTGCGGATCCATCCATTGGGGCCGCCAGCAGCCCAGCCCGTATCGGCATTGATGAAGAAGGCATCGTCATAACGGCCCGATGGGGGAATGCCCAACACGGACCATCCGGATTGCGCTTGAATGGATTCTAAACCTAGTAGAAACGTAAAACCCAAAAGCCCAATGCGCGAAACCTTCATCTTGGTGGGGGTAAGGCCCCCGCAAGCTAGCGCCCTTTGCGCTTGCCCGCCTTCGCCGCAGCGCCCTTGCTCGCCGCCTTCTCGCCAGCAGGCTTCCGCTCTGATGCTGATTGGCGGTTCGGCTTGACGTGCTTTTCATGCAACGCTACGCGATTGCCCTCACTGTCGATGAAGAGCGCGAAGGATCCCGCCGATTCGCTGATGAGCGACTTCGGCATGATCACTCGTCCGCCAGCCAAGTCGATGCGACCTAAGATGCCATCGAGGTCGTTGCCAGCATTGAGGTAGATGAGCGTGCCCGTATCGCTTGGCAGGCAGCCGGGACCCGCGATGAGCGCGCCGCCGATACCCTTGTCCGCGGGGAAATAGGCCATGGCGAATTCACCGTTCACGGCTACCTCCATCTCCATGTTGTAGATGGTGCCATAGAAACGCGCCGCTCGGTGGATGTCGTAGGCGGGAATCTCGAACCAGCTGATGAAGTCCTTCAGTTTGATGTGGTGGCGTCCTGCGAGGCTTCCCATGTCGTTGGTATTGCTGATTGCTAATTGCTGATTCAGGATTGGCGAACCGGATGTTGAACCTGGAATCAGGAATCAGCAATTAGAAGTTGTCGTTGTCAAATGGCTTGCGGATCACTTGGCGGCCGGTACGCGCTAATGATGTGCTTCGGCAATTCATGCGCGCGCGTCTCGTCCTTCACCTCCAACTCCGTGAGCTCTTGCACACGCGTAGGTTTGATCAGTGGCCCGAGGCTTTCCAAGTGCGGGTGCTTCACGCCCGGCGCGTAGATGCCGAAATCCACCGGGCTGTCGCGGAAGCTCTTCAGTGGTTGACCCAAGCGAAGCACTCCGAGCTCTCGGCTGCGGCGCACTTTCTCCAGGTTGATCTCGATCGGGATGAACTCTTCGTTCACGTCGGCCTGATACACGATGCGGCCTTCGGGCCCGCACACGATGCTGCGTCCGCTTCCGCCTGCATCGAGGCCGTTGATGTCGAAGAAGTAGCACTGATTGATGGCAGCGCTGGATCGCGCGATGCTCAGCTCGATCTCGCGATCGATTGTGCCGGTGAGCGTGGGGTGCAGGATCACCTCGGCGCCCATCACGGCCAAGGTGCGCGTGGTCTCGGGGAACCACATGTCGTAGCAGATGCTCACCCCGAAGCGGCCCACATCGGGCACGTCGAACACGCAGAATTGATCGCCGCCGGTAACGCCCACCTCGTACGGGTAAAAGGGGAACATCTTGCGGTAGCGCGTGACCACGCTGCCTTCGGGATCAATCACGCTGGCGGTGTTGTACACCTTGCCGTCCTTCTTCTCGAAGATGCTGCCCGGCAACAGCCAGATGCCATGCTTGGCCGCCATGGCGCACATCTCTTGCTCGAATTCGCCGGGCACGGGTTGCGCATGCACGATGTGCGGACCATAGGCGCAGAGCTCGCTGAACATCACCATATCCACCCAGGGATAGATGGCCATGAGCAGATCAAGCTTGGTCTTCATGGCTTCCACGTTGCTGTGAGCAGAGCCCACGCGCATCTGGATGCCGGCGATGGAGAAGGGTTTCATTCCTGTTGAGTGCGCTTGGGGCGACCCACTGGGTCGCCGGTACGGGTGCTTTGCCAAGAGATCCGCGCGCGCATCATCCTGCGATCTTGTCCAGCTCCTCTTCCATGATATCGAGCCCCTTGTTCAGCAGCTCGTCGCTGATCACCAATGGGCTGAGCACGCGGATCACGTTCTTGTCGGTGCCAGCGGTGATCACCACGAGGTTGCGCTTGGCACAGGCGTTCATCAGCTTGGTGCAGGTGTCTGCATCGGGCTTCGCGGGATCGCGCTTCACATTGAATTCCATGGCCATCATGGCGCCCAGGCCGCGCACATCGCCGATGCAATCGTGCTTCGCCTTCATCTTCTCGAAGCGCGCGCGGATCACCTCGCCCACATGCCTGCCCTTCGCGTTGATGTCGATTTCTTCCATGTACTTCAGCGTGGCCAATGCCGCAGCGCAACTCACCGGGCTCCCGATGTACGTGCCGCCGATGCTGCTCGGCGCCGCCTTGTCCATGATCTCGGCCTTGCCCATCACCGCTGCGATCGGCAGGCCGCTGCCGAGGCTCTTGGCCCATGTGCTGATGTCGGGCGTGATGCCGAAGTGCGCGTACGCGCTCCATGCACCTGTGCGCCCGAAGCCCGCCTGGATCTCATCGAAGATCAAGAGGATTCCGTGCTGATCGCACCAGGTGCGCAAGCCTTCCACGTAGGCTTTCGGCGCCACGTTGAATCCGCCTTCACCCTGCACCAGTTCGATGATCACGCAGGCGAGCTGTTTCGGATCGACGAGGTTGTGCGAGAGTTCTTCCAAACGATGCAGCTCGGCTTGCGCGAACTCGGCTTCGCTTCGACCTGCGCCGTAATGGAAGTAGTTGGGGTATTGCGTGCGATAGACCTCTGGCGCGAAGGGCCCGCAGTCCGGCTTGTAGCCCACTTTGCTCGTGAGCGTCATGGCCATCATGGTGCGGCCGTGGAAGGCATCGGTGAAGCAGAGCACGCCTTGGCGCTTGGTGGCCTGTCGCGCGATCTTGATGGCGTTCTCCACTGCTTCGGCGCCGGTGCTAACCAGCAGCGTCTTCGTTGGGCCGCCATGCGGAAGCAAAGTGTTCAGCTTCTCGCATAGCGCGACGTAAGGCTCGTAGCTCGCCACATTGAAGCTCACGTGCAGGAATTTCTCCGCTTGTTCCTGGATCGCCTTCACCACGGGCGGCGGACAGTGGCCCGCGTTCACCACGCCGATACCTCCGGCGAAGTCAATCAGCTCGCGGCCATCGTCGTCGATGATGGTGGCGCCGTGAGCCTTAGCGGCGGTGGCGTAGTTGAACATGCCCACGCCATTAGGCACGGCGGCCTTGCGGCGGGCAATGAGCTCCTGGCTCTTGGTCAATTGGTCGGTCATACGTCTTCGTCCCGTTGTGGCGGAATCGGCTGCGAAGTTGCGCAATGAGACGGGCCGCAGAGGGGCAAAGGGCGCAGAGAATACCAACATCTTAAAGGAAGGGGAAGCCCTCGCTACCGGGCCAGCCGACTAGTCATTCTTCTGGTTGGCCCCATGCTGCTCATATGAGCGTGCAAGCGCATTCAAAAGTTCAATCCGTTGCCTGTCTGGCTGCGTCGATTGGTATAGAAAGTCAATCTCATTCATCACATCATAGAACTGGCTGTCGGAGGTTATACGACCCCTATCGGTAATCCGCTTAATCCTCGTCAGCAGCCTCTCTCGAATTCTTAGCTCTAGGCCCGTCCTGTCGCATACGAATCTTATGAGAGCAACCTCATGCTCTCGTTCTTCGGTCATTTCCCTGAGCCACTGATTGACGCGGCCAATCCTGCAATTAGCAACGGCGTCTTTTGCAATCTCATAGACGCCCTTCCAATGATCCTTCAGGCTTTTATCATCAATAGAAGCACATTCCCCTAGTTCGATTTCGTATTCAATGACAGCTAACAACATCCGCGAATTCGCCTCGAACTGCGCCGCCTCTTCTGTGGAGAGCTTCTTTGGCACGACTAGTTGTGTTCGAGTCGACTCCTTGAGCTAATCCAGCCGATGCGCCAGCGTAACCGTCTTGCGGAAGGTCTCCACGTTTCCTGCGAGGTCGTATGCTTCGAGCACCACGATGTAGGGCCCCATCCGCCCTTTGCTGCCGCTGTCGAGGATGCCATCCCAGCTGATGGCGCCTGTGGAGCCCAGCAACTGGTTCTCCATCAAGCGGCGCGCTTCGCGACCGGCCACATCGTAGATGATGATGGTGCCCACGAAGCCTGGCTGATCGAAACGGTAAGCGATGGTGAGCAGGTCCTGGTATCCATCCTGGTCGGGGCTGAAGATGGCCGGGTCGATGGTCATTTCGCCCTGCGGTTTCGGCGCGCGGCTGTATTGCGAATTCTCGAAGCCGGGCGTGGCCTTGCCCGCAACATCGCTGGCCGTGTGCCAATTGGTGGGGTCGTCGGTGGCGCGCTCAGGATCAACACGCTCCAAACTGTAGCCCTCGGGCTTGTTCACCAGCGTGAAGTGGATCTTGTCGTCGTAGCGGAAGAGGTCGAGCACGGCGTTGGCGCCATCGAGCAGCACCACCGTTCCGCTGCCGTTGTTGTATGCAGGCAGGCTCATCTGCAAGAATCGCTCTGTGCGGCTCTGCGGGTAGCGCGCGGCAATGTCGCTCGTGTTCGTGGCGAGCAGGATGTATTCACCGGGCAGCAGCAAGTAGGGCTCGTTGGTAATCGCGCGCAGGTTGGCGATGGCGCCATTGGTCTCGTTGGCCATCTGCAGCCCTTGCAGGCTCAGCGTCTTGTTGCTTCGGTTATACAGCTCCACGAAATCGCTGCCGGTGCTGATGGGGTCGTAGAGCGCTTCGTTGATCACGAGGTCGCCAGCAACAGCGGGCTCGGGCAGCGCGAATGTTCCGGTGTTCGCAGCGCCAATGGTGTTGCCTGTGCAATCCGCAACGCCCGTGACCGTGATCGTGTACACCGTGCCAACAACGATGGGTGTTGCAAGCGTGAGCCTTGCACGGTCATCGGTTCCGCTCACGGCTTGTGCGCTGCTCACAGTAATGACCGGCGTAATCGCATAGGTCGCCGATGCCAAGCTCGCAGCGTTCATCGGCTCATCGAAAACGAGGTCCAATGTGTTCTCATCAACCACTTGCACAGCAGTGAGAGCAGGCGGCGCAGCATCAGGCGTAGGATCGTACACTGAGTTCTGCTCGCCCGGCGTTCCACCCATGGAGGCATTGCTCGCGATCCAGTTAGGCGCTCCGCTGCATGGTGTGAGCGGATTGATCTGCTCCAGCGTCCAGCCGCCGTCTTGCTTGGAGGCATCGCGGTACCAGCTCAGCGCGTAGCTCACGGCATCGATCACCGTGTTGTCCGGCGACGTGATCGCGAGGTTGTCGCTGTCGTTGTTCAACGAGGGCAAGCTGCCAACGCTGATGCGGTTCGGCACGAAGGCGAAGAGCGACGAGTTGGTTGTGCTCGTGATGATCACGTACTGCCCGGGACCGAGCGTGTAAGCAGGCAATGTGGCGGTGCTGGTGCCATCGGTGAATTTCCAGCCCGCCAGGTCGAAGGTCTTATCGGTAGTGGTGTTGTAAAACTCAACGAACTCGGCATCGGGCAATCCAACCACGGGCGAAGGGTCGGCCATGAACTCATTGATGACCACGTCGCGATACACCGGGGCATCGGGCACTACGAGCGAGAAGTTGGCCTGTTGATTCACGCATGCATTGTTCGCCAAGTCCTGAACATCGCTCACCGTAACGGTGTAGGTCGTGTTGTTCGCCATCGCTGGCGAAAGCGTGATCCGCACCACCGTCGCCGATTGCAGCGCAGCGGTCGTCACGCTCAATCCGCCGCTCACCACGTAGTTAGTTGAAGTGCTCGCCGTCGTCGCATCCAGCGCCTCATCGAACAGCAGATCCACCTGCGTGGCATTCACTACGGTCGCGCTCAAGAGCGAGGGCGGCGCCAGATCCACCGGGATATTGCCCACCACGAAGTCGTCGAAGAAGTGATTGTTGATCGGGCCCGCCGCGCTGCTCTGCACGATGAGAATGCCGAAGTGCGTGCTGCTGCTCACGGCTGCATCGATCGCTGGTCCCACGCTCAGGTATGTGCCCGTATTGCCATCGTCGTAGGAGAGCGTCCAATCGTTCGTTGCTGTGCGCTCCACGCGGATGCGGAAGGGATTGTTCGTGCTACTGTTCACGATGCCATCGGGGCTCACGAGCACCGAAGTGTTCGCGCCGCCCACGCGCTTGAAGAGCTCCACGCGGTCCTGCGTTCCGCCTACACGAACGAACCAGCCGTTCTGCGCCGAGGTGGTCACGCCATCGTCGCTCATCAGGTACAGGTCCGCGTAGTTGGTGCCGCTCGTCGCGAACTTCAAGTTGATGAAGCACTCCCATCGCGCATCGCTGGCGAGGGTGCTCGGCGTGCTCAGGTAGTAGGTGGCCGCGCCGGGACTGTTGCTGCGCAGCACGTTGTTGCCGCTGCCATCATCGAGCACGGTGAAGAGCGCATCACTGCCGGCCCACGCCGGGTTCGCAGTGAAATCGCCATCGGTGAAGTCGTCGGTGAACTGGGCGTTCGCGATGGTGGCGATGGTGCCGAGCATCAGCACGATAAGGGTGCGGAAGAGAGCGGGCGTCATGGATTGCGAAGGGCGTGAAAGCTAGAACCTGTCTCAAGAATGTTTTTGGCAGCGAGCCGGAGGGATTTCGCCCTCCAGCCAAGGCGCGAAACCCGCGCATAGCCGGGTGCTATGCAAGGGTTGAGCAACGAAGGCTGGGGGCGCAAAGACCCCGGCGCAGCCCGAAAGGTATTCTTGAGACAGGTTCTGGTACTTTCGACCGCCCTGCCACGTTCAGGGAACATCATGAAAGTCGCTGTTGTTGGTGCTACCGGATTGGTCGGTGGCGTAATGCTGAAGGTGCTCGAAGAGCGCGCGTTCCCCGTTGATGAATTGCTTCCTGTTGCCAGCGCGAAGAGCGTGGGCTCCACCATCCGCTTCTGCGGGAAGGAGGTGCCGGTGATCGGCATGGAAGAGGCCATCGCACGCAAGCCGGACATCGCGCTCTTCTCCGCGGGCGGAAGCACATCGCTCGAGTGGGCGCCGCGCTTCACCGAAGTCGGTTGCACGGTGATCGATAACAGTAGCGCATGGCGCATGCACGCCGACAAGAAGCTGATCGTACCGGAGATCAACGGGCATTTGCTCGCGCCGGAGGACCGCATCATCGCGAATCCGAATTGCAGCACCATCCAATTGGTGATGGCCTTGGCGCCCTTGCATCGCGCCTATCAGGCGAAACGCGTGGTCGTTTCCACCTACCAGAGCGTAACCGGCACGGGCATGAAGGCCGTGAAGCAGATGAACAATGAGCGCGACGGTGTTTCCGACGAGAAGGCCTACCCCTTCCCAATCGATCGCAACGTGATCCCGCGCTGCGATGCCTTCCTCGATAACGGCTACACGAAGGAGGAGATGAAAGTGGTGCACGAGACGCACAAGATCCTCGACCCCTCGATCCGCGTGACCTGCACCGCAGTGCGTGTGCCCGTGACCGGCGGCCATAGTGAAGCCGTGAACGTGGAGTTCGAGCGCGACTTCGACCTCGACGAAGTGCGGAAGCTGCTGCGCCGAGCACCGGGCATCCTGCTGCTCGATGACCCCGCGAAAGACGAGTACCCCATGCCCTTGCTGGCGAATGGCCGCGATGAAGTGCTCGTGGGCCGCTTGCGCCGCGACGAGAGCCAGCCGAACACCTTGAACCTTTGGGTGGTGGCGGATAACCTACGGAAGGGCGCAGCTACCAATGCTGTGCAGATAGCGGAGGTGGTCGCTCGATTGACTGCGCCCCCCGTCAAGCACTCCGCTCCACTACCGCAATAACAGGAAACCTCTAGCGTTCGCTCACCGCTCATTCATCGCCATGAAGAAGCCCGTCGTCTTTGTCCTCGCCGCTCTCTGTTGCCTCACAGTCACTCATTCATTCGCGCAGCAGGAGCCAGCGCGAATGTCCCGCCTCCTCGATTGCGGCTTTGCCATGGGCGTTCAATTGGAGCGCGGGCCGTGGCTGAGCACGGAGGACTGGCAGCGCTTGTTGCCGGGATCGAGCTTGTTGCGCGACGATCTTCCGCCACGAGGCAACGAGTTCTACGACCCTTATTGGCATCGCGGCGGCATCCGCAATATGAACCCGGTGGTGGGCATGGGCATGCTCTCCGGACATGTCAGCCTGCGCCTCGGTAAAGCCAACAGCGATAGCCGATACCAAGAGAGGCTCCGCGCGGGCCTGGTGTACGCGGGCGATGAGTATGTCGAAGAGTATTGGAGCCGTTCGAGCACGGGGGCGTACGACACCTTGGTGTCCATGCAGACCGGCCAGCTCTATGTGCTCGATACCACGTACCGCGACACCTACAGCGCAAGCCTGACTCGCTCACGGATCGGCATCGAGGGCACCTACATCGCGCACCGTATCACCACTTCGCGCTTCTCGTGGTTCGTCGGCATCGGCCTGCAAGCGGGCATGACCACGCGCGGCGAAGCCACCGTGAGCCGCTATGTGACACGGAACGAAGAGCGCTACGATGGTCAGTACCAATCCACCATCGAGGTGCTCAGCGAAGAGCGCTTTCGCACGGCCTCGTCCGGCTACGGCGGCTTGCATGGGCTGTTCGGCCTCGACCTTCGACTCGGCAACAAGAGCCCCTTCTGGAGCGCACTTCACCTCTATAGCGAGATGCGCCCCTCCATCTTGGCGGTGTCCATGCCTTCCCTGCCATCGCGCGTAGTCGGCTCTTGGCAGATGCTCTCTGGCCTTCGGATCGATCTGCGCTGATCGAAAGACTTCTCGTAGCGGGGCCATCCGCTGGGGCTCGAGGCTCCGTTTTGCGGTCTAAGTATTCTAGGTGTATCGAATTTCTGTTGATTCAACTGGGGCATTCTGCCCAGTGGCGCCTGAACCCGGCCGCACCCTGGGCTTTCGAAAAAGGCGCCCAGGAATCGATTGCGCCAACCCCTTGTCCGAACGCCCATGCTTTCTACATTTGCGCTCCCTTGAAAAAGGGGGACCTTCCCTGGTAGCTCAGCTGGTTAGAGCACATGACTGTTAATCATGGGGTCGCTGGTTCAAGTCCAGCCCGGGGAGCAAGAGAAGGCCGCATCGTGCGGCCTTCCTTCTTTTCAACCTGAACCACATGCAGCTCATCACCGTCGGCACCGTAGCCTTTGACCGTATCGAGACCCCCTTCGGCGTGGCCGAGAAGACCGTGGGAGGCGCTGCCACCTACATCAGCCTGGCCGCTTCTGTTTTCCTGGACAAGATGGGCCTGGTGAGCGTGGTTGGTGTTGACTTCCCCGAGGATGTGATGGCACAGCTCCGCGACCGTGGCGTGGACCTGTCGGGCCTCGAGGTGCTGAAGGGCAAGGAGAGTTTCTTCTGGGCGGGCCGCTACCACTACGACATGAACACGCGCGACACCCTGGAGACGCGCCTGAACGTGCTGTTGGACTTGGACCCGGAGCTTCCGGAGGCTTACACCAAGGCTCCCTATGTGATGCTGGGCAACCTCGATCCCGGGGTGCAAGCCAAGGTGCTGGACCAAATGGCTGAGCGCCCTGCGCTGGTTGTGATGGACACGATGAACTTCTGGATGGACAGCGCCATGCCGAAGCTCAAGGAGGTGATCGCGCGCATCGACATCCTTACCATCAACGACGCGGAAGCCCGCCAACTCAGTGGCGAGCACAGTCTGGTGAAAGCTGCGGCGAAGATCCTGGCCATGGGACCGAAGTACCTGGTGGTGAAGAAGGGCGAGCACGGTGCGCTGCTCTTCAGTGCGGACCGCATCTTCTTCGCGCCCGCTTTGCCGCTGGAGGACGTGGTTGATCCTACAGGCGCAGGCGACACCTTCGCCGGCGGCTTCATCGGCTATTTGGCCCGCACGCAAGACCACAGTTTCGACAACCTGAAGCGCGCCATCATCGTGGGCAGCGCACTGGCCAGCTTCACCTGCGAGAAGTTCGGTATTGAGCGCTTGGTCGAGGTCACGCGCGAGGACATCGACGCGCGCATCCAGCAGTTCGTTGAACTTGTTGACTTCGATATCGAGCTGGTGGAGGGTTAGCGGCTGTCGCTCGGTGCCGACCTTCGGGCATGCATGAGCCAAGTAGTTACCCCGCGCTCACGGGTATCCGCGCAGTTGCGGCGCTCCTTGTATTCATGCACCACTTCGGCCCGGAGGTGCCGGTATTTCAGCATCCGGCTGCACAGGCCCTTCTTTCACAAGGACATACTGGCGTTGCCCTCTTCTTCGTGCTCAGTGGTTTCCTGATCGCCGATCGATACTGGAGTGTTGGTCGTGCTGGCATGATGGCATTCGTCCTGCGCCGCGCGGGGCGCCTGCTACCCCTGTATCTCGTTCTCACCACAGCGACCTTCCTGATTCCATGGCTCATGGAGGAATCCCCGTCGCCCTTCCCCACGATGCTGTTCATCGCCAACATCACGCTGCTGCGAGGATGGTTCGCCGACCTCTGGAACACCGGGATTGCTCAAGGCTGGTCTTTGACCGCGGAAGCCACGTTCTACCTCGTGGCATTGCCGATCATCTGGACCGTTCGGCGCAATGCACTGGCGCTCTTCATCATTCCTCTTGCGCTCGTTCTCGGAGGCTTTTTGCTGGTTGAGGCGCTGGGTGGTCGAGCACCGTTCGGCTTCCTTGGCACGCGCGGGTTCTTCTTCGCCATCACCTTCCCTGGGCGATCCATCGAATTCATGGCGGGCGTTGGTCTCGCGTGGGCGCTCCGGTCGCGGAACGGGCTAGCTCCTGTGCGCCATGCGACGTGGATCGGCGTGGTCGCCTGTGCATTCATCCTCGCCGCCACAGCCGCCTTCCGCATTGATTATGACGACAGACTCGGCGTGCTGCTCTTGAACTTTCTTCTACCCCTCGGCATTGCCGTGTTCTTCTCGGGTCTGATACAAGAGCGCAGCTGGGTGCGGCTATTCTTGGAAAGCGGACCCGTGCAATGGATGGGGCGGGCCTCTTACGCCTTCTACCTCATCCACATGGGATTGGTCTTTCAAGTCATCAACACGCACTCGCCGAATCTGCTCATTACGCTTATTGCCCTGCAGCTCTTGGCTTGGGTACTGTACCGCGCAATCGAGCGCCCTTGCAATCAATGGGTCAAGAACAGGTTCCCGCTTTGAAGCGGATTCAACCCAACCTCTTCGCAACCTCGCCCCAATTCACCACGCTCCACCAAGCGGCCACGTATTCGTTGCGCTTGTTCTGGTACTTGAGGTAGTAGGCATGCTCCCACACATCGAGCGCGAGGAGCGGCGTGCCTTGGATATCGGCATCAGCCATCAGCGGATTGTCCTGGTTGGGAGTGCTGCCTATGGCGAGCCCGCTTTCCTTCTTCACCAGCCAGGCCCAGCCGCTGCCGAACCGCTTCATGCCGGCATCGGTGAACGCCTCCTTGAACTTCTCGAAGGATCCGAAGGAACCGTTGATGGCATCCGCTACCTTGCCTTGGGGAGCGCCACCTTGGCCGGGCGCCATTACTTGCCAGAAGAAGTTGTGGTTCCAAGCGCCGCCACCGTTGTTGCGGGCTTTGGCGCCGAGCGTGGCGGCCTTGTTGAAGAAGGCCCGCTCATCGGCCACCTCGATCTTCTCCGCAGCGATGGCTTCATTCACGTTCTTCACATACGCCACGTGGTGCTTGGTGTAGTGGATCTCCATGGTGAGCGCATCGATGTGCGGCTCCAGTGCGGCGTACGGGTACGCCAGCGGATCCTGCACGAAAATGAGCGGTGCCGCTGGGTTCGGAGACGGTTCACGGGCAATCCGAGGCAGGGAGCACGAGGCGGCCTGCAACATTGCCGGGCCTCCGATCGCCGCGCCGGCCATGGCCTGCAGCGAGCGCGTGATGAAATGCTTTCGATCCATAGCGGCCAAGGTAATGGCCTCGTGAACCGTTGCGTTCAGGCGAACTGAATCAAGAGCTGCCCCTTCTCCACGGGCTTGCCCTTTTCGGCCAGAACAGCCTTCACCTCAGCATCCGCTATCGCCTTGATTACATTCTCCATCTTCATGGCTTCGAGCACGAGGACCGGATCGTTCTTCTTCACGTAATCGCCGGGCTTCACCAGGACATTGAGCACGAGTCCCGGCATCGGCGCTTTCAGATCGCCCGCCTTGCGTGAGCCCTTGTCGAGGCCCAGCGTCTGCAGCAAGCGGTCCTGCTCTTCCTCCAATTTCACGGTGCATGTGCGGCCACCCAGGCGCAGGCGCACGGTGCCGTTCTCGCGGTCCTCTTTGAGCACAAGAACGGTGTGGCTGCGGCCATTGATCATCACGCTGAACTGCGCCGGACCGATGCGCAGCACGTCTGCGCCAGCAGCAGCCGATAGCGACCAAGGCGCGGTGGGCGTAGCGCGCTCCAGGACCACTTCATCCTTGGTTCCGGTGATGCTTGCGAAGAGCTTGGCCATGTGTTGCGTTCTGGGTTGGCGAATGTAGCCGACGCTTCAGCGCTTGTTGAAGTTGTTCATGGCGCTGGCCACGCCGAGCAGGCCGAATTGAAGCACGGCCTTGGAAGCGAGCTCGATGCGCTCATCGAGGGTCTTGCGCTCTTCCTCTGTCCACGGGCTCAGGACGAAATCGCTCTGGCGACCCCGTGCGAAATCGCTGCCGATACCGAAGCGCAAGCGCGGGACCTCTTCGGTTCCGAGCAATTCGATGATGCTGGTGAGGCCATTGTGCCCGCCCGCGCCGCCCTTGGCCCGGATGCGCACTGCCCCGAATGGAATGGCAAGGTCGTCGGCGATCACCAGCACGCGGTCGGCCGGTATGCCCTCCTGCTCCATCCAGTAGCGCACCGCCTTGCCGCTGAGGTTCATGAAGGTGCTGGGCTTGATCAGGATGAACACGCGGCCCTTGTGGCGCAATTCCGCGCGATCGCCGTAGCGGTCCGGGGCGAAGCGAACTTGTCCGAGGCTGGCCAGATGGTCGAGAACCTGAAAGCCGATGTTGTGGCGGGTGCCAGCATACTCGGGCCCGGGATTGCCCAAACCAACGATGAGGTGCTTCATGTGCGGTGCAAATGAAACGAGCCCCCGACAAGGTCAGGGGCCCGTTCTTGGAATTGATTGTCCGAGCGGAGTCGAGGACTACTTCTTCGCGGCGGCGGGTTTCGCTGCTTCCGGCTTCGCTGCGCCAGCGGCGGCAGCTGGGGCGGCGGCGGCTCCTGCGGCAGGAGTTGCGGCCTCCTCAACCTTCTTCGGCACCTTCACCGATGCAACCACCTCGTCGGCGTCGTGCATCGGGGTGAGTCCGGTGAGCTTCAGGTCGCCCACGTGGATGGTCTGATTGAGGCCGAGCTCGGCAACATCCACTTCAAGGTGAGCGGGAATTGCGCTGGGCATGCCCTTCACCGTGATCTTGCGCATCGGCTGGCTCAGCTTGCCGCCGCTACGAACACCAACGGGTTGGCCCTTGAGGCGAACGGAGAGGCTCACCTTGGCCTCGCGATCCTCCTTCAGCTCCATGAAATCCACATGGATCACGCGGTCGGTGAGGGGGTGGAATTGCTTCTGATGCACCATGGCGAGGGTCTTGTTGCCATCGAGCTCGAGTTCGATGCCATTCACCTCGGGGGTGAAGACCACTTTGCGCAGGGCGGCCTCATCCACACTGAAGTGGACCGTGCCGGTGCCTCCGTAAAGCACGCAGGGCACGCGCTTCACGCGGCGCAGCTGGGCGGCATCCTTGGTGCCGACTTGTTGGCGGACGTTGCCGCTGAGTGTGATTCTGTTCATGGGGCGGGGTGTGTTACGCGATGATGAAATGGCTGCTGATGCTCTCGTGGCTGCGCACGCGGCGGATCACATCAGCAAAGAGTTGCGAGACGCTCAGGACCTTGATCTTGCTGGTCTGTGCGAGCTTCTCGGCAGAAATGGGGATGGTATCGGTGACGATGAGCTCGGCGAGGGCGCTCTTCTCGATGCGTTCGCAGGCCTCGCCGCTGAGCACCGGATGGGTACAAACGGCGCGCACGCTGGTGGCACCGAGGTCCATCATCATGTCGGCGGCTTTAGTGAGCGTGCCCGCGGTGTCGATCATGTCGTCCACGAGCACCACGTTCTTGTCCTTCACGTCGCCGATCACCGTCATGCGCTCGATCTGGTTGGCCACTTTGCGCTGCTTGTAGCAGATGGCCATGTCGCAGCCCAAGTGCTTGCTGTAGGCATTGGCGCGCTTGGTGCCGCCGGTATCGGGCGCCGCCATCACCAGCTCGGGCAGGTTCATGGACTTGATGTGCGGCAGGAAGATGGTGCTGGCGAAAAGGTGATCGACCGGCACCTCGAAGAAACCTTGGATCTGGTCGGCGTGCAGGTCCATGGTCATGATGCGGTCCACGCCGGCGGCGGTGAGCATGTTGGCCACCAGCTTGGCGCCCACCGAAACGCGGGGCTTGTCCTTGCGGTCCTGCCGGGCGAAGCCGAAGTAGGGCATCACGGCCACGATGCGCTTGGCGCTGGCGCGCTTGGCGGCATCGACCATGAGCAGCAGCTCGAAGAGGTTGTCGCTGGGCGGGAAGGTGCTCTGCACGATGAAGACCAGCTCGCCGCGCACGGTTTCCTCGAAGCTGGGCTGGAACTCGCCATCGCTGAAGCGGCTAACGGCCACCTCGCCCAAGCGCTCGCCACTGGCCGCAGCAATCTGCTCCGCCAGGTATTTGGTGGCGGTACCGCTGAAGATCTTGGCGCTCTCGAGCATGGCCCTATTTCCCGAAACGGGCCGCGAATGTAGAGATCCTCAGCGGGTTATCAACACCTGTGGGTTATGTGGGGGGCGGGGGGCTGCGGATACCTTCGGCGCCGGTCCTCCCATCGGGACCCCGGCCATGCCCAAACGCCCCTCCTCTCGCGCTTCCCGCCAAGACCCCTCCCCTTCCCGCCTCACCCAAGACGTCTTGGCCGCCATTCGCCGCAGTGGCCATGCGGGCATCACCAGCCAGCAGCTGGCCTTGCAGCTGGGTTTCAAGGACAAGGGCCAGCGCTATCTGCTCTTCGATGCCATTGATGCGCTGCTTGATGAGGGCCGAATCGACAGCGGCAAGAAAGGGCGCTACACCGCGCAAGGGGGCAAGGACAGCGTGGAGGGCCGCATCGACATCATCGCGAGCGGCGCGGGGTACGTGCGCGTGGAGGGCGGCGAGGAGGACATCTTCATTCACAACAAGAACGTGGGCGTTGCGCTGCACGGCGATCGCGTGCTCGTGAAGGTGATGAGCAGCCGCGGCTCACGCGCCGAGGGCAAGATCCTGAGCATATTGGAGCGCCGCCGCACCGAATTCGTAGGCACCATCCACAAGCAGCAGGGGCGCCTCATGCTGGTGGCCGATGATCAACGCGTGCAGCGGCCCTTCTTCATCCCGCCGCACGAGAGCCTCAATGCACAAGAGGGCGACAAGGCCATCATCGCGCTAGGCGAATGGAAGGACAGTCGCGACATCCCGCGCGGCAAGGTGACGCGCGTGCTGGGCCGCGCCGGCGAGCATCACGTAGAGATGCACGCCATCCTTGCAGAGTTCGGACTGCCGCTCGATTTCCCCGAGAGCGTGCAATTGGCCAGCGAGAAGATCAAGAATGGCGTAACTCCGGAAGAGATCGCCAAGCGCCGCGATGTGCGCGCCATCCCAACGCTCACCATCGACCCCGACGATGCCAAGGACCTGGATGATGCGCTGAGCGTTCGCCGCTTGGAGAATGGCCATTGGGAAGTGGGCATCCACATCGCCGACGTGAGCCATTATGTGACGCCGCGCAGCGTGATCGACATGGAGGCCGCGAACCGCGCCACCAGCGTTTACCTCGTTGACCGCGTGGTGCCCATGCTGCCGGAGAGCCTCAGCAACGACCTCTGCTCACTCAATCCCAACACCGACAAGCTCAGCTTCAGCGCCATCTTCGAGTTGGATGGTCAGGCTAGAATCAAGGCTGAATGGTTCGGCCGCACGGTGATGCGCTCGCAGCGCCGGTTCGCCTATGCCGAAGCGCAAGCCATCATCGACGGTGGAGAAGGCGACTTCAAGAATGAGGTGCTCACATTGCACAGGCTCGCGCAGGTGATGCGCAAAGAGCGGATCGAAAATGGCGCACTGGAGATCGGCGGCAACGAGGTGAAGTTCAAGCTCGATGAGCAAGGGCGTCCGCTTGGCGTGTACGAGAAGGTGATGGGGCCGGCGAATTGGCTGATCGAGGAATTCATGCTGCTCGCGAACAAGCGCGTGGCGGCGTGGGTGAACAAGAAGAAGGGCGCCCCGGCACCGCCATTCGTTTACCGGGTTCACGACTTGCCCGACCCTGAGAAGATC
Organism: Flavobacteriales bacterium; assembly: GCA_049290175.1. Lineage (GTDB taxonomy): Bacteria > Bacteroidota > Bacteroidia > Flavobacteriales_F > PHOS-HE28 > PHOS-HE28. The sequence goes on along the minus strand of JBATND010000002.1, from coordinate 899 downwards.
GAGCAGTTGCGCGCATTAGCAAAGAGCTTCGGGCACAACCTCGTCGTAGCCAAGGGCGAGGATCTTCCGCATGCGATCAACCGCCTCTTGCAAGAGGTGCGCGGTAAAGACGAAGAGAACACCATCAAGCAAGTGGCCATCCGCAGCATGGCGAAAGCGATCTACAGCACCGAGAACATCGGTCACTACGGATTGGCCTTCGAGCACTACACGCATTTCACCTCCCCCATCCGCCGCTATCCTGATCTGCTGGTGCATCGCGCCATGGCGCACTACCTCGCCGGTGGCAAGCCCCTGGACCGCGACGCGCTCGATGTGAGCTGCAAGCACAGTTCGCGCATGGAGAAACAAGCGGCCGATGCGGAGCGCGCGAGCATCAAGTACAAACAAGCGGAGTATCTGCTAGCGCGCATCGGGCAGGAGTTCGAGGGCATCATCAGCGGACTCACGAATTGGGGCATCTATGTGGAGCTGCGAGAGAGCCGTTGCGAAGGCTTGATCCAGATGCGCGAGCTGCCCGGTGACGTGTTCAAGTTCGACCAGCAACGTTACGTGGTCTCGGGCCACCGCACTGGGCGCAAGTTCCGCTTGGGCGATGAGGTCACCGTTGTGATCAAGGCCGTGGACATGGACAAGCGCACGGTTGATTTCGTGTTGGCGGGTGAGGCGCGCGGACCGGTGACGACGAGCGGGAAATTCCAAAGGAAAGTGGCGGGGAAGAGAAAGGGAAGATGAGTCTCCGATTGCATAGAGCGCGTCGCTGGGGATGATGGAGGACAGGTCCACCGATTGCACCGATTTCACCGAAGGGCACCGGGGATGATGGAGTAAGGGGCCGCCGATTACACCGATTGAATCGAGAAGAACGCTGGGGATGATGTAGGAAGAGGCCACCGATT
>JBATND010000001.1:0-4861 GCA_049290175.1 Flavobacteriales bacterium | reverse complement strand
GAACAACTTCCAACTCGGATTGGCGGGCGCCTACAACGTGTCGGATCCCAAGGCGAATCATACCCTCTCGACCGGCGTTCACCTCGGCTTGATGTACAAGAAGGTGAATGACCAGAATCTGCTGTGGGATTCGCAGTACAGCGATGGCTACTTCAACTCGGACCTGCCATCGGGCGAGACCATGCAGCGGGGCGCGCGTTTGATGCCGGATGTTTCGGTGGGCCTCGCTTACCGCTCAACCAATCCGCGCAAGAGCGTGAATCCTTTCGTGAATGCTGCGCTCTTCCATGTCACCATGCCCGATGAGTCGATCTACCGGACGGCCAAGAGCAAGATGCCCATCCGGTACTCGGCCAACGGCGGCGTGCGCGTGAAGCTCTCCGATGGGTTGATCCTGATCCCGCAAGGCTTGTACATGCGGCAGGGCAACGACCAGCAGATCCACGCGGGCATGATGGGTGAATTCGCCATCGGTGGTTCGGTGTACAGCGCGATCTGCGGTGCATCTTATCGCGTGCGTGATGCCATCGTGGCGCATGTGGGCCTCAAGCACAAGAACAGCGGCTACCGCTTCAGCTACGATGTGAACACCTCGCCGCTGCGTTCCTATTCGCGCAGCAACGGCGCATTCGAATTCTCCATCATCTATTACGGCACGCATGCTGGCCGCGAGCGTAGGTTGACGAGCAGCGCGTTCTGATTCCGCGCATGACTGCGCAATGCAGTCGAAGTCAGTAGTGCGCCACACTAGCGCACCTCTTAAGGGGCTTACACTCAGCTATTGGATTCGCTCGGGAAAGGAAGCCTTTGCTCGATTCGTTTAACCAACCGTTGGATGGAGAAGAACACAAGTACCGTCGCAACTACTATAACGACCAAGATGCCCGCCCCTACGGCATAGATGCTTTTTTGACTTGCTTCGGCCTTCTCGCGCTGCTGGCGCATCCTTGACGCCTCGGCATTCAGGTGCGCCTGTCGATTGACTTCGTCAATCGCTGCCCGGTTGCGCTGATAATCTTGATTGATGCGGGCGATTTCTTGGTTGCGACGCTGGTTCTTGTTCAGGTACAGGCTGTGGTACTTCGTGATTGCGTGTACATGAAGATTCGGATCCATGCTATTGAGAAGTTGGAGGAACATGTCGGTTGCTTCCTTCAGCTGGCCAAGATTGCGGTCGAAGATCCTATAGTAGCTGTCGATGACTCGGTTAAGTATCGCGGGGCGATCTTCTTCCCGGAACTTCAACAGGGTCGTGCCCAGATAGCTCGCGAACTCAACCAGGTCCGAAGGGTTGTACACCCCAAATTCTGCCAATGACCGAACGTAGCCGTAGTTCGCGACGCTTCCGATTTGCCGAACACCCTTGGCCAGAGCCTCATGCGTGCGCACATTCAAGTCAATATCGTCGCTCAAACGAACGAGAAGGTCCTTGACAATTCGCATTCGCTCGGATTCCGGTAACTCTTGCGCAACGGTATTGAGGCCGTTGAGCACACGCTGCTTGTCCGAGTACTTTCTTGCCTTGATACCAGCGAACGCTTGTTTGAGCACGTCTTCAAACCCGGGGGCGGTCACCACCCACTGCCGGAAGCGCTCTTGCTGGTAAAATGTCCAATACCGTTCACCCATGGGATAATACCAATAGCCCTGTCCCTCCCATGAGTATGTCGCTGGCGGAATAAGTGCCTTCATCCTATCGAGTTCGGCCTCGTACTCCTTGAGTCCCGTGTAATCTTCTTGCGCCGCTTCTGATTTTGGGAGAGGGGCTACCTGTACTGGGTCAGAAGTGGAGGGATCGCCACTAAGTACTGCCGCTGATTGTTGGATGTCATCAACCCTGAGCTCTTCCAAGGAAACGCTCACCGGTTCCGGATACACTGGTTGTTCCGGATAAGCTTGTTCGACAACAGCCGGTTTGCTAGCGGGAACGCGACCCCAAAGGAACATTACAACGCCGACTACGATTGCGAGGGCGGCCAGGAGCACAAGCATGTGCCAGAACAGGAGTGCGACATTGAAGACAAACTTGTCTTCGACCTTGGAAAAGTAGTTGGACAGCATGATGTGCTTAGTTAGAGCTTGTATGATGAAATGGCCATGAGCTTGCCATGCCCTTGAAGGCTTGTTTTGAGCTGTTCTTCGCCATCGCGAACCACGCATTCGGAATATCCCTGAGTAGTCTCTCGGACCTCCACCCTTGCCAATGGCCTCATAAACCACGAATCGGAGCGCACGATATCAAATGTGAAACCCTTTCCTAGACTGTGCTCCTCGCCGCAGGCGATTCGAAGGCGCTTGGGATTCCCTTTGCGGTCAAACTCGAGGACATCAACGACATCCACCCACAATCGGAATGCATGATAGGCGTAATTACTGGCGATACCCTTAAGAACCGTCGGTCCAGCAATCATAGCAGAGTCACGAGTCGGGTACACATCAGACACCATGGCGACTTCCTTGTCAATAATCACGCTGCCGGTTGCTGATTCGACAATACGAATACGCACGGAAGATTTAGCTCTATACCCGGGCTGGTTCTGAGTCGTAATCGTACCAAGCTTGGTCTCGGTAACAACTTTTCCATCGTCGTAGACCGGAACAACTCTAGGGCTCGAAAATTCAACGGTATGTGTCACTCTTTTTCGACCGTACCTCATGAGCATATTGCCATCACACCGTTCTAATCGGCGTCCTAAGCCAGAGAGTATTTCTTCCTGTATCTCCCGGAGCAGTTCGGCGGAATGCCCTGTGTTGTTGTGCCTTGAAGGGAAATCAACGAGAATGATCAGTGTATCATGGTCAATGCACTTTGTAGCAATGTAGGCGATTGTCGAGGACGTTTTCATTCCGAAGAGGGACTCTTCGGGCGGAACATCATTGGTGTATAGAATCTTACTCAATTCGCCATCGAAGTACTGGGCCTCTCTTTTTCTTTCGCCGTTCGGCCACCAGATTGTAGCTATACCGCTAAGCCTCCCATCCACATATGTCTCCTCGCTTTTCTTCTGTCCGTTCTCATACCATTCAACCCAAAGGCCCTCCTTCTTGCCATTCTTCAGTAGGCCCTCGCGGCTTTTTGTTGTGCCGCCCGGATGCAAGTCCTTCGCCTCCTCGAATAGGTCGTCCCCCTTGTATGTGCCAATCCTGCTGAGCTGCCCACTTTGAAATGACTCGACGGCCTCCTTGCGTCCGTCGGCACCATAGATGGTGTACGACCCGTCAGCAATCACTCCTGACGCATAGGAGTAGGTCACCCGCTTGGTTCCGTTCTGGTGCCATTGGGTATGAGCACCCTCCTTGCGATTGTCAACATATTCTCCTTCATGACCCTTTGAGCCATTTGGCCAAAGCTGAATATGGACACCTTGTCGCTTCCCATTCCGGAACTCACCCAAACGCGTGTTCGTTTTCTCTTCCACCAACAGCCCGGTGAAGGGCTTGCCTTGCAAGAGCGCTATTCCTTGTGGACCACCTTGAAAAGTGATTTCGCGTGGGAACGCGAGCTCCTTTACGTTCTGTGCCCGCAAAGAAGTCAACGACAGTAGTGCAACGAATGCAATGAAATACGATGGGGTGCGATGGTAGCCCATGGGGGGTGGATTGGAAGCGCAGCGCTAGTTTACGAAGCAGATTAATACGGTAGAGATTGGTGATCACTACATGGTAGTATTGTCCGGTAGTACTGTCGCGAGGCTGAAGCAGGGCTCACCTCTCCGCGGCTCGCTCAAAGCGCCTGGCCTCCCCTTGGGCAAGCTCAAAATGCTCGCGTCGCGCTATTTCAGCGTGACGCGCTTCACCACGCGTCCAGCACGGGTATTGATGCTGACCAGATATGGGCCTGCTGCCAGTTTGCTCACATCGAGTTGAAGATTTGTGGCAACGCTGTTCGGGCTCTCCGACAGGGCCATTCCGCCGCGCGCATCGATGATCTCGACGCGCTCCAAGGGCGCACCGCTGGCGTTGCTGATGTTGAGGATGCCATCGGCAGGGTTCGGCCACAGGACCATTGGGGCATCCATGGCTTCTTGGGTCCCCGTGGGCACTTCCACGGTGAGCTGGATCATCGGGCGCCGATCATCCATGCTGACGTTGTTGAAGGTGCTGGACAGCGAGGCCTGAAAGCTGGTATTGCCGCTGGCGTAAATGCGGTCCACTACGGTCGTATTCACCCATTCGAACGCGCCGGTGGCGATGGGTGCGGGTGCCGCTGAGATGTCCCATTCCGTGAGGATCTCCAAGGAGCCGCCGGTGTAAGTAAAGGGAGGGTTGAGCGTGAAGTCGATGTAGTCCGGTTCGGCCGTAGCAGGAATCGACTGCGTGGCATTGGTGTACACCAGCACTGAGCCGGCGTTCAGGTTGGCCCAGATCTCCGTAGCGTTCGCGTACGCGGCTACGCTCGAGTTCTTCATGTAGATGTTGAAGACGGCGGGTCCTGCTGCTGTGCTGGCTGTGCTCTTCATCCAGCCGGTGCTCAGGATCACAGTGCCCGGGATGATGCCCGCTGCGGCCAGCTCCGCCTGTGTGTACAGGTACGCGAAGCGGCTGTACCGGTAGAAGAGCGTGGACGACAAGTAGATGGGGCCTACCGCGTACAGTGGCGTGTTGGCAGCGCCCGTGTTGATCTCGATCACCTGCGCACGGGCTTGGAATGCGCCGCAGGCCAAGAGCGTGGCGAGCAGGATAGTTGCGAAGCTCCGACGGGGTAGGGTTGTCCTCATGGCTCGATGGTTTGGTGTGAGGTGGTCGGGTTGAACTGGACAGGATTCAGACAAGGTTAATGTGTTTGGTGCTGTTGTTTTCATGGGGTCCAGGGGACTCATAACTCGGCGTTCTTGTTGAGAACTCATGCGGCCAACGGCAA